>NZ_JCAIOM010000017.1:0-118682 GCF_059587025.1 Chryseobacterium sp. DZ-32
CCAGATACCAATGCCGTATGTTCAGGGGTCCAGAATGCCTGTTCCTCAAATAAACCATGAAGCGTAGCCTCTCTGTCATAATATTTAATCGTATCATTCAGGGAAGAGATTACTTGGTGATGCATTTCATAATTCAATAAATGATAACCAGAAATTAATCGATTGGTTTTATTATTCAACAAATCATCCAGGATACAGATAAACAGATTTTTATAAAGCTCTATAAAGTTTGTAATCAATTCGGGATTAAGTTGAGAGCTATTATATATTATCTTAAAGCGAAGTATCTCATTTTTAACTTCCTGTTCCATAGAAATCATGTCAACTGTGTTCAGACTTAATTCATCATTAACTGTTACATCAGCAATTCCATGATAATCAATAAACAGATCCTTGAAACTAGTCTGAGAAAAATTAAACTCCAGAATATCAGGTCTTGGAGCGTACTTCATAAGATCTGATACAGGCAAGTAATCTGCTTTGGTATTCCATAAACTCTTGAGATAGTCAATATTTTGATTAATCAGATCCTTAAGTCTGCAATCAGAAGAAAAATAATATCCTTTAACAGTGGTATTAACATGTGAGCCTAAAATATAGTTTTGCTGTTTCTTAATACTTACCGGGTAATTAACAATCAGATGATTAACCTCTGATATTCGATGGAGTAAAATAGCAAGTACTAGCTGTCCATAGGCATAAGGAGTCAGTTTATAAGTTTCCGTTAACAGATTTGTTCTGGAAAGTATTTCTTTGGAAAATTCAAAGTTTATTTCATTGAATGAACTAGAATCACTTACAGACTTATTATACACTTCCAGAAACTTGAAACCCGGATTTTCAATGCTTGCTAAATGTCTTTTCCAAAAATCAGCAATTACGTCCTTTCCATTATTCAATATAGTTCTTACCTCCTTATTCATTTCATTAAGTAAATATGCCTGCTCGGATAGGCTTACCGGATTGTCATAACTACTATCATTATAATATTTACTCAATTCACTATGAAGAAAATTATCTGTCAACCGATCAATAAGGATGCTGGAAAACACATAGATTATTCTATATTTTCCATCATCCCGTTTAATAATATAAAATCTTGATAGTAGATCATTTTCAAGGTCGAATGGCTTTAGTACAAGCTTTAAAAACTCTTCATAATCAGTATAATTAGGGAGAGATACGAGCAGCGGAGTCGTATCAGACAGCTGCAACTTGCTTTTCCAAAACAATTCTCCATCCACACTAACTATATTACTATTAACCAATAAATTATGATTAACAAATCTTACCAGACTTTTATTGAGTCTTTCTATATCAATAACTCCTGAGAAGGTCTGATCTAAAATAATGTGAAGATCACTTTTCAAAGGATCTAACTTCCAATTGTCATAAAAAACTTCCTGATAGGGAGTCAGTTTCAATAAAAATTCTTGCTTCATCATAATAAGAATATTAATTACATATTACCTCTCCTGAATAACAGATACTTTAATTATCTTTTGATAGCTATGTCTTAATGATTATTAGCGTAATGAAAAGAAGAATCTTTATATTTTTTTAATAATAAGAAATGATACTAAAAAGAATTCTTTTTTCAATTGTAAAATTAACACACCCATATCATACTGATAACCAACAAAGTGTAGTTTTATCTTGCAATACATCAAGAAAAATATCTATAAAAATTAATTCTTGGAAGCTTTCGTATAATCCCAAGGAACAGTACGATTTAGTAAAAAAACTACATTCAACTAGTGATAATATGACTCTAGTTTAGAGTTATCTAAATGATAAGAATGTAATTTTGTATATAATCAATTTCAAAGAAGTTGATTAGAGCTGATCAAAAAAATATTGAAATGTAAGTTAATTATTACACTGATAGAAGCCTGGATAAAACTACCTCAGCATTCAGTTTGCTGTATATAGTCTAAAACATATGCTTGATGTATTTACAAAGTACAGACAGGGATTTTGGTAAAATCGGTTTAATTAACACAAATGATATGATCATAAAATTAATTAATGAACATATATATATTTAGAATGGGGTGTACCATTTAATATTTTTTTAAGTGTTTTTTAAGTTATTTTTTTACCACGGTGGCGGCAATGCAAATTACTATTGCCGCAATTTTTAACTCTTATTAGTTGACGTATTTATACATAAGTTTTATTTTAATTACAGATGGAGCTGCCTCATTTTCGAGACAGCCCATTTTATGTTTAAAGCTGTTTTACAATTTATCTGATATAGATAAATTGTAAAATTTTTGCAACAAATATGTCAAGATTTTTTTTAATATATTGCATAAAAATACCGAAAAATCTCATTCTTCGGTATTTTCTATATTTGAAAAATACTTATTTAAATATATAATTTAAAGTCAAGGCTATCACCTGTTCTGATTTTTTGCTATCATTACCTCCGATTTCATTTACAAGACCCGGATATGTATCTGAGAATCCTAAATCATACCTTAAAACCAATTCAACTTGCCTCTTGTAACTATATCCTACCCCTAATCCAAGCCCCCAGTTGAAGCTCTTAGCTTTACCATTTACACCTGAAGGCTGTTTTGGATCAGTAACATTAGGATCGTAGTAAGGTCTCCCAGCAGGAGTATTTTTCACATTTTGATTGACTAAAAAATTAAATCTAGGACCTATCAATCCAAAGAATTCAGATTCAGATTCTGAAAAGTACCCTTTAAAATAAAGAGGTACACTCAGATAGTTATTGGCATATACTGCATCATAACCATCTTTTCCTTTAGCATTTTTATCTTTCCCGGTTTCTCCTGCCCCATAATATAATACTTCCGGCTGTATAAAGAATTGATTAGTTTTTCCCATCGGTATCGTAGCCAAAACACCTCCTTGAAAAGTATACCTTGCACCGGAGGGATTGTGGGCATTTGCTACTCTTGAATAGTTTACACCTGCCGTAAGACCAAACCTTGTGTTTTTCAATTGTACTTGGGCAAAAGATAAACCGGAAAGAATTAAAGTTGAGAATAATAAATGTTTTTTCATGTGCTGTGGTTTTATATTGTTTTGATAATTTTCACTGTCACTTCAATATTAAGAGATAATAAACAACATAATTGACTATATCTTTAATCTTAAATATTAGCACTATTGTTCTGATATAAATATAAAAGAGATCCGGCAATTGTGTGGCCATGCCGGATCATTAAAAAACATAAATATCTACAGTATAAAACAATAATGTAGAAAATTCTTTAAAGAGACATGACAAATGTAAACAGATATCTTTACTTATTCCACTGAACACTAATCATATTATCACTAATTATGTGTAGTTTTATAACTATCACTAAGCAAGCTCAGTCCAATAGTCTTGCTATTATCCTGGCATACCTATAACTAGAGTTGAAATCACTAAAAGCTATCAATCAAGCCATGCAGCTGTAACTTTCAAATTAAGCCCTCTGGTCGATTTTATAACATAGGATTAAAATCGAGAAGTCTTCAATAATTCCCTATCACCTCACTTAAAATAAATATGATTAATTATAACGATGAAAAAATAATTATATAAATTTCCTTATATTTTTTGTTAGTTTTTGAAAAAAAAAGTATCTTTGAATCAATAATTATCAGTTTGTCAGGGAGTTGCCCTTTAAATGTCCCCCAAATTAATCAATTAATTGAGTATCAATATGGTTCATTTTCTGTATTGGGAAATAACTTCAATCTCCTTTATCATATTTTAAGAATTTTGAATTCAAGATAAAAAACAGCCTTTTTTAGGCTGTTTTTTTGTTTATTGGAGTCCCTGTTCGTGGTTTCTGAGCTTTGGAGCTTTATTAATGCCTCAAAGTCTGGAGACTTTGCGGAGCGGGGTGATAATACATATAGAATTCCTATTGAAACACTTTATAGAATTTTTAAATGAATAAATAACTACGAAAGTTGGTATTATTGTTTTTAAAAACAGTATGCAATAAAAACTCCTCATAAATTCAGTGAAAATACTGAGTTCTCATTTTAAAGTTATTTTTATATTTATCTATTTACGGATTTCCGTAAATAGATAAATATAGTATTTAATAAATTTGATAATAAATTATAAACAATATACCTTCGTAAGTATAAATGATTTATTTTCCAGGATGTAGATTACATAATAAGTTATAGGCAATTTCAAAGACATATACTATGGCAACAAGAGCTGCAGATGCAACCATTAAAGGTTATTACTATCAATTTGACACTTCTATCTTGAAACTTCTGGAATTGAGAACAGATACTGACACTATCACAATTGAAGGGATTGAAGACATTGATATTACTACAGCAACAGATGCTACCACAATTCAATGCAAGTACCTTTCAAAACCACGATTTATTAATTCAGCAGTAAGAGAACCAATAACTCTTATGTTAGATCACTTTGTGAATCCGTCTACTCCGGACAATTATAATTATGTTTTATATGCTCACTTTGAAAATGAAACTCCAGGTAGTGAACCAGTAATAGATATTGCAAAACTTAAAGCGATTTTAACATACACTGAAAGCAAAGTTGAGAAGCAGCATCATATTGACAACGGAATAACAGATGCAAAACTTAATTCTTTTATCGCTCAATTCAAATTTGTTTTTGGAAAGAAATTCGAAATACAACAACAAGAAGTAATTCAAAAGTTAATAACTAAATTTAATTGCTCCGAGTTTGAAGCTGACACTTTGTATTATAACAATGCACTGAGAATTGTAATTGATAAAGCTATTAAGAGAACGACAAGCCAAAGACTGATCAGTAAGGGAGATTTTATCAAAGGAATTGATTGTAGCAAGAAATTATTCAATGAATGGTTTATAAAACTTCGCTCAAAAAAAGAATATCTGAAATTAGCGGCGCAAGCACTTAAATCCACAAGAGCGCTTGCCCCAATCAGAACTAAAGCAATTGTAATTGGTAAAGAAATCCTTAAGGCAGACAATTCGGAACTACCAATTGAATCATTTATTGAAAATTTAGTTTTTAGATATTATAAATTAAATTCGGCTTTGCGAGATGCAAAACCTATTACGATAGTGCTTGATTGCGATTTAGCAGTATTGACCAATATAAAGAGAGTTTTAATAAGCAACGAACTTTCTTTCAATGATGGTTACGAAGGAATAAATTTTTCCAGTCATTTTTTCAATAAAGAACCCGTAATAAATACAACTGCGAACGCAGCGAAAATTTTAAAATCGTCATACTCTGTGAAGCTAATTTCCAGAGCCTGTTTGATTTCAAACGTTTCGACAATTCAACAGTGGAGTGTTTTACTCAACTTCTCTAAAGAAGATTTACCAAGCTCATTATTAAACGGGCAATATTTTGATTTTAAATACTGTGAAAACTTAGAAGATATTTATAAACTATTAGCACCATAATTATATGCCACCGAACTCTACAGAAATATTTAGAATCCTTACAGTTGCACCAAATCTTATTCAGATCGAAGTTATGGATGCTGACCAATTTAAACAAGATGCCAATGATTTTACAATTGGCAGCTATTTAAAAATTTCAGATGATTCAAATACTTCAATCATTGCTTTAGTACAGAGTTTTAAAATAAAGGAAACTTCTTCAGGTGGAACAGCAGATAGCACAAATCCATCTTTTATTTTGGATGCACAGCCAATTGGCTTTTTGGACGATGATGGCAAGTTTAAAAGAGGCGGTCAGCAAATCGCAATTCCCCCAAACAATGTTTCAATTGCAGATGATACCATACTAAAAGGAATTTATGAGTCAGTTGATGAGGATAAAAAATTTTCCTTTGCAAATTTAGCTCAAAAACCAAGTGTTGAAATTGCAGTTGATGGAGATAAATTTTTCAGCAAACATATTGCAGTAGTTGGTTCAACTGGTTCTGGAAAATCAGGAACAGTTGCAAGAATTTTACAAGAAGGAATAAATCCAACAGCCGACCAAACAGCACGAGGTGTTTTAAACAATACTCACATTTTGCTTTTTGATTTGCATGGTGAGTATAAAACAGCATTTCCAAAATCGAAGAAACTTGACGTAAACAGTTTGGTACTTCCATATTGGCTAATGAATTCGGAAGAATTGGAAGAGATGTTTATTGAAAGTAATGAAAACAATTCTCATAATCAGATTTCTCAATTCCGCTATGCAGTAATCCAAAATAAAATTAAACATAATCCATCAGTTTTAAACCCTTCCTACGACTCACCTTTATATTTTAGTCTGAAAGAAGTTCACACCTTTCTAACAAACTTAAACAATGAAGTAGTGGGGAAAATAGATGGTGAAAATGCTAGACCAAAACTTTCTGATGGAACATTGGTCGATGACAGATGTACGTACTATTTTGACAAAAAAAGAACCTTTGTTGTTCAATCATCAGCTGCAGCCACAAAAGCATCAAACGGACCTTTTAATGGTGAGTTTGATAGGTTTGTTATGCGGCTTGAATCAAAAATAAATGATAATAGGTTATCATTTTTGCTAAAGCCTAGGAAATCAGAAACAGAAGAATTTAATACTTCTGATTTTCCAAAAATTCTTAAACAATTTATTGGTTACGATGAAGCAGAAAATGATAACATAACTATCATTGATTTAAGTGGAATTCCATTTGAAGTTTTAAGTATTGTTGTTTCACTAATAAGTCGTTTGGTTTTTGATTTTTGCTTTCACTACAAAGCTGTGAAACCATTATCAACAGAAGTACCTTTTCTCTTGGTATTAGAAGAAGCACACAATTATATTCCGCAAAGTGAAGGGGCAAAATATCAATCAGTAAAGAAATCTATTGAAAGAATAGCAAAAGAAGGTAGAAAATACGGTTTGTCATTAATGATTGTAAGCCAAAGACCATCCGAGATTTCTGAAACCATTTTTTCTCAATGCAATAATTTTGTGGCAATGAGATTGACTAATCCAACAGACCAACAGTATGTAAAACGCTTAATGCCTGACAGTGTGAGTGCAATTACTGATGCACTTCCAGTTTTAGAAAGACAAGAAGCATTGATTATCGGTGATTGTATCCCAATTCCTACAATTGTAAGAATAAAAGATCTAAGTGATAAACCTGATTCAAATGATATTCATTTTAGAACTGAATGGAAAAAAGATTGGGTTGATATTACTTTTACAGAATTGATTAAAAAAATCAAGAAGGAAGAATAAAATGGTATCCCAGCTCTCCGAAGTCTCCTGACCTTGGAGCTTATTGGAAAAGAAAGAAATTTTATTATTGCCCCAAAGTCAGGAGACTTTGCTTAACGGGGAAATAGATTAACCTTTCTTAGATTTCTTTGTAAATGAAGGTAATCGAAATAATCCTATAAAAACAAAAGTCAACTATTTTACAAGTCGCTTTTGATACCAGAGGGACAAATAACACCTGCATTTTAAATATGTGGGATCGCTCAAGAAAGCAACGATTAAAGATTTTTTATACGTTAAAAACGATTACACTTTTGATTTTTGGACGCCAATTAAAGATGAATTAAAAAACATTATGGAATGTCGGAAACTGCTTTGAGATTTCCTTTGCAGTATTTTAAATTGACAAGGTTCGAGTTTAAAAGTTAATATTAAATATCTAAAGAAATAAACTAATTACCAATGATACAAAAAATAATATTGAATACTGCAAATTTCCCTTTTCTGTTTAAAGATGAAGAAGCTGAAATAGAATTAAATTTAGGCTCTATTAAAGGTTCTTTTTGGGGAGAAAATATTAGTATGGTTTCCGCTATTGTAGGTAAGAATGGAACCGGTAAAACAAGCATACTAAGATCTATAAAAGATTCATATATAGATGCAATAAATGATTTAGGAGAAGAAGTTTCTAATTCAACTTTCTTAAAGATTTTTTATTCATCTAACTTAAATTATGAAAATGACCAGTTTGAAGATAACACAGTCATTAATCTCTCTCAATATTTAAGATTAAAAAGAGAATTACGAGGAGATGAAGTTGGAGTTACAGAAATGCTTGAAATTCATAATTCAGAATTTTATTTAGATTTAATTCAACTTAAAAAAAATGAGGAGTTAAACTCTCTTTTACTAGATTTGGAACTACCTCATATCGAAAAATATGAAATTTCACTACTTAAATTGAAAGAGGATGATTGGAATATTTCTATGAATTTGAGGCCTTATTTCGATAATTTAGATCAGAAAAAGGACCAAGAACGTTTAGAAAGAGAGCAGCAAAAAATCAATGAACTGAGACTAACTGATGATGAAAAAATAAGGTATAATAAAGATTATAATGAAACCTCATATAAGATTCGTTTAGAATTAGAAGTAATTAACGCAGTAATCTTAAAGGTTAAAAGAATTTTAGAAAGAACTGGCAATAGATATTTGCAAGAAGGCTTTATTGACGAACAAATTTCTGATCTAGAAAACATAACTTCTTACAAAGAATCATTTTATTGGATTATTGAAAAAGCATATTTTAAATTAACCAATAATTCTCAGCCTATATTTTTACCATTTAAAGAAATAAAAGAATTCACCGATGCATTACTTTCAATAGTAGAAGAACAGCAAAATTTTTCAAATTGGACGAAATTTTCTGTAAATTCAGATGTTGCATATAATTTTATTATAAAGTATCAAAGCTTTATTAGAGCGTTTAAGTCTAATTTTACTTATGATGATTATCCCA
Organism: Chryseobacterium sp. DZ-32; assembly: GCF_059587025.1. Taxonomy (NCBI): domain Bacteria; kingdom Pseudomonadati; phylum Bacteroidota; class Flavobacteriia; order Flavobacteriales; family Weeksellaceae; genus Chryseobacterium; species Chryseobacterium sp. DZ-32. The sequence continues at coordinate 8,691 of NZ_JCAIOM010000017.1, forward strand.
TTTTAAGATTAAATACAGATATACTGCTAAGTAATGGAGAGCGTTCTATGTATGAGCTTTTTTCACAAATGTACAAGTTGGAAATTGCAATATCAAATGGAGAATTTAATTTTAAGAATGAGCTTGAAACATACCTTATTTTATTAGATGAAGCTGACCTTTCTTTCCATCCAACATGGAAAAAACGCTACATTTCTTTATTGATTAAAATTTTGCCAGCAATTTTTAAAGGAAAAAAGATACAAATAATTTTTACTACCCATGATCCCTTGGCATTATCTGACGTGCCAAAGCAAAATGTCATTTTCTTAGATAAAAATGAAGGCCAAACTATCATAAGTGAACAGAATATAGAAACATTTGGCGCAAACATTCATGAACTTTTAGCAGATAGCTTTTTTATCTCAGATGGTTTAATGGGAGATTTTGCAAAAGAGAAAATTCAGGATTTAGTTTCATTTTTAACATTTGATGCGGAGTTACCAATTAGATTAGATAATCAAAAACCAATTGAGCCATGGGATAAAAATTCGGCCCTTCAACTAATTGAAATTGTAGGTGAACCTGTTATTCAACAGAGACTACAATCACTATTTGATATCAAATTTAATATTTCAGAAAAGGAGGCTTTGGAATCTAAAATCAATGAATTACAACAAAAACTAAATGAACTAAATGAGAAGAATTCTGATAGATAGTGAATTAGAGAATAAAGCTGAAAACTACAGTAAAAACTTATTTACGGGTAGAAATGCAAATTTTAAAACTCCCCTTGATGAACTCAAGAAACTGAGGGATAGTTTGCAACCAATGAAACATAGAGTACAAAAACAATATGTTCAAAAGATTATTGATCAATATCAAGAAATTTTAAAAGCTTCTCCTGAAGAAATGAGGTTGCTAATAACTTCTTTTCAAACAATTGCTAAAAGTGACATACTAGAAAGCAAGCTGAAAACAAAGGATAAATTAAAATTTCATGAATTAATAGTAAAAGCAATGAGGTATGATGAGCTAAGAAGTTCAGAATTTCGTCAATTTGTTACTTCTTCGGGTATCAAAACTTGTGTTTATTGTAATTCACAATTAGCAATAATATCTGAGATCTCATTTTATGATAAAAAAGAGAAGAGAAGAAAACCAAAAATATCAGCGAAATTTGAATTAGATCACTATCATTCTAAATCACAGTATCCTTTTCTATGTACATCTTTCTACAATCTGTATCCAGTTTGTGGAAATTGTAATAGAGCAAAGTCAAAATTAGATATAAAATTTGAACTCTATACTGATGATCCAGCTAAGCTAGACGTTTTTAATTTTTGGATTGATGATAAAACGATTATAGATTATTGGTTAGACAAAACACCTGATTTATCTAAGTTGAAAATTCACTTTCAATCTATAGAGGCTGATAATGACCTTTTAGAAGAATATAATAAAATTTTCGGAATACAGGGAATCTATGATACTCAAAATGACGTAGCTGAAGAACTTTTACATAAGGCTAAAGTTTACACAAATGCTTATAATAAAAGTTTACTCAAAAATTTTCATGATTTATTTCCTGATAGGAATATTCTTAAAAAGTTGATAATAGGTAACTATGTTAATTCTTCTGAGACATTTAAAAGACCTATGGCAAAATATACCCAAGATCTTGCAAAGCAATTAGGATTGATTTAAAAAACTATAAATCTTACTTAGTCAAAATAGTTTTTGCTATACAACTCTTGTACACCTTAACACATATAAAATACTATGAATAAATCATTTTTTACTTCTTGTATCGGCAAGTAGATCCAATATCCACGTTCATCTTTCAAAAATTCAAATCCAAAAAAATACAAACAGCCCTTTCCAAGGCTGTTTTTTCATTATAAAGCCTCTTCAACAAAAAAATAGCGAAAAAGGGTAATGTTTTGATATTGGTCTGCGGGGGTACCTTTATCAAAAATAAGTATCATGGACGCAATTATTAAAAAACTATCCATTTTAAGTGTACTGATTTCACTGATGAGTTTCTGTTCCTTCCTGTTTGCGCAGGTTTATCCAATCGGACAGATGTTTTTGACTACTTATGGTCAGTCTTTTACCATGTATAATACAGGAGTGATTGTTCAGGATGGCAATCCGGGAAATGCCGGCCAGGCCGTATATGATCAAACCGGAATTAATTATCTGCGCTTACCGTCTGCCGTTCCTTATCAAAAGGCTTTTTTTCTGGATTTTAATAAAAATATTATAGAGCTGGATTACAGATATGGATACCGTGTCGTGGGTTATTCCAATATTCCTGTTCCTCCTCCACCGGTTATGTATCTGCCAAAGCCTACGTACGATCATCAGATAGGAATTGAAACCGCTGACGGATTAAGACCTTTGCCTACGCAGATTATTGACGAGCAAAAACCTTATGGAGATGTGATGATGACCAGTGAGCAGAATGCCGTGGACTGTTATAAGAATTCTTTGAATTTTGACGGATCATTAAACCAGTTGAAATTCGGGGACTGTATGGTAACGAATATGGCAGGACAGAAAGAACTTGAAATTTATAAATGTGCCAAAAATTCAGCAACCATGGAGGAACAAAGCCTTTGTATGCTCAGTATTTTAGGCGGTTCAAAAGAAAAACAGATTACCCGGGATATGATGAAGTGCTATAAAGAATATGGCGGCAATTATGAAATGTATCCTCTTTGTTTTGCTGATAAAGTCAATGATCCTGAACTCAAGCAATTAGTTTCCTGCTTTAAAGACCAGGCCAACAGTGGAGAAATATCTTTTATGGGAACTGCCGTGTGTTATGGAGCAGGTAAGCTTAATCTGAATACAGAAGCTCAAATAGCCGTGGAATGTGCGGTAAGCACCGGAGGCCAGCCGTATGCATTTGCAGGATGTGCGGGAGGCCAACTCACCTACCGAGAATTAAATAAGTGTTTAACAAACGGAGTTGGTGGTGACAACGGCTGTTTTGGAAAAAATAATACGATTGTTAAAGGATTAAACCAGATTGGAGACGCTTTAAAAGGTCAGTTTGGTCCTAACAACGATATCGTCAAAACATGGAATACGACTGTTCATGATTTACAATACGGCCCCGGAAAAAATCATGAAGCGGTAAAGGTGGTCAGAAACATTAGTAACGAGCTTGGGAAAGCAGGAACTAATGTAGCCAAAGAAATAAAAAAGGTAGTGCCCAAAATAAAAATAAAATGGTGAAGCTGATCTTCTGAAAATAAATAACTGATATGTAACTCAGTCTATCAATTATGAAAATCCAATATCCTGATGATGTTGGATTTTTCATGACCTCATTGATTTCGATGCAAATTGAATTAACAAATCAGGAGAAGCCTGTATTCACCATCATTTTCCACAGGTGCCCTGTGAACACATGGCAAAGCGGATTGCTCAGGATGATCTACTGCAATACGCCAAAGATGGCCAATTCCTAAATTGACAGGCTCTGCATCGGGCTTAGGCTGATAATGAAGATCAAAGAAATACTCTTTCAGGAAGTCTTCAAATTCGTCTTCAGTGCCATCATGTAATTTTTTGAGCTGTTCCCGGACTTTAGGAATTACAATTTTCTGTTCCACCTGATCATTAGCGATGATATCACTCGCTGTTCCGTGATAAGTGCATAGAAAAGTATCTGTTGCAACAGGCGAACGGTCAACATGATACGAGTATACATCCGTTGAAATAAAACCAAGCTCTTCGTCCCGTTCATAATTTTTAAGCAAATTAAGGACCGGAGATGCTCCGAAATCTGTCAACAATTTCAAATCATGTAAGATAATTCCTCTCGCCACATTCCCCTCTTCCGTCAGCTGCAGTGCTAAGAGATCGTCTGAAGAAACTACTGTGATATTCTCTTTCAAACGAAGCTTAGAAACAATTTCTTTAAAATCACCGGCCAGGTTTCTCTGCCAGCAAACCGCATTCCGGACTCCCTGAAAAGAGGTATTTACAAGTTCGGAAAAGGAAGAAACCACCTCAATTTGAGGATTGTCAGAAAATGTATCGCTCATATTTTTAAATAAACCTTTTTTAACGGTTAATTCTCTGCAAAAATACGGAATAGGTTGTTTATAAACCTTCACTACAAAAATCCTGATATCTTTTTATAATGGAATTTTATTTTACCAATCTTCTCTTGAATTCATATCATATTTATTCCTAAATTCGAACAGACTATCCGTCAATGAATTAACCCCTACAACAGCTATGCAAATTTTACCATCCGCCAGCTTAGCATCTTATATAAAGAGTTATACTATTGTTACCATTGATAAGGACCTCCGGGATGAAGTATTTTACCCCAGCGGATATGTAGATCTGATTATCAATATCTCCGGTGGTTTTGCTGCTACCACAATCAACGGTAAACAAAAAGATACTCCGGATATAGAATTGCTGGGACATCTCACTGTTCCGACCCGTCTCAGCGCAGCAAAAGAAACTTCAGTCCTTATAGCAAGGATCTACCCACATGCCGGCAGCTTATTTTTTTCTGATCCTTTGTCTGAATTTACCAACTATGCCACCGATATGTACGACGTAACAAAGAATGAGAGCAGAGAAATATACGACCGTATCATGCAGGCTGGGGATCTTTATTCAAAAATCAGGGTTTTAGAAATGTATTTTCTTCAACAGCTGAAAAAAAATGAATCCCAGATAAAGAAAGCCGCAACAATCCAGGCACTTAGCCAGCAGTTTTTTATGAATGAACACTCATTAGATTTACCTGCCATGGCACAAATTTCAGGGCTGTCAGAAAGGTATATCCAAAAGCTTTTTCTTGCCCATATCGGGATACCCCCTTCATCTTTTGCTGCGGTTACCAGATTTAACAAAAGCCTGCCCATGGTTCTCAACACCCGGAAACCCCTTACAGCGATAGCTTATGAATGCGGGTATTATGATCAGGCACATTTTATTAAAGAGTTTAAAAAATTTACAGGCATTACCCCTTCCGCATCCAGACATTCACTGATCAAAAATGATACGGATCTTCAGCAGGCTGTTAATATTGGTTTTTAGCTTTATTTTGCTGGATGATTACTGCTGAACATATCACGATGCATCTTCCATCCGTCTTTTGTATTTTTCCAGATAACGATCACTTTTCCGTCATCCAGTTTTTTACCTTCTAAATCTGTCATTTCATAATAACTTTCTTCGGTAACCGAGGTTCTGCCATCTCCGTACAGGTTTTGAATCATGAACTTAACATGTACTTTCGGGCCGTTTTTAAAGAAAGAAAGTATTTGTTCCTTTCCGCATAATGGCGCAGCATTGGGTGGAAAAAGACATGCATCATCAGTATATCGGGTCAGGATAGAACCGTCATTTTTATTAGCCAGATCAGCATAGATTCCGTTACTGGCTTCTATGGTTTTTCTTACTGTTTTCATAAGATCAGTGTTTTGAGCATTACACCAGAATGCAAATAGTAATAATCCGCTTAGAGTAAGTAATTTTTTCATTTTAAAAATTTTATACAAAACAATGCATTTCCGAAATCCCAAAATTGTAAAATTGCGAACAGACCGATCTTTTTCAACAAAAAACGGTGTTTTCCAATGGAAACACCGTTTATATATAAGGTTATTGATTTTCAGTTTTGTTTTTTTACTTCTTCAGTATCTTTTCTGTTACTGTTGAAGATTTTGTTTTAAGTTTAATATAATATACTCCTGTCTGAAGAGAAGATAATACGATCTGTTCCTGCATCATAGTCAAAGTTCCCTGTTTTAACAGTTGTCCCGTAGTTCCAAAGATTTCATAAGAAACCAAAGGCTCTTTGCTCCTGACGGTAAGCACATCCTGAACCGGATTCGGGAATAATTGAATTCCTGCCTGTACGGCTGTTTCCTCTACCGACATCTGGCTGCATGCTGACTTGGAATATTTTGTAATGAAAGACTGGGATTTTCCTCCCGTCACATTTACTGTCATGGTATTGACATTATCATTGGAATCTGTAAAGAGCTGGTCATGAAAAAGACCGCCTAGTACATAATTTCCATCTTTATCTACAGCAATGGCTGTAAATTCATCCTGAACCTGAAAATTACTATGAATTTCTCCGGTTCCAATTACTGCACCCGTATCTTTATTGAAACGTACCAGCAAAGGATCTGATAAATCTGAATTAGGACGTGTCATTGAAAAGCTTCCCCAAATCTCATTCCAGCTTCCTTTGGCGAAGGCCAGTTCATTTCCGTTCAGTGCCAGTTTTCCTTTCATGAAACGGTACGCAGAAAAGCTTGTAAGCCCATCCGGAACTTTTGCCCATTGTACAGCTCCATCAGCATTCAGCTTCATCACAAAAGGAGTCTGTCCCTGATAATTTTGTACAGGAAAAGAATAGTTTCCGAAAGTGGTAGGAACTGTTCCTGAAAAATAACGTCCGGAAATATAAATATCCGAAGAACCTGAACCTTTGATTACGGAATGAATTTCATCATCCATAAATGCCGGTAAGCTATTGTCAAATTCTTTTCTCCATAATTCAGCTCCGGTACTTCCGTTAAAAGCAAGTATATAGGCATTTTTTGTTAAAGGAATATTATTGTACGAAAGACTTTCCATAGTACTGCTGTAGTTTCCTACCATTCTTTTTCCTGCCAGATAATATCTGTTTAAGCTTTCATCGTACAGCAGATTTACTTTACCATCAGTTCCTCCTGCAGTTAATCCTCCGCTTATAGGAAGCAATAGTGGCGTTGCAGGTGTCATACTCCCATTGTCATAGTTGAATTTAACAAGATAGTACTGAAAGGAGGTAGTATAGGTTGAAGGTACGGTAATTAAACCATTTAAATGATTTCCTGCTCTGAAACCCATAACAGCATGAATATTTTTGGATGAATCCATATACATCATCTGAACATCACAGCGTCTGCTGAGATAACTGACATCTCCCTGCAAAGCTTTACTCCAATCCAATGTTCCGTCAGAAGTTTTATATTTAAGCAGATATGCCGCTTTATGCGCCGGTTCTACTGTCTGATCATAATAGGTATACAAAGGCATGGTGTGAGTAGCATCAAAATGCATAGGAAGAGCGGTAGGATCGCCGCTGTAAGAATTATTATAAAGAGTAGCCATTACATATAAACCACCATTATTATCCACTTCAATATGCCAGGCATTTTCACCATCTTCTGATCCGCCAATAACGGTAGACCACAGTGCATTCCCCTGACAATCCGTAGCAAACAAAATAAGATCACGTAGTCCATAATTAGGTACAGCTACCCCATTCAGATTCTGGCCTCCATTCCATACACTTGCGAGATAATAGGTGTTGTTATTGTTATCTACAACAATATCCCGTATAGATTCATCAAATTGGTAATTAAACCCCGGATCGGCAGAACCGGATTGGCCGCCGGCCTGTTTTGCCCATTGCCACTGGTAAGTCTGGCTGAAAGATAATACCGGCAACATCAATAGTAATCCCCAAAGCTTGTTTTTTAGTTGTATCATATAAATTCATTTAATTATCACATACTATAAAAAACAGTGCTCTCCGAAGAGAACACTGATTTATAAGTCACTAATTTTTAATTAGTTTCCCTTGTAATGATGTATCTCCCGTCTGTACAATAACGATATAAACGCCTTGCAGCCAGCTGGAAACTTCCACGTCTACCTCTCCGGAAGCCGCTTTCACTTCTTTACGGAATTTGACATTGCCCATGGCATCAAAAACTGTAATCTGTTTTGCCAATAACTTTTCGTTACCTGTATTGTATGAGATTTTCACTTTTTCCTTCGCAGGATTTGGTATCATTTTCAGAGAAGAAACAGCAGCAGCGGTAACACTTCTTGATGCACTTCTCATGCCTATCCATTCCGGATCTACCGCTTTGGTACTAAACTTACATGTCTCATTATAGAATAAAACCTCGTCTGTACCCTGGAAATTCGGATTTGGATAGAAAGCTAATGGATTAGCATTCAAATCATATACCCCTCCTGCAGGAATGGTAATAATAGACGGAATATAAGTTCCGTATCCGTTAACACTTGAAACGTTAAGACTTATTGGCTGTCCTCCGGCATTGTGAATAATACCAGAAACAGAGTAATGGTCTCCTACCCACTTCATTGGTTTAATATCTCCTTCAATCTTACAATCTGTTTCGTATCCACAATCTTTACCTGGATAGTAATTCATGGTTCCTGATGTATACTGACATCCTAAGTGATTTACCTGTAATTGGTATGTACCAGGAGAGCCGATATATAACGGGAAGATAAAGTTATTGTTCCCGGTTTGAATACTGTTTCCGAACAACATCCAGTCATGATGATCAAATACCCCTTTTGGTCCTATAATGTAATTCTTCTCTCTGAGACATTCATCATAGCATCCTGTAGGGAATACCCACATCAGGCTTTCAAGGCTTAATGGTACTTCTACAGAGCTGGATACTTTACAACCGCTTGGCGCAGTATAAGTAACCTGGAATACACCACCTTCATTGACTGTAATTGTCTGACCAGACATTCCATTACTCCAGTTATAATTTCCTGTAGATGGTCCTGATGCGGTTAACTGGATTTTATAAGGCTGGCAGCTTACCAAACTATACGTTGCCGTAATAGATGATGGCGGATTACTTACCGTAAGGGTAAAGTTTTTAGAGCTTACACATCCTGATGTACCCGGAGTTCTTACCTCAAGAGTATAAACATAAGTACCTGCAGCTAATGATCCTGTATTAAGAGTGATCGGATAAGGAGCAGAAGTCCATGGTATAACTACTGAACCTGCTTTCTTCCATTGGTATTCTAATGTATTATCTGTTACAAGACCAGTCAGTATGGTAGAAGATCCTGCACAGATAGTAGCTTTACCGGAAATATTTACATATGGAGCATTTTTAACCGTTACTGTTGCAGGTTTAGTACTCATGATGCTTGTTTTACAACCATCAGGTGATACCAATACCGGCCAGTAAGTTCCCGACTGAGTAGGTGTGAATGTCATTGAATTTGGAGCTCCAGGCACCGGCTGTGAACCATTCATCCAGATATACTGGCTGGCAGTTCCTACCGAACCATTAAATACAAGTGTAGGAACAGATCCTGCACAGGCAACTACGTTAACAGGTGAAATATTACCATCAATGGAAGCTTCATTCACGCTAATGTTTGCAATTGGTGAAATATATACACATCCGTTAGGAGTAGTTACTTTTAGCTGTATTGTCTTGGCACCACTTGTATTATAGGTAACCGTAGCAGTTGCTCCCGAAGCTACATACGCTGTACCATCAAAAAGCCATGTGTAGGTATTAGCCGAGTTGTATCCCGGTGCAGTGAATGTAATAGGTTCACGTACACATAGCCATGCCGGAACCAGGAAGCTGGTACTAGGAACCGGAGCTAATGTGATCGTCTGTGTAGTGGTACACGCTGGTTTCCCTGGCGCAGACATTGTCATGGTGAAGGTATAAGTACCTGGCGCAAGGTTGTTATAAGTAGCCGTCTGTCCTGTTTGAGTTGGCTGACCCGGGCTGGTGAAAGTATACGTAATAGATGACTGGTTAATCTCAAATATAGTAGAACTGTTAAACAGAGTCACGTTATATCCGCCTCCGCTGCATACCGTGCTTACACTGAATTTAGGTTCATAGTTCTTTCTTACTTCTACTGCTTTGCTGTACCAGCATGAACCATATCTTAAACGTACAAAAACAATATGTGCTCCTGCAAGTGTAGTCTGATACGTTGCTGTAGGCTGTCCCTGAGGAGAAGTTAAAGTAAGTACGTTGTCTGATGACCATTCTATCTGATCAGGAGTTCCGTTATACGTTAACCCTGATGTTGAAATTGTATTACAACCTGACCAAGTAGCTGTAAAGTTGATCTGAGGATCTGTATTACAAGTTCCGCTGCTTGGGCAAAGCTGGCTCACATTAATATTCTGTGAAGAAACCACACAACCATTAATATCTACAGCCTGTACTCTATAAGTTCCAAAAGCACCTGCACCGCCTATGGTGTATGAGTTGGTTGTAGCACCTGATATAGGTGAATTGTTTTGGAACCACTGCCAGGAAGTAATATTGGTAAGTCCTGTAGAACTATTTGCCGTAAGCGTATACGGTGTCATTGTTGTAGGATCACATACCAGGATATTATATACCGGAGAAACTGTAATAATAGTTTCAGGATAGATTGTAAAGTTTGCGCTTGCAGTAGGCTTATAGTTACATCCGTTAGTTCCTGTATAAGTTACTGTAACCGTTTGAGAAACGTTACTTCCTGATCCGTTTTGAATATATCCGTTATTAGGGAAGCTGTAATTTCCTGATGGATTATAAGTGGTATTATAGGTATTTCCGTTTGCAAAAGTGAAAGTTACACCCGTTGCTGAAGTGATTGATCCCTGATTAACAGAGAATGTAAGGTTGGAACCTAAACAGATTCCTCCAACATTTGTGAAGCTTACCACAGGAAGCGGTAATAAAGATACCGGAACACTGATGATTTTTGTAACTCCACATTTTACAACTCTCAGGTTCAGCATAGTGCTGCTTGTTGTAGAGATTTCGTTGAAGTTGACAGTAATGTTACTGGTACCCTGTCCCCCTACAACACTTCCGAAGTTAGGACTTCCGAATGTCCATTCCATAAAATCAGGAACAATACCGTTCAGATTTGCAGTAAATGTCTGTGTGCTGCTCGGACAGAAAGGTCCGCCCGGATTAGGATTAACCGTAATGGTATTAAGGTCTAACGGCGCTACACTGAACGAAATCGGAGCAGAAAGACATCCTGCATTACTCATCGATTTATTCTGTGCAGATACTGAATAGGATGAAGCACCCGTATTAAAGATAACCGTTACAGAAGATCCTGCATTACTACCCTGGATTGTTCCGTTAGTAACACTCCAAACCGGAACCATTCCCGGATCCACTGAACTGATGGTATACACATAAGGTTTTCCAGGACATACTTTTGTCTCACCTGAAATAGTTCCTGTAGGGGGCTGCGGAATTGGTAATACCTTAATAATTCTTGGGTTACTTTCACAATCTCCTCCTTGCTTCACAGCAACGATAGTATAGGTTCCCGCGGTGTTAAAAGTATAGCTGAATGGCCCGGTTACTACTCCCGAAGTCACAGTAGAGCCTCCGGTAGTTACTTTCCAGATAACAGGTACATTAGGGGTAGCTGTAAATGTCTGGCTTGTTCCCGCACAGATCTCATCCGTACCGCCGCTTATCGTTACAGGCTGTTCAACAGTGATATCAATAGAGGCATTTCCTTCACAAGCTAATAAAGTATTGTAGTAGGTGGCCTCAAGGTGATATGTTCCGGGCTGAGTAGCCGAGAAAACAATTTCATTTCTCTGCTGGGTATTAACCAGCAGCCCTGTTCCAGGCCCGGATACATTCCAGTTAACTTTTGTAGTAGGCCATTGAGGAATAGAATAGGTATATTGCTTCCCTGCGCATACTTTATCCTGTCCTTTAACTTTTGCATTCTTTAAAATCACCGGGATTTTAACTGTAGTCCATTCAGGGCAGGCACATTCAGACATATACATGACATATCCGAAACCGTCCAGAGGATCTACCTGATCCCAAACTACTTCAATTTCGTTACCGTTATTGTTTATAATGTTTCCACCAATAACCTTCCATTGTCCTTTGTTACACCCATCCTGAGCATTGTATTTCTCAGTACTTCCTTCACATACTACAGAAGCACAATTGATCTGTACAGGATAAGATTTTACTACCTTGATTTCCTTTCTGTACCTGCTCTGGCATCCGCACTTATTGGTTACAGTAAGCTGAATGGTGTAAGTACCAGGATTAGTGTAGATATGAGACGGTTCAAAAGCTGTGGAAGTGGAAGTAGTTCCATCTCCGAACTGCCAGAAATAATTGACAATATCTGACCCTCCGTTTTGTTCGGAAAGGTTATCAAAATACACCGTTGTATTATTACATACCGTGTAATCCAGATTAAGCAATTCAAACTTAGCAATAGGTCTGTTGATTTTTTCAATACAGATGGTCTGTGTTTCCACAGTTCCGTCATTGTATGTGATAACAGCCTGTAAAGATCCATTACCGGCGGCACCCCACGTAACATACGCCAAGGTATTTCCGGTTCCGGAAATTGTGGCAGTTCCTCCTGAAACTGACCATTGTACATTAGAAACGTTGGATCCCTGAACCAGATATTTGACAGGGTCTATTGATTTCTCGCAGACGCGGAGGCACTGCGCAGAATTGATGTAGGAACTGGCGATACCGTTGTCAGGAACCTGACCTTCTTTTTCGCCGCGGAATTCCTGGCATCCAACCTCTTCGGTCCATGTAATTTGAGCTTGTGCTTGCAGTACCCAAGGTACCAGAAGCCAACATAGCAGGAGCCATCTGAAGACGTGCTGCCTGCCAAAGTAGGTGTTGTTTTTCATAGTTATTAAAAAAGTGTTATTAATTTTTTGTCAAATTAATAAAAATAACAATACAAAAATCATTTAATCGTGAAAAAATAACATTATTTCACAACTGAATTTCAACAATATAAACAAATTCGTGATTATATGCTATTTCACCAACATATTAGTTATGTAAAAAATCCTTATGCTACGGTCAATGTAGGCACTCCAACCTCATTTTAACAGAATAAAATCATTCATTTTAGCTTATTAAAAACCAAAACAAACAACAAAAAAGTAAATAAAATTAATTTTTTACTTTAAAATAATAATTCAAATTAAAATTAATCACATATACAAAACAGGTAAAACAACAAAATTTTATCCATTTCTTTTTTTTTAAAAATTTCTCACGTAATCCGGCAATTTATTCTTCTTCTATAAGCATCACCTACGCCCACCTGCACCGATATTCATAACTACGATAATGAGAATTGCCGACAAGATTAAAATACTTTATCTTTGTTTTTCAAGGCTTATCATCAACATTATATTTGAATACACCTTCCCTATGAAAAACAACAGCTTTTTATTTTCTGCCAAAGGAATCTGTACAGCAGCTTTTATTTCCTTAAACACAATTGTTTATGCTCAGAAAACCGCAGATATCTCAACCATTTCGGACAAAACCTTAAACAGTATCCTGGAGAAGAACAGAGCTTATTACAGCCAGGGAAAAGTAGCCGATTACATTCCTGAACTGGGAAAAATGGATGCTAAAGCAATAGCCTTTTCAGTGGTAGACAAAAACGGGAAAGTATTCAATGCCGGAGATGTCAATAAAAAATTCACCATGCAGAGCATTTCCAAAATCATATCATTAATGGTGGCTGTCAATGAAAAAGGAGAAACCAATATCTTTGATAAAATGGGATATTTCGGTTCCGACAAACCTTTCAACCATTTTTCCAACCTTGAAACTACAGGAAAGCCGCTTAATCCTATGATGAATGCAGGGGCAATTCTTACTACTTCATTAATTTCCGGTGATGGAGAAAAACCATTCCTGAAGATACTGGATATGGTAAGGTACATTACCAAAAACCCATCCATAGATTACAACAAATCAGTTTACGAATCTGAAAAATCAACAGGACACCGCAACCGTGGAATGTTTTATATTATGAAAAACAGCGGACTGATTTCGGGAAATGAAGACCAGCTGGACAACTATTTCAAGCAGTGTTCCATTGAACTTACCGCTGAGGATCTTGCTAAAATAGGTTATTTCTTTGCCAACCAGTGCGTAAGATTCGACGGAGATACCACTTTTAAAAATGCCGATATGGCCAAACTGATAGAATCACAAATGCTGACTGCCGGAATGTATGAGTTCAGCGGTGAATATTCCAGAATGGTAGGACTGCCAAGCAAATCCGGTGTAGGAGGCGGAATTACCGTAAGTGTTCCGGGAAAAATAGGAATCGGAGTTTTCAGTCCTGCTTTAGACCAGCATGGAAATTCTCTGGCCGGCTATCATATGATTTTAGATCTGGCCAAACAGTATGGATTAAGTATCTTTTAGTTTTTTAAACCAACAATAACTCACCAGCAATCCTGCTCACTGAAAGGAATTTTACTTCAATTATCCCACAAAGCATGCCAATGGCTTATTAACAAAAACAACAACAATCGACACATAAGAAACAGTAAGCATATCAAACACTTACTGTTTTTTTTATGAATTTCGGAAACATATATTAATTATTCTTAAAATATCCTATCTATTTCTTTATCAAAAGGATAGGAAAAATTCATAAATAATTTAAATTAAATCACAATATATTGATTAATTTTATATAAATTTGCACTGTCCATTTATCAGATTGACAAAGGAGATTCTTACACTTTCGGACTCTTATCACTGTATATTATCTTTTTGTAATATTACTCAAAACAAATCTCTTGTTTTTGAAATATTTTATTTTTTATTCCTATATTTGCTTAACATTTTTTTAACTATAAATAGTTATAGTTAAAATTACTAAGATTGTATCGTCACGTTTCTAAGAATAATAAAACAATAATTATACTTTAATAGCATTTGAATAATTATACTTTTTATATTAAAAAATAGTTATCAAATTACATTTATGATTAAATATATAATACAATTTTATTATTTTTATTTCATTGTAACAAAATATCATTGTATATCCCAGTGATATTGATGTTTTGTTATGAAACAACATTAACTATCCCAATACCGTAAATGCTATGAAAAACTTGACCACAATCAGGCTGATGCCCTTTGAACAACCGGACACTAACCTTATATTATGCAATCTATTCCAGACCAATAGATCATTGAATAATTGCCAAAAAACGATTCAATTCGTTAACGATCTAACAAAAACCAATTTTATTATATCATAATGATAAGCAATTGCCTTATTACCGAAAGGCAAAGCATGTTGTTATGAATCTCTGCTATCATTCAATAATTATCACGCCATGAAAAACTTAACCATTATTGGACTGACGCCTTTTGAAAAGCCGGACGTTACTCTTATATCCAGATTACACCAGGCGGGTGCATTCCCCGTTTTAAGTTTAGGAAATGAGATAACGGCTGCACAGGAAGCGTTACATCAACTTGATCAGATAGACGTACCATCTTATGGTATTTATTTTTCTGCAGACAACTTCGTCTCTCTTCAAATTCCTGAAAAGGTAAGATTTGCGATCCTTCCATTCGGAATGTCTAAACCCTCTGCGCTGCCTGCAGTTTATCAGGTAACGAGTCTGGAAGAAGCAAGACAGGCTGAACAGGCGGGAGCAGAAGGAATCATTATCAAAGGAAATGAAGCAGGCGGATGGGTAGGCTATGAATCCACGTTTGTATTATTCCAGCGTGTGATCAAAGAAATCCAGAGCATTCCGGTGTGGGTACAGGGAGGAATAGGTCTCCATACCGCAGCGGCAACAAAAGCTTTGGGAGCAACAGGAATTGTACTGGACAGCCAGCTAGCGTTGTTCCCCGAAAGTGCAGTTCCTCAGGATCTGAAAGAAATATGCTCAAAACTGAATGGTACAGAAACTAAGGTGATTGCCAACCATCGCGTATTGGTGAGACCCAACTCACCTTCCTTACCCGAGAATGCAACTGCCGGAGATCTGAAACAATATTTTACAGACCTGGATCTCAGCACTTGTTACATTCCAATGGGACAGGACATTTCGCTGGCCACAGATCTGTATGAAGATTTCAAAACACTGAAAAAACTTATTTTCGGTTTCAAAGAAGCCATGTATGGATATCTGAAGCAGGCAAAAGCACTCAAAGTAATTGATAAAGGAAACTCTTTAGCTCAGGAACTGGGACTGCAATACCCTATTGCTCAGGGTCCGATGACCCGTGTGAGTGACGTTCCTTCATTTGCCAACGCAGTAGCAGATGCCGGAGCTTTACCTTTTGTTGCTTTATCCTTATTAAAAGGAGAAGCTGCAAAGTCTCTGGTAATGGACACCAAAAAGCTGGCCGGAGAAAAAACATGGGGAGTAGGAATTTTAGGATTTGCCCCTCAGGAATTAAGAGATGAGCAAACCTCTTATATACTGGAAGCAAAACCTCCGGTAGTTTTAATTGCAGGGGGAAGACCCGCACAGGCCAAAGTATTTGAGAAAGCGGGAATAAAATCATTCTTACATGTTCCTTCCCCTGCTCTTCTGGATATTTTCCTTAAAGAAGGAGCTAAAAACTTTATTTTTGAAGGACGTGAATGCGGAGGCCACGTAGGTCCGCTGTCCAGTACGGTTCTTTGGGAAAAACAAATTGAACGTATTTTAAAAGAAGAGCATCCTGAAAACATCAGTGTATTTTTTGCAGGGGGAATTCATAACGCCTTTTCAACAGCATTTGTTTCCATCATGACAGCCCCATTGGCTGCAAGAGGAGTAAAAATCGGGGTATTGATGGGTACAGCCTATCTGTATACTCATGAAGCTGTACAGACAGGAGCCATTCAGGAAGAATTTCAGTCCCAGGCTATGCAGGCAAAAGATACGGTCTTGCTGGAAACAGCTCCAGGACACGAAACCCGTTGTTTAAATACAGCTTTTACCCACCATTTCAATACAGAAAAAGCAAAACTTCTTGCTGCCGGAATGGATAAAAAACAAGTCTGGGAACAGCTTGAAAAATTAAATGTAGGCCGTTTACGTATTGCTGCGAAAGGCATAGAACGACAGGGCGATAAGCTTGTCAATATTCCTAAAGAGGATCAGCTGGACTTAGGAATGTATATGATCGGACAGGTAGCCACCATGCAGAATCGTGTGATCTCACTGGCAGCACTTCATCAAAGTGTTGTAGACAATTACGAACATATTCAGGAGGCGGCATTACCGGAAGAACCCGTTTCTACGGAAAAACCGCTGGACATCGCCATCGTAGGAATGGAATGTATTTTCCCGGGAGCTAAAAACCTTGATGAATACTGGAGAAACATCATTTTAGGAAAAGACAGTGTCACTGAAGTACCCGACGAAAGATGGAATAAGGAATTATACTACCATCCGGATTCTGACGGACCGGATGTATCCCACTCCAAATGGGGAGGATTTATTCCTAAAATCGATTTCGATCCATTGGCATTCGGTATTCCACCACAATCTCTTGCCGCTATTGAACCTACTCAACTGTTAACTTTATTGGTTGCCAAGCGTGCCATGGAAGATGCAGGATATGGAGAAAAACACATCAACAGAGAAAACATTTCTGTCATCATAGGTGCTGAAGGAGGAAATGATCTTGCCAACAGCTATAGTTTCAGAGGATATTATAAGCAGGTTTTCGGAGAACTTCATGAAGAAGTAAAAGAAGCCTTCCCACATACTACTGAAGATTCTTTCCCGGGTATTCTGGCAAATGTAATCGCAGGTAGGATTACGAACAGATTAGACCTTGGCGGCAGAAACTTTACGGTAGATGCAGCATGTGCTTCTTCTTTGGCAGCCATTGATCTGGCATGTCAGGAACTTGTATTAGGAAAATCTGATATGGTTCTTGCCGGAGGTGCAGACTTACACAATGGAATTAACGATTATCTGATGTTCTCCAGCACGCATGCTCTATCCAGAAAAGGAAGATGTGCTACATTTGACAGCGATGCAGACGGTATTGCTCTTGGAGAAGGTATTGCCATCCTTGTTTTAAAAAGATATGAGGATGCCGTACGTGATGGAGACCGTATTTATTCAGTGATTAAGGGCGTTGGAGGATCCAGTGACGGAAAAGCATTGGGCTTGACTGCTCCAAGACAGATAGGTCAGGTAAGAGCATTAGAACGTGCTTACACCCAGGCAGGTATAAGCCCTGCATCTGTTGGATTAGTGGAAGCTCACGGTACAGGAACGGTGGTAGGTGATAAAACCGAATTAAGTGCACTGACTAATTTATTCAGCCGTTCAGGGGCATTACCCGGGCAGACTCATTTAGGATCTGTAAAAACACAGATTGGTCATACAAAATGTGCAGCAGGATTAGCAGGATTAATCAAAGCTTCTCTTGCAGTTTATCATGGTGTAAAGCCACCTACCCTTCACCTTCAGCAGCCAAATGCTTATTATAACGCAGAAACCAGTCCGTTTGCCTTCCATGCAGAAAGTGGATTATGGGCAGAGAAAAACCGTTATGCAGGAATCAGTGCTTTCGGATTTGGAGGAACAAACTTCCATACCGTTATTGCGAACCATCCTAAGCAGGATGATTCAATTGCCATGCAGTCATGGCCTTCAGAACTGTTTGTTTTCCGTGGAGATACGTATGAAGAAGCGAAAGAACAGTCCGGTCAGATTAAAACTTTATTAGAAATTAATGATGGTATTCCGTTACAGGATATTGCATACAGCTTAAGCATCAGTTCAGAAAAGCCTATCCAGTTCAGCATTGTGGCTGATACGGTTGAAGATCTGATGATGAAGGTTGAGCTGGTATTGTTAGGAATTGAGACTAAAGATACATTTACCGTGAATAAAAAAGAAGGTAAAGTAGCGTTCACATTCCCCGGACAAGGCAGCCAGAGAATCAATATGGCCCGTGACTTATTTGTCGTTTTCCCGGCCATGCGTAAGATTATTGATAATTATCCTGAGCTTGAAAAAGTGGTTTTTCCATCTAAAACTTTTAATGAAACTGATTTAAAACAACAGAAAGAAACCATTAAAGATACCCGTTTAGCACAACCGCTTTTAGGAATTGTAGACCTTGCATTGGCAAAATTCCTAGAATCATTAGGCATTATCCCTGATATGCTGGCAGGCCACAGCTATGGTGAAATTCCGGCTTTATGCTTTGCAGGAGTATTTGGAGAGGATAAACTGGTGGACCTAAGTGTTAAGAGAGCTCAATCTATCTTAGATTCAGTAGAAGGCGGAGATCCGGGTTCAATGTTAGCCGCAAGTGCTGCTGCAGAACGTTTACAACCTATTATTGCTAAAGTTGAAGGATGCTATCCTGTGAATTTCAACGCTCCGACTCAATGTGTGATTGCTGGAAATACGGAAGCCGTCAATAAATTACTTGAAGTGCTTAAACAGGAAGGTATTTCTGCGAAAAAACTGGAGGTTGCATGTGCTTTCCACAGTCCATTATTAGCGAAATCCAAAGGTTTATACGCTGAAGTCTTAAAAGATGTTCCTTTCCAGGAAATGCAGATTCCTGTTTGGTCTAATACCACTGCAGAAGTATATCCAACGAATCCATCAGAAATAAAAGAAAGACTTACTGATCATCTGGTACAGCCTGTAAGATTTGTAGAACAGCTTCAGGCCATGTACAATGACGGTGCAAGAATATTCATCGAAGTAGGACCGGGAAAAGTACTTACCGGATTAACCAAATCCTGTCTTGAAAAAGATCAGCTCACCCTATATGTTGAAGACAACAGCCGTAATAAATTCAGCCATCTGCTTTGCATGCTGGCACAATATTTAGGAACAGGCAGAAGCTTTAACATTGATAAACTTTTTGACGGCAGAAGTGTTACGATTATTGATCTTAACCAACCTGAGCTTTACAAAAAAAGCCCTGCTATCTGGCGTGTTAACGGGCAAACTGCCCACCCAACCACCGGTAATCTGCCATCTAATGGTGCATTACCACTTATAAACCCAATTCCCATGAACAATTTTACTAATAATCCACAGGCACCCGCAACGGAAGCCCAGTCTACTGCTGAACGCATGTTGCAGGAATATTTGAACAGCATGAAATTAATGATACAGGCACAACGCGATGTGATGCTTTCCTTTATGGGACAGAATCCTCAGGCGTTCCCTGCTCCTGTATACCATTCACCAGCACCAGCTGCTGCACACCAACCTATATCTACGATTCCGGTTCAGCCAGTTCATCAGCAACCTGTAGCTGTAGCTCCTGTAAAACAAGCTCCGTCAAGAGATATTAAATCCCTATTACTACAGGTAGTAAGTGACAAAACAGGATACCCTCAGGAAATGCTGGGTATGGAAATGGACCTGGAAGCGGATTTAAGTATCGACTCTATCAAAAGAGTTGAGATCATCGGAACACTTCGTAACGAATTGGGAACTCTGGGCAACGGAAACACCAGCGAAGACACCGTTATGGAACAGCTGGCAGGCATAAAAACATTAAGCGGATTAGTTTCATGGCTTACTGAATTCTCAGGTGCTGAAACAACTGCTGCGACTGAAAAAAACGGAACAACAACGGAACCAACAGTTTCAAAACCACAGGCTCAGCCGGCATTCTCACTGGAGGACCTTCAAAATGCCATTTTGAATATCGTGAGCGAAAAAACAGGATATCCAAAAGAAATGCTGGGTCTTGATCTTGATCTGGAAGCAGATTTAAGCATAGATTCCATCAAACGTATGGAAATCATCGGTGATCTTAAAACTAAGATCGGATTTGGTCAAAACCTTGAACAGGCTGATGATGTGATGGAAAAACTGGCGGCCATTAAAACCCTTCGTGGTCTGGCAAGCTGGATCAGCGAAATGAATGGGGAAACCAACGAAGCAGTTCCGGAAGCGAAAGAAGAAAATACTACAGAGCCAACTCAAAATGTATTGTCACGTCTTCGTTTTGACATCACTCCTACTGATGTTTCTAAAGTACAAAATACTGAAGTATTGCAGGGAAAACGTTTTGCCATTACACAGGATAACAGCAAACAAACTTCTGCGATCAAAGAAACTCTGGAAAAACATGGAGCTATCGTAGAAATAGTAGATACGGATAAAGATCTTTCAAATATCGACGGATTAATTATGTTAGACCTATTCTCTGCCGTTGATAAACCAAGTATTATCGATCATGTAGATCTGATCAAGAAACTGGATTTTGATAAAGCAAAATGGGTATATCTTATTTCTGATATTCCTGCACATATTCAGGAAATTACAGATGCAAGTATATTACGTCATCATCAGGGATATCCGGGACTTTTCAAAAGTTTAGCCAGAGAATTTGATAATACAACATGCAGACTCATCAGCCTGAGCACCCCTCAGGAAGTAGATCAGATTGCTGAAATCACCTTAAAGGAAATCCTTACGAATGATAAACCCGCTGAAATCATTTACAAAAATGATCAGAGACATAAAATAGACATCATTCCTTCTCCATTATCAACAAGCTTACATGAAGCGCATATACAATTAGATCAGAAATCTGTGGTATTGGTACTCGGAGGTGCACAGGGGATCACCGCCGAACTGGTAAAGCATATGTCTCAGGCTTATCCTTGTACCTATATTCTGGTAGGGAGATCGGCAGACCCGAGAAATGAGCTTTCTGCGAAAGATTTTCAGGGAATGAAAACCAAAGAGGAAATCAGAGGATTTCTGATCAGATCCGGACAATTCGCTTCTCCGGCAGAGATTGAAAAAGAAACAACGAAAATTTTCAAAAACAATCAGATTCTTCGCACCATCCGTGATATGGAAGAACTTGGAAATACCATCATTTACCAATCACTGGATCTTTGTGACGAAGAAGGTTTAAGCAATCTGATCAGCAGTATTTATGAGAAATACAACCGTCTGGATGGAGTCATCCACGGAGCAGGTCTTTTAGAAGATAAATTGTTCAAACAAAAGACCACAAGCTCTTTCGGACGTGTATTTGATACCAAAGTAAAACCCCTACGTGTATTAGCGGAACAGCTCCGTGAAGACTGCCAGTTTGTGGTATTATTCTCAAGTATTGCTTCCGTATACGGTAACAAAGGTCAGACCGATTATGCGGCCGCCAACAGTGTACTGGATGATTACGCTAATGCTTTAAACAAAAGGTTAAAAGGAAAAGTAATCTCTATCAACTGGGGCCCATGGAAAGGAGCCGGAATGGTCTCTTCCACCCTGGAATCTGAGTACGAGCGCAGAGGTATTTCCATGATTCCATTGGATGAAGGAAAAGAAATCTTCCTTAACGAAATTAAATACGGAACAGAAAGCCAGGTGCTGATCATGTCAGGAAATAATTGGTAAAACACTGTATAAACAAAGTATGAAAAAAACAGATGTTGCTGTAATTGGTTTATCCTGTGTCTTTCCCGGGGCACAGGATGCCAACACTTTCTGGCAGAATATTGTCAATAAAGTCGATTCTACCGAACTCGCTCCGACGGATCGGATAGATCCTGTTCATTTCAGTGATGCCACAAGCCCCGTTGACCGTTTTTACTGTCAGCGTGGAGGGTTTATCCCTGATTATACTTTCGATCCTACCGCATTTGGTATTTTGCCATTAGCCGTTGAAGGAACGGAACCTGATCATCTGCTTACCCTTGATCTGGTACAGAAAGCACTGGAAGATGCAGGTATATTTCAGAAAAACATTTCCCTTGAAAAAACGGGAATCATAATCGGTAAAGGAAACTACACAGGTCCAGGTGCTACCCGAGCGATTGAAATTGTAAGAACCGGAGAACAGATTTCTTCATTGTTACAAGAGTTACTGCCTCACGTTTCTTCTTCCGATATTGAAAAGGTAAAGCATGCATTTCAGGAACGTAAAGGTCGTTTTGCAGCAGATACTGCGATGGGATTAATTCCCAATCTTGTTGCTTCTCTTGTCGCCAACCGTTTCAATCTGGGAGGTGCTGCATTCACTGTAGATGCCGCTTGTGCCTCTGCTTTAATTGCTGTAGATCATGCAGTGCAGGAACTTCAGAGAGGCCGTTCCGATATCATGATCGCAGGAGGTGTACACACAGGACAGAATGCTGCCTTCTGGAGTATTTTTGCCCAGCTGGGAGCAATGTCACGTCAGCAGCAGATCAAACCTTTCAGTATGGATGCTGATGGTCTGTTAATCGGAGAAGGTTGTGGTTTCGTAGTCTTAAAAAGACTGGAAGATGCCGTTCGCGATCAGGATAAGATCTATGCGGTTATTAAAGGCGTTGGCGTAAGCAGTGATGGTACCGGAACCAGCGTGATGAGCCCATCTGTAAAAGGTCAGCTGAAAGCGTTGGAACAGGCATGGATCAATGCTGATTTAGATAAAAATAAAGTGGGATACCTTGAGGCTCACGGCACAGGAACACCGCTTGGAGATAAAACAGAACTTCAGACCTTAGCCCAATTCTTCGGAAAAGAAGAATCAGCTCCAGCAGCGGGTATCGGATCTGTAAAGTCCAATATCGGACATGCCATGCCAGCTGCCGGAATTGCTGGATTAATTAAAACCTGTCTTGCCTTACATCACGATACTTTGCCGCCAACCTTGTATTGTGAGAATCCCACTGCAGAGATGCAGAACACAAGATTCGAACCGGTACAGGAAGCCAGAAACTGGTCAAAAACAGGACTACCAAAAGTAGCTGCGGTGAATGCTTTCGGATTCGGAGGAATCAATGCACACATTGTTTTGGAAGGGTATGATATGCCTAAAAAAGATCAGGTATTGATCTTGGCCAGACCTACTCACGAAGAACTGCTATCTGCATTACAAAATAATGAAACAACTATCGGCGAAGGAGATTTCAGAGTTGCGATATTCGATCCAACTCCTGCCAGAATAGAAAAAGCCATAAAAATTGTTTCCAAAAATATCATCTGGAAAAACAAACAGGATATCTGGTACACTTCTACCCCATTATTAAAAGATGGCGGTAAAGTAGCCTTTGTATTCCCTGGATTAGACGGACTGGCAAAAGGTGAGGTAGAAACGGTAAGCCGTTATTTCGGATTATCAGCACCAATCAAAACAGAAGGTGAAGGTCTTTTAACCGATGCCTTAAACATTTTCAATAACTGCAGTATCCTTGATAATTCATTAAAAAAACTGGGAATTATTCCCGATATGAATGCAGGGCACAGTTTAGGAGAATGGCTGGCCGGTTACTCTTCGGAATTAGCGGAAGCCAATTCTGTAAAAGCCTTAATTGATGTACTGAATCCTGAAACTTTTGAACTAAAAGATTCCAGATTCATTGCCATAGGAGCCGGAATTGAGGTGATAAAACCTTTTATTGCTGAAATTTCAAACCTCTATGTTTCCAATGACAACTGCCCTAATCAGGTGATTCTTTGCGGAAGCAATACTGCTCTGGATGAGTTGGTTCCCTTGTTAAAAGCAAAACAGATCTTCCATCAGGTATTGCCGTTCCAGTCAGGATTCCACTCTCCTTTTATCGCTGATAAATTGGATGTGATCCTTGCGGGGATGGAAAAAGCACAGTTCCAGCAGACGAAAATCCCATTGTGGTCTGCCACCACTTTAGAACCTTATCCTGCAGATCAGGCAGCGATCAGAAAACTGAGTGCCGAGCATTTGGTAGAACCTGTCCGTTTCCGTGAACTGACAGATAAATTATACGAAGAAGGCGCAAGAGTCTTCATTCAGGTCGGTACAGGAGGACTGATCGGGTTTATTGATGATACGTTAAAAGGAAAAGCATTCAGTACGATTGCTTCCAGCGTTCCTACCCGTTCTGCATTGGCTCAATTACAAAGAGTAGTTGCTTCATTATTTGTAGAAGGAAAAACAATTGCCCTTGACTTTTTAGAGATTCAAAATCATTCGAAAAAAGCTTCAGGAAAAGGCATTAAACTGGAATTAGGTTCACCTATCATCCGGAATTTTAAAGAGGTGAAAGCGTTGGCTCAGTCTTTTGACATGCCAAAACAATATGCAGCAACAGCTTCAGCTATTGCCACAAAAAGCGGACATCCGCTGGTACAGGCATTCCAGGATAACGTTGCCGATATGATCCGTATGCAGGAAGAAGTATTGACTTTATTCCAGAACCGTCCGGAAATCACAATCCAACGTCCTGCACCTGTAGTTCAGGCTGCTCCACAACCCGTAAGAAGTACAAATTTTACAAAAGATTTATATGTAACGCTGGAAAGTCATCCTTACCTGATCGATCACAGCTTATTGAGACAGCCAAAAGGATGGGCTCATGTAGCAGATATGGAACCGGTAATCCCGATGACGATGATCTTTGAACAGCTTGCAGAAATTGCAGAGGCAGAAATCCCGGGAACATTGGTTCATAAAATCATGAATGTAAGTGTATTCCAATGGATGAACGTGGCCAAACCTTTCGAAAAAACCGTAAAAGGAGAATGGCGTTCACCGAATCATGCCTATCTTGACATTGAAAACTTTGCCAACGCAGAAGTAGTCTTAAAATCTGCTCCTGTTCCAACACCTGACTTCAATCTTTCCATCGGTAATCTTTTACCTATCGAAAGAACCCCTGAAGAAATCTACGACATGCACATGTTCCATGGAGACCAATACCAGGGAATTACTGAAGTTTCTGCCGTTGGAGATAAAGGAATCATCGGGAAGATAAAAGGAAACGGAGGTAAAGGTTCTTTACTGGATAATGCAGGACAGCTTTTCGGGCTTTGGCTTCAGCTTACTTTGGTGAAAGACCGTATTGCATTTCCTGTCAAGATCAGAGATATTGAATTCTTCGGCGATATGCATGATCAGGAAGGTATTTTTGAATGTACCTGCATGCTCACCGAATTGAATGATGAATTCGCCATCGCCGATATCATCCTGAAAAGAGACGGCAAAGTATGGTGTGCGATTACCGGATGGCAAAACAGAAGACTGGAAATTGATGCCGCTTTATGGAATGTTTCCATGTCACCACTGCACAACAGGCTTTCGGAAGAGATTGCTCCTGATGTATTCTTCTTCCACCAAGCCTATACAAGAGTCGCTTCGTGGGATTTTATCCTGAAAAGATATTTCAACCAAACGGAAAAACAGCATCACCAGCAGCTATTACCTAACAAAAAGAAAAACTGGATGGTAAGCCGTGTGGCAGTGAAAGATGCCGTAAGAAATCTTCTTCGCAAAGAAAAAAATCATGCCTGCTTCCCGATCACGTTTGAAATCCGTTCCGATGAAGTGGGGAAACCTTACCTTATCAGTGATTTTACAGATAACATCCATATTTCTCTGGCTCATAAAGGAAAAGAAGCTGTTGGGATCGCGAGATATGGAAAATCTGTAGGAATTGATATGGAACTGATGGAAGAACGCAGTTCAGGATTCTACGACATGGTATTTACCGACAAAGAATTAACCTTATTAAAAGACCGAGATCAGGCAGAATGGACCACCCGATTCTGGGTAGCCAAAGAAGCTTATGGAAAGTTTCTGGGAACAGGACTGAAAGGAAATCCTAAAGCCTTCGAAGTCGAATTGATAAAAGACGATCACCTGTGGATCAACAATATTGAAATCAAAACTATTAAACATAAAAATTATATTATCGGATGGACACTGTAAACGCAACATTAAAAATGAACCACGAAGAACTTTTTACTTTATTAAAAGGTTTTATTACTGAAGTGATAGGTGCTGAATTTGTAGAAGAGATGGACATTACTCCTGAAAGTTCATTCACCAGAGATCTTGAAATGGACAGCATTGAGATTGTCTCTTTCTCTGAAAAGATCAAGGCGCATTTTGGCGATCAGATCGACTTTACAGGTTGGTTATCATCTATGGATCTTGACCAGCTTATTAATCTTGACCTTAGTATGATCATCAATTATATCTACGAATGCCAATAATCACTGTCAATAACAGACAAGTTCATATACAGGAACTCAACAAAGGAGCCGGACAAACCGTGGTACTCATCCACGGTATGTTCAGCAACCTGTCCATTTATTATTTTAATATTGCCCCTGTGCTGGCAAAACATTTCCATGTGGTGATGTACGATCTGAAAAGCCACGGTATGAGTGAGCGTTTTCTTGATGGCTATGACCTTGATAACATGTCTTCCGATCTGATAGGTTTAATAGATCACCTTCAACTGGAAAAAGTACACCTTGTCGGCTACAGCTTCGGAGGCCTTATCGCTTTAAAAACAGCCTTGGAATATCCTGACCGCGTGAATCAGCTAGTGGTGATCGAAGCGCCGGATCCTCAGGATGAAAAAGCCCGTAACATCATTGATGAATACAGCAAGGAATTTCTTGAGCACTACGTAGCCAACTTTACAGACACCACCAAAGTGCAGATGGGCAAAAGACAAATGGAGAAGAACCACCGTATGTATGAATTTTTGTTTAACCAAACCAGCATTAAAGCAGATATGATTAAGGAAAAACATTTCCTGAGTGAAGCCCGTTTTAATGAATTATCGGCTCCTACTCTATTGCTTTATGGCGCTGATTCCAACTGCAGACCTACAGGTGAACGGCTGCAATCTCAAATCAGCCAGTCTGAACTTGAATTAATCCCGGGTGATCACAACATTCCTATCCAGGAACCAAATCTGATTGCAGAAACGATTGCTCAATTTTTATCTAAAATTTTAACACAAAACCATGGCTAAATTTGCATTTATAGTTCCACCATTGACAGGTCATGTCAACCCTACTTTAAGCATCGGTGCCACCCTGCTGGAAAGAGGACATGAGGTAGCCTGGATCAGCCTTGACCCGACTTTAGAGGCCAAACTTCCCGAAGGAGGAAAATTATTACTGATCCAATATGATCAGACCGACGAAGAAAAGAAAGAAAGCGAACAATATCTCGATATTATCTCCAAAAAAGTAGTTTATGGAATCGACAGCGTTAAGTTCCTGTATGAAGAGGTTCTTATCCCGCTGAACAGACATTGCTATAATGGTATTGTTACTTTATTAAAAATAGAGCAGCCCGATTTGGTTATCGGGGATCATCAGTTATTTGCAGCTCCGGTTGCAGCCAAAACTCTTGGTATTCCTTACGCCACTTCCGTTACCGCCCCGGCCGCTATTAAAATCATGAATGAGCTTCCAAAAGTACACGAATGGGAAGTGAATCAGATCATCGATTTGCAGAAAGAACTGGGTTTCCAGGAAGAACGCTCTCTGGCAACTTCAGATTTGCTGACACTTGTTCTGACTTCCGGTTATTTCTTTGGGGAAATGGAAGATCTGCCGTCTCAATACCAGTTCACAGGTCCGGTTCTTACGGAAAGACGTGTTTCATGTGAATTCGACTGGGAAAAGTTAAAAAGCAAAGACAATAAAAAGATCTTAGTAAGTATCGGAACTACCTTCGATCACGACCATAAAAAAGCATTTTTCCAGAAGGTTATTGATGCCTTCAAAGACGAAAATTTAACCGTTGTAGTAGTTTCCGATCCACAACTTTTTGAGCAGTGGCCGGACAATTTTATGGTGTATCAGCAGGTTCCTCAGCTGGATCTGTTACCTCATCTTGACGGTGTAGTTTGCCATGGCGGCCATAATACCGTTTCTGAAACATTATCCAACGGTATTCCTTTGGTTGTGATTCCTATTGCCTATGATCAGTCGCATGTTGCAGGGCGTGTGGTGCGTACAGAAGCGGGTGAGCGCCTTAATTTTAACAGATTTAAAGCCAATCACCTGAGAGAAGCCGTACACAAGATTTTAAATACTCCGGGCTACCGTGAAGCGGCTCAGAAAGTAGGAAAGTCTTTTGTGGAAGCAGGAGGCGCTGCTACAGCAGCCAACCTATTGGAACAGGCTATAGTAAAGGCTTCAAAACCTGAAAAACCGTCTAAATTTTTATTCGTAGTTCCTCCGTTTTTCGGACATGTGAGCCCGACTCTGAGTGTGGGAGCAAGTCTGATTGCCCGCGGACATGAAGTAAAATGGTTCGGGATAACCCCTTTAGACAGTAAACATATTCCTGAAGGAGGTTCTTATTTCTACCCTGAAGAAGATCTTGTTCCGTATCAGGAAGAAATTGCCCGTATCTTGAAAAGGCAGGATGACGGACCTGCATGTTCCGGTCCTGAAGTAATGAAGCTGGCTCTGGAAGAAACCTATGTTCCTTTCGCTAAAATGATGATGCCAGGATTAACCAGACTCACTGAAAGCTGGATGCCGGATGTAATCGTGAACGACTGTATCACTTTCGGAGGGGCTCTTTTCGCCCATAAAAACAATATTCCTTGTGTAACGACAACTCCTGTACCACCGGATGTGATGGGAGACACAGAAAAAAATGCTCCCAAAATCTGGGAATGGCAGCAAAAACTGATCAAAGATCTGCAAAAAGAAGTAGGAATTCATGAGGAAGGTATTTACATCCATTCTCACAAACTGAATATGGTATTTACCTCTCAGGCTTTCGCCGGATTTGAAACCGTTCCGCCTCATATGAAATTTGTAGGCCCGGTAAAAGGACGTCCGAACGATGCTCCGTTTGACTGGGATAAACTGAATGCGTCTACCACTCCAAAAATCTTTGTATCATTGGGAACGCTGCTGGTAGACATCAGAAAAGCTTTTTTTGAAAAAATCATTGCAGCATTTAAAGACCAGCCGGTGACCGTGATTGCTGCTACTCCACCCGAAATTTTTGAAGAATGGCCGGACAACTTTATCGTGAACAGCTTTGTGCCACAATCGGCAGTGATGCAGCAAATGGATATGGTGATCTGCCACGGTGGTTTCAATACTGTAAATGATACTTTCCGTAATGGATTGCCCATGCTGATCACACCTATTGCCTATGATCATTTTCATATTGCCAAACTCATCGAGCAGGCAGGTTGCGGAATCAGCATCCGGTATAAAAGACTCCGCGTAGAGGCCCTTCGTGAAACCGTTTTTGAATTATTGGAAAATCCTAAATACAGAACTGCCGCTCAGGAAGTAAGAAATACATTCACCCTTGCCGGAGGAAATGACAAAGCGGTAGAGCTGTTAGAAAATTTTGTAAACGAACATTCAACATTAGCTTCTGTGTAGCCTATGAATCAACCTATGAAAAGAAGATTGTTATTTGGTGAACGCATGTTACTGGGAGACGGAACAGAACCTTTTAACGCGGTCATTCCGTTCAGACTGAGAGGAACTTTTACCTTAAAAGAGATCCAGCAGGCTCTGGCCCGGATTCAAAACAAACACCCTTGGTTGAGAGCATTGATCAGCCATGATGAAAAAAATATTCCCTGGTTTAACGTTCCTGAAAAAACGGTTTCCATTCCTGTAAGAATCGTTACCAGACAAAGTGAAGACCAGTGGCAGGAAGAATCCAGGAAAGAATGGAACACCATCTTTAATTACGAAAAATTACCCCTGATCCGGTTTATCTGGATCAAAGGGGAAGACGTTTCTGACATGCTGTTTGCGTTCCACCATTGTCTTTGCGATGGTGGTTCTGCAATGGCTTTCTTAAAAGAGTTTTTAATAGCTCTGGACAACCCGGCTGCCGATATCGGGACAGAAAATCCTATCCTGGGGATCGAAGATGTGGTTCCTGCCCATATCCTGAACAGCCGCAGACAAAAACTGAAAGCCAGATTTATCGGTAGGTTGGCTGCGACCGCGATCAAATGGATTCCTACAGGCAAAAAAGCTGTAGAAAGACAGAATGATTACCTGATCAACTGGAAGCTGGATGAAACGGTAAGCAAAGAATTAATCGCTTACTGTAAATCCCAGGGCGTGACAGTCAATACATTTTTGAGTGCAGCGGTATTGCAGGCATTTAAAAAAGTAAGAGGAGAAAAATCCTTCAATAAAGTTTCCTGTCCGGTAGACATCAGACGTTTTGCAGGACAGATCAAAGAAGATCATATTTTCGCTTTCGGGCTGATGATCGTGGTTTCTTCTGATGAAAAGCTAAGCTTTGAGGATAATCTCCGTGTGATGCAGAAATCTGTGGAAAAAAAGACCTCAAAACTGAATCCCTATATCACCATGATGGTCATGGAATCCGGGCATGATGCCCTGAGTAATTTCACCAGGCTGTTGAAGAACGGAAAATCCTCCAACGATTGTATGTTTTCCAATCTGGGGCGCATTCAGATTCCTCATGAGTACAAGGAGTTTACGGTGGAAACCATCCTCAGCCCGTCCGTCATTGGCCCTTTGGGGAATACCACTACCCTGGTGGTTTCTACTTACCGTGGAAAAATGGATTTTTCTTTCATGGGAAGCGAAGGCTACTTACCATATACCGATGCCACAGCAGTACGTGACGAAGTTATGCAGACCATTCATTCACAACTAAAACAAATGGCAGTATCATGATCAAAAGACCCTTAATGATGGTGGAAAGGATCATGTATGTAGATCCTGAAACTCCTTTAAACTGTATCTATACGGCAAGAATCAAAGGAGAGATTCCTGAAGAAAATTTTAAAGCTGCTTTAATAAGAATCCAGCAGAAGCATCCTATTCTAAGAACGAATATTGACCATAACATCGGAAACTACCCTTATTTTATGGGGCAGAAAGATATTGAACCTATTCCGCTTCGCATTGTAGAACGTACAACAGATGAAGATTGGTTCAAAGAATCCGAAAAAGGATGGTTTAAACTTTTTGAAACACCCAAAAAGCCATTGGCCGAAGTAGTCTGGGTAAAAGGACAGGATACTTCCGAAATCCTTTGGATCATGCCTCACTGCATATCCGATGGAACCACCGGAGTAACCTTACTGCGTGAGCTTCTGAGTTTGCTGGACAATCCTTATGCTCCATTAATTCCTTATGTTGCTTTTGAATCTGTTGATGATTTCCTGCCTTCGGATTTTAATACAGCAATCAAAAAATATAAGGCCGGCCTTTACCTTCTGTTCGCCAGAATATTCTTTTCCATCCAGCGAAAAAGCAAAAAAAGAAACCAGGGAAAAAGCTATACCATTCACTGGAAAATGACTCAGGAAGAAACCCGGCTTATCACTGAAAAATGTAAAGCCAACCAGATTTCTGTGCATGCTTTGCTGTGTTCTTCCGTGATGCAGGCCTTCCGTGATGTTCAGGGAGACCGTGCCAAAGGTAAAGTGATCAGTCCGGTAGATGTGCGCCATTTTATTCCGGAAATTAAAGAAGATCATTTATTTGCTTTTGCCCCAACTGTGGAGCTTTCGATCAGGAAAAACAGCAATGATGTGATGGACAATGCCAGGCAGATCAAAAAAGATCTTACTGCAAAAATCAATAAGATGGAAGCCCGTGAGCTCCTGTGGATGGGAGAACATATGCACCCTGTTGTAGGGCGGATGATCAATATGCTGAAATCCAGCGAAGGCGGGCATGATATTACCTTATCCAATATGGGCAAGATCAATATCCCGAATGACTATAAAAACTTCAGTCTGGAAACTATTTTTAGTCCTACCGTGGCTTTCCCATGGCTGAACTCAAATACCTTAGTCACCAGCACGTACAACCAGCAGATGGACTTCACCTTCATGTCCAATGAAAATTTTCTTCCCAAAGAGGAAGCTCATCTGATAAAAGATAAAGCCATCGAGCTATTGACAACTTCTCTATGAAATTTAAAATAAAGCCTCCGAAGCCCAGACTGATAAAGAAAACCACCCTCAAACGCTTTCTCATAAAGCGTACGATTTATTATGTCCTTCCGAATGTGTTTTTTAATTTCATTATTGCTTACGCCAGTTTCAAGGAATTGGGCTACACCCATTTTTTTTCAGGAACTCAAAATCTTGCCCGTCTTACCCTGCCGATGGCCATCTTCCTTCCGGTGGTTCTTACCATAGACATCATCAAAAGAGTAACGGATGCAGCCAGCCAGGAAGCCATAGAGTTTACGGTAGACGAACAGCTTAATATCAAAAAGCTGATGACCAGACTGAGCATCTTACATGGATTGATTACAGGACTATTGGTATTGTCGCTGCTGTTTATAGGACAGTATAATTTTTCAAAAGATTACAAACTGGATGCAACAGCAATGGCTGTTGTGGTGGGAACGCTGGCCGGAATTCTGTCTGTGGTTTTTGTATACTTACCCATATGGAGGTTAAGGAAATGGATGTGCAAAGTAACATCAGTCCCTGCAGATTTAAACACATAATTTCCCAATAAAAACATACATCACTGTATATCATTGAATTAACAATAAAAAAATATAACAACACCCGGTTGATCATGAGGTTACCGGGTACTTTTACGGGCATCTTGACTTAATTTTTTTCTTTAAAACTTACTATTTGGTAAATTTTTTATATTTATATAATAATTTACAAGAATTTTTCTTGAACAGAATGGTTAATAATGTATGTACAAAATCACGGATCAATTAAAAAATATAGGATTCAGTATCAATCGTTTAGATTATATTATCGCCCGAAATAACAACAAAAGAGAATTCAATACCCTGGAATATTTTTGTATTTATATTATTCTGGAAAACACCCAGCTAACGGTAGAGAATGTTCCATACCCTTTAAAAAGAGGAAGTATTGCCTTCGTAGGGCCGCAAAAGAAAATAGTTTTTGGTGAAACCAAAAGATCAGATGTGTATTCAATTGCTTTTTCATCCAGTTTTTATGAAAGATCAACCAAAGACAGTCTTTTTATCAATTCTCAGCTTTTTTATAATTATAATTCCGATATATTTATAGCACCTTTCCTCAATGTAGAACAGATGAGAGTGGTTTTTCTTGAGCAGATGGAAAGTTTCAGAAAAAAGGATGAAAGCTTATATATAGCGGCTGCCCATAATGCTATAGAACGACTGATGCTGGATGCCCTTCTGCATATTCCCACTGAAGAAATCAAAAAAGAAATCAAATTTGACTATATGTATTATGTCAACCGGTTCAAAGTTCTGTTGCAAAGAGACTATAAAAAGGCAAAAAAAGTGGCTTATTACGCCGAAGAACTTAATATCTCATCAAGGAAACTGACCGAGATGACAGAATATGTATTGGGAAAAACAGCCAAACATATCATCATTGAAAAACTCATTACCGAATGCAAAAAAGCCCTGAGCTTCTCCAACTCCACGATTTCTGAGATATCTTATGATCTGGGTTTCAGCAATGAAGGAAACTTTACTAATTTTATTAAAAAACATACGGGAAAAAATCCCTCCGAAATGAAATAATTTGTATATTTACATAAGTAACCTTTTGGGGAAAAATATAGGTTATATGCTTGCAAAGTATATTTTATTCATTTTGCTTTATTTTGCTTTTACGAAATCATTTGCACAGGCAGCAGACGGTTTGAGGCTTAACGTTAGGCTTTATCCTGTACAGATGCTTGCTGTAGGCACAGGATTTTCGGACGAAGGGAGCGAGTCTTCCTTCCGGGAAGTTCAGTCTGTAACCATCTCAAGTCCGTCCGGATTTCAGCTGAAAGCAGAATATGATGAAGATCGTGATACGTCCGGTACTTCCGAAAGCAACAGGGAAAGATCTGGTGATTACCCTCTTATCAGCCATCACAAAGGGGTGGTTCAAAAGAGATATATCATCGATCATGAGTTAGAAAATGCAATGGAAGATTTAAGCTCCAACAGCAGTGATGAGCAAAATTTTTTAATATTAACTCTAATTTCTCAGTAAAAATTAAGCAACGCTTAAAAAAAATACTATGCATTGAATAATAATTCTACAATTTATTCATTCCCTATATATTAAGTAAAATTAATGTTTAAGATTAATAAAGCATTTTTTTTACTTTATGGTGATTTTATCAGCATTTAAACTATACTTTTTGTGTAATTATTCACAAAAGGCATTTATTTCTGCGC
This sequence comes from Chryseobacterium sp. DZ-32, assembly GCF_059587025.1. Lineage (NCBI taxonomy): Bacteria > Pseudomonadati > Bacteroidota > Flavobacteriia > Flavobacteriales > Weeksellaceae > Chryseobacterium > Chryseobacterium sp. DZ-32. Next base: position 43,160 of record NZ_JCAIOM010000017.1, read on the forward strand.
GCTTATTTCTCCGTAAAAATTCACAAATAATAAGTATTTTTTCACAAAGATCCTGATGTTCTTTGTATTTACCTTTGCAACCGCAATTTTAAAAACAATTAATACAAAAAACATCCTTAACCTTATGAAAAATTTGATCTTAGCTTCTTTTGCTATCCTGGGATTCTCAACATTAAAAGCACAACAGAATGTAACCCTTAACGTGAGACTTAAACCTATTCAGACTCTTGTTGTTAACAACGCTCAAAAAATCGTTAACCTGGACTATGTAACCAAAGATGACTATGCCGACGGTGTATCTTCTGTAAACGCAGATCATTTAAGCATTTACAGCACAGGAGGATTCCAGGTAAAAGTAAAAGGTGGTAACGATGTATTAGAATATGGAGGTAAAAACATCCAGGCTAACACCATCCAGATTAAAGCAAGCGCAGGTTCTGACGCGGTAAACGGTGCTCAATATGCTCAGAATGTACAATTATCAACTAACGAAGCTACTTTGGTAACTTCTTCTACCGGAGGTGTAGACAAAAAAATTAACATTGAATACAAAGGCGCCGGAGATAATAAGTACCTGAACAATTATATTGCCGGACAAGATCCTACCGTATACACTACTGAACTTACGTATACCATTATTTCTCAATAATAGATATCATTCTGTAATGATAAAGTGTTGTACCTACCACAGCACTTTATCAACACTTAAAAACTAATCTCCGCCATGAGCAGACTTTCTCTTCTCCTTTTCAGTCTTCTTTTCCTATCATCTTTTCACGGATTTGCACAAACAGGAGTTTCGGTTTCACCACCAAGACTGTACTTTGAGTCGGGAAACGGAAACAGCAATACCCAGACAATAACGGTAACGAATGTAAGTGCCAAAAATTCTCTGGACCTGGCTGTAAGTTTAGGAGATTGGGAATATGACGGCAAAGGTGAGAATGTAACGTATCCTGCCAATACCCTTCCCGCTTCCTGCGCAAGTTGGGTTTCGGTCAAAAAAGAAGATAATTACTTTACGCTGGCTCCGGGAGAAAAAAAAGATATTGAGGTTACCATTACGGTTCCTAATGCACTTTCAGACCAACTGGCTGCCCATACGGCCGTTTTATATGTAAGCCAGATGAATCCGGTAGATGATGTGGATCATAAAGGCGCCAACATCAAGGTAAGCATCCGCTCAGGAATCAAATTATTCCACAAGCTGCCTGCCGCCAAAACGAAAAAACTTGAAATCCAGAATCTGGTATACGGAAAAACAACCAATACCATCAACCTCTTTTTTGAAAATCAGGGCGATGTATGGGGTGACGGAAAAATATACACTGACTTTGTGAATACCCAAACCGGAAAAAAAGTATCACTGGATCCCGTTATCTTTTACTCCATGCCCGGAAACAAAAGAGAAATGGATATCCCTCTTCCGGCAAGCCTTGAAAAAGGGAAATATACCGCTTCTGTAATGATCGATTACGGAGACAACAACAATCTGGAATTGGGAGAATTAAGTTTCAGCTATGAATAGTAAAAAATTCTTCTGTTTCTTTCTGCTGATCTCTCTGAACTGCTTCTCACAGGTCAATTATAATTCCTGGATAAACAGCTACTTGCAGATTAATTCTTACAGCGGAAATACCAATCCGGATGCATACACCTTTACCCTGGCCGGTAATGGAGCGTTTAATATTCCTTACTGGAAAATATCCATGAGGCTGAAACAGCCTATCACTTCTACAGACGGAAATTATACGATGCCTGCCAACAAGATATCATTTCAGCCCATTTCCACTTCAGGACAGGCTTATCCGGGACCCGTACCCACCATTCCGCAGATCGGAATGCCGTTAAATACTTTTCTTCAGGCCAACCAGGAAGTCTTTTTAATTCCACAGTCCAATGCAGCACTGTACAACCAGCCGCCACATCCCAACGGTTACTATAACCTGCAGGTAAAATACAGCCTGACCGTTATGGGAGGATCTTATCTGGGAAGTTACCCTTCCTGGACCAGATTTACTGTTCCGGTTCAGTTTACAGCGTATGACCGGTACAACAATATTATCGGCAGAGCTGATCATAATTTCCAGATTCACATCGGAACGCTCAGCGGAACTCCGACCGATGTACCCGAAATGTCGCTTCAGTTTTCAGCAAAAGCGGTCAACGGATCACTGGAATTCAAAAGTATGCCGGATTATGTCAACGGAGTAAGTGTTACTTATTCCAATGGACTGATTGTAAAAAGCAATACCAATTACCAGATCAAATTACGTTCTCTTCAGGGGCAGTTCAGCTCTCCGGCCGGAAACTACATTCCCTTAGGAACCGTAAAAATGAATCTCATCCCCGTTTCTGGAAACAATGGGAATGTATATCCTATCCTGCTAAGTGCTTCTCCACAGCTTATTGCAACAGGAGGCTCCACGGGAAACTCCAGCCTGTATTACGATATCCGATATTCCACCAAAGCCAATGATGAAAGATTGATTAATGCCAAATCGGAAGAATATTCCACTACCCTTCAATACGAGATTATTCCCCAATAACCATGCTTCAAGACCTGTTCAAAAAAATCTTTTTCATTTTTTTGATTTCGTTTCAGATATGGATTCCGGCACAAAGCAGTTCCGGGATAAGCCTTGATATCCGTAATGAATCCAGAACAGATAAAACAGGGATTCTTGATCTGATCATCGTCCTTGACAATCAAAGCACAAATGATTTCAAAGGAAAAATAAACATTACGATTCCTCAAGGTTTCAGGAATATTTCGGGCAACAGTCTTCAGGTCGAAATGAAATCCGGTGAACATCTTTTCATTCCGGTAAAAATTGTAGTCAGTAATAATGCCGTTTCGGGTGAATCCCGTATGGCTTTCCGTCTTTCGGACCAGCAGAATAAAACAATGGCGGAAAAAGAAATACCTTACACCGTTACTGAAAATAATGCCATGCGCATCACGGCAGAAACCCCTCTGATCTATGTAAATAAGGCTACCGATTCCGTAGAAGTAAGGGCAAGGGTTTCCAATCTTGGGAACAGAAAGCAGCATGTAACGGTTGTCTTTAAAATTCCGGAAGCTGAGCAGGGAAATGCTTTTATAGAGAAAACAGGAAGTATTGGCGTGCAAAAAGATTCAGTCTTTGTGTTCCGTTTTCTGCCTTCCCGAATCAGATCCCGCAGCACTCAGATTTCCGTTAATATTGCAGGTTTCAGAGAGCCGGACAGAGAGATATTCGGCAACACTACGGTATCTGTGCAAAATGTTTCTTCGGTACAGCGTTATGAGGATATGGAATCCACCGCTTTTTCCAACTTTACCAGGAATACCATCACGGCAAGTTACAGGCATGCCGGGGAAAACCTTGACATGTATCAATTGGTAGGTTCCGGAGGTTTCAACCTTCCGTCAGGATATATTTTCATCCGGGGAAATATCTATACCATGACGAATCAGAGCGATCCTATTGTCAATAATACCTATCTGACCTATCACAGGGAAAACAGTGAATTCACCATCGGAAACATCAATAAATTACTGGAACTTTCTATGTTCGGAAGAGGGCTCGAATATGCCTACACGTCTCCTGATAAAGACAAAAAAATTGAAGCAGGTTTCGTAGACCAGACCTACAGCCTGATCGAAAGAAATTCTTTTCTGAAATATGGTTATGGATTTTATACCAGAGGAACTCTTGGAGCTCAAAACGCTTCCCATAATATCTCCGGAACCTATATTTTCAGGGACGATCCTTACGAAAAAGCCAGACATCATGTAGCCGGAACAGATCTTCAATATGCTTTCGGTAAAGACTGGAGAACCAACACCAAGGTCTATGGCGGACTGAGTTTCTACGAAAATAACCAGCCCACCAAGCCTTCTTTAGCTTTGGAATCCCAATATTCCGGAATGATCAAAAAGGTGAATCTGAACGGAAATTATTTCTACAGCACAGATTATTATCCCGGAAACAGAAGAGGAATTTTACAGATTCAGCAGAATTTCTCTACCATGATTTTCAAAGATTATTATGTGTATGCCAACATTACAGCTTCCCATTTTTCACCTAAGTTCTACTTTTACGACAACACCCTGAATTCAAGCAATCTAAGACTGGATACGGGAATCAACTTCCCTAAAAAAGGAAATTTCGGGATGGGACTTGGCTATCAGTATCAGGAAGAAAATTCCAATTCTTATAATACTTTCTTCAATGCCCAACCTTACGAGAACACAAAACAGCTGAAAGCCCAGCGTTTTACGGAATACCTTACCTGGCTGAGTCCTGATAAGCAACACTCCTCCATCTTAAGCGTGGAAACGGGATTGGCACAATATCCGGACAACGACAAACAGCAGTTTCAGATGAAAGTAAGCGGAACTTACAGCTACAAATGGCTTACCGTGAACGGGATCTATCAGCACGGAAGCTATTTCCTTTCCGAATATGCTTTTTCAAAAATGATGAACCAGAGCACTCCCTACGAAAAGCTTTCCCTTTCTGCTTTTGTGAATAAAAATTTCTTCAACCGTCAGCTGAATGTCACATCAGGTGTTTCTTATACTGATGATGTTCTGTATGGAAAGTCGCCTTCCGGTTTTTTGAACCTGAAATATTCCAAGGAAAAGTATGCCCTGTACCTGAACTCTTCCTACTTCAGCTATACTGCAGGAAGTTTCACCAATAATCTGTTGACCGTTGAAGCCGGTGTGACCGTCAACCTCAGAAACAGCACCCTTGATCCGGGTAAAAAAGGTGATATCAAAGCATTTGTCTATTACGACCTGAACGAAAACAATATCTATGATGAAGGCGACAAAGAAGCGGCAGGCTATCTCATTATGCTCAACAATATTTCATTTAAAACCGATCCGTCAGGTTCTATCAGTTACCGTTCTATCCCTTACGGAAAGTATGCCCTGAAACAGGTCATCCAGCAAGGCTGGTATTACGATGAAACCGAATTTACGGTAGACAAACACCACTACTCTTTTGAGATCCCTCTTCATCAAAACGGAACGACCCAGGGAAAAATAACCTATGATTTTGACACCAAAACAGCAGTAGATTTTACGCCCAAAGTCGGAGGTGTTCTCTTCAATATTTACCGCAATGAACAGTTAGTACATCATATCATCACCGATGACAACGGTGAATTTGCCTCTTTCCTGCCCTCCGGAACTTACAGGATTGAACTGAACAAAAACTCTCTGCCATCCAACACCTATTGCGAACGCTCTACCGATACTTTCAAAGTGGAAGCCGGGAAAATAGTACAACTGGAGCCCTTTGTGATTAAGGTAAGGGAGAAGGTGATTAGGGTGAAGAAGTTTGGGAGCTAGTACCACTTGCCAATTACAAATATTTGTCATGGATATGTTCATTTGGGGATTGAGAAGACAGGTGTGTAACAGAGTAAATGTAATTACTTTAGACCACTACTAAAAACTATAACTTTTTAAATATTGATTATAATATAATTGAAATTTTAACACTAGAAAAATAGAAATTACTTGTCTTATTTCTTCGTTTGAGGAGCTCGGAATCTTATCTTTGTCGAACTAAACCAATAACAGAGAAAATTCCTAATGGCATTTAACGAAAATTCCAGAGTTAAAATACCTGCCCTTCTTCATCTTATGAAGTTGGGTTATAAGTATATTCCATTTTCAGAACAGAATCGTAGAGATGAAACTAATATTTTTGAAGACATTTTTGTAGAAAGTCTTTTGCGCATCAATTCGGATGTATCCAAAGAAGATATCTTACGCGTATTAGATGAAATTACTTTAGAATTAGACTATGAAGATCTGGGAAGAAAGTTTTTCCAAAGACTTACTGCAAACTCAGGCATTAAGCTGATAGACTTTAAAAATTTCAATAATAACAGTTTTCATGTAACAGCTGAACTAACAGCTAAAAATGGAGATGAAGAGTTCCGACCGGATATTACCATTTTGATAAACGGTATACCACTGGCTTTTGTTGAAGTAAAAAAACCACATAACAAACAAGGTGTACTTGATGAAAGAAACCGTATAAATACCCGTTTCAAAAACAAGCACTTTAGACGTTTTGCCAATATTACTCAATTGATGGTCTTTTCCAATAACATGGAATATGAAGATGGTATTGTAGAACCTGTTTTTGGAGCTTTTTATGCAACAGCAGCTTATTCCGATTTGCACTTCAACTATTTCCGTGAAGATGAAGAATTTCCGGTTAAACAAAAGTTTGGAATAATTTCAGATTCTGAAGAGAATACCATTCTAAAAGACAATAATTTATTAGTCATAAAACATAGCCCTGAATTTAAAGTTAATAAGGAGCTTTATACGCCAACACATCGTATCCTAACCTCTTTATTTAGTAGAGAGCGTCTGGCTTTTATACTTCGCTATGCCATTGCTTATGTAGAAGAAGAAAGTGGTTTGCAAAAACATATTATGCGTTATCCGCAGATTTTTGCAACTATGGCGATTACTCAAAAATTAAGTAAAGGGAAAAACAAAGGAATTATCTGGCATACACAGGGTTCAGGAAAAACAGCATTGGCATTTTTTAATGTTAAACACCTGACTGATTATTACCAGAAACAAAATACTATTCCAAAGTTCTATTTTATTGTAGATAGAATTGATTTATTGATTCAGGCTTCTACAGAATTTTCTAATCGTGGATTAAAAGTTAACCAGGTTAATTCCCGTCAGGAATTTATTAAAGATTTGCAGGTTGTAGGTGCCATTCATAATGATAGTGGACAAGCAGAAATTACAGTAGTCAATATTCAGAAGTTTAGTGAAGATTCAACTATTATTAAACTGCCGGATTATGATATCAATACGCAACGTGTCTATTTCTTAGATGAGGCTCACAGAAGTTATAATCCAAAAGGTAACTACCTTGCTAACCTTATCAATTCAGACAGAAATGCTGTAATAATTGCATTAACAGGAACTCCATTGCTAAGAGAAGTTACAAAGGAATATGATTCTAAACTACTCTTTGGAAACTATATTCACAAATACTATTACAACCGTTCCATTGCAGACGGCTACACCTTACGTTTGATTCGTGAAGAAATCGAAGGAAGCTTTAAGATGGAAATGAAGGAAGTAATGGAGCAGATCAAATTGCTGAAAGGAGACATCAAAATATCGGATGTATATGCCGAAAGACCATTTGCACAAGGATTACTTAATTATATAACCAAAGATCTCATAGAGTTTAGAGATCGCTTGAAAGATGAATCTTTGGGAGGAATGGTTGTTTGTGATTCTTCTAAACAAGCTAAAATGCTGTTCAAATTATTTGAAGAACAATATGGCAAACAGGAAACAGATGCAGATAAACTACCATTAGTTGCAGAAGCATCCGCTCCTTATGGTAAACGTAAAAAAGATAAACTAACCGCTGCATTAATTCTGCATGATGAAAATGATAAATCTACTCGTAAAGAATTGATAAAAGCATACAAAGGAGGAAAGGTAGATATCCTTTTTGTATATAATATGCTCTTGACAGGTTTTGATGCCAAACGATTAAAAAAACTTTATTTGGCACGTGTCATTCAGGATCACAATTTATTGCAGACATTAACCCGAGTAAACCGTCCTTACAAAAACTATCAATATGGGTATGTAGTTGATTTTGCTGATATATCCAAAGCTTTTGACCGTACCAATCAACTGTATTTTAAAGAATTGCAGGATGAGCTTGGCGATGAAATGGAAATGTATTCTAACCTGTTCAAATCAGAAGAAGAAATCAGAGAAGAGATTGAGAATATCAAAGAAACACTTTTCCATTATGATACTGAAAACAGGGAAATATTCTCACAGCAAATAGCTAAGCTGACTGATAAAAAAGAATTATTACAGTTGGTAAAAGCCTTACGCACTGCAAAAGAATTAAAAAATCTGATAGCATTACAGGACCTGCAAAGATTGGGAGAACTCATAGACTTCGAAATTCTGAACCGCTTATTAATTGAAGCACAAAATCGTTTAGATAACCTCAATCTTATTGAAAACCTTTCTAATGCTGAAGAAACTCGAAATCTTCTGAATATTGCATTAGAGGATATTGTTTTTCAATTTATTAAGATAGGCGAAGAAGAACTAAAACTTGCAGATGAACTGAAAGATCAGCTTCGAAAAACACGTGAAGCCCTGCAAAATAATTTTGACCAGAACGATCCAGTTTTTGTAAGTTTAAGAGAAGAACTGGAACGTATTTTCAAGAAAAAAAATCTCACCGAAACAACGCAAGTCGAAATGGTAGAAAACTTACCTTTGCTGCGTAAAATATATGATGAAGCCAAAGAGCTAAACCGTAAAAATGCATTATTGAAAGCCAAGTACAACAACGATGAAAAATACGTCCGTATCCACAAACGCCTGACCGAAAAAGGCAAGCTTAATGCTAAAGAAATACAACTTCACAGGGCACTAATGCAGGTGAAAAATGAAGTAGATACCAGACTTGAAGGACAGGAAGATTATTTAAATAATGAAGAGCTATTCGAGCGTTATTTGGTTCGGTTAGTAGCTCAAAGTTTTGTGATAGAAGAAAAATTAGATTTAGACGCAGGTACCAGACAAAATATTGGTAGCCTTATTGGAAAAGAATATTTACAGCTGTATAACAACAGAATATAAAAATGACGCAGGATATAACATATACAACAAAAACCAAACAACTTATTGACAACCTAAAAAGTGTCTGTGCTAACTTTGGCCTTGGGAATGACGGTAACGAATTCAAGATCATATCACAGATGTTTTTGTATAAATTTTTAAATGACAAATTTAACTACGAAGTAAAAAAAGAGCGACAGAAATTAGGAAAAGATATAGATTCTGACCTCCTAATGGATTTACTGGATGAAAATGTACCAAAATTAAGACAAGATCAATTAATATCGCATCTACATAATATTCAAAACGATGGAGATTTTGCTAAAACGTTTGACGATACTTTAAGAAGCATCAGTAATGATAACGCAGGTGTATTTTCTATTAAATCCTACTCTGGAGCAAAGGATTCGCTCTTTGATGATTTAAGTGAATTTATTTCCGATAAATCTGAACGTGATAATTTTTGCAAGGCATTAATTAACAAACTATTTGAGTTTAGCTTTGAAGAAAGTTTTGAAGATTATTTCAGTGAAAAATATGATTTCTTTAAAGATATTTTTGAGTATCTAATTAAAGATTATAACTCTGATTCGGGAGGTAAGTATGCTGAATATTATACCCCAAATGCTGTTTCCCGTATTATTGCAAACATATTGGTCCCGGAACCTGCTAAGCAAGCAAAATGCTATGATCCAAGTGTAGGATCAGGTTCTTTATTAATGTCCCTGGCCCATAAAATTGGAGAAGATAAGTGTACTATTTATTCAGAGGATATTTCTCAAAAGTCCAGTACCATGCTACGACTAAACCTAATCCTGAATGACCTTACGCATAGCATCCCTAATATCATTAAAACTAATACCATTTCCCAACCGTATTATCTGGAAAAACAAAAGTTCGACTATATTGTATCAAACCCACCTTTTAAACTGGACTTTTCGGATTTCAGAAATGATTTGGAAAAGGATAGTTTTAAAGAACGTTTTTTTGCAGGTATTCCGAATGTTCCAAAAACAAAAAAGGAATCCATGGCTATCTATCTGCTGTTTATACAACACATTATGTACAGTTTAAATGATAGTGGAAAAGCAGCTATTGTTGTTCCAACTGGCTTTATTACAGCACAAAGCGGTATAGAAAAGAAAATACGAGAACGCTTAATAGATAAAAACTGGCTACGAGGTGTGGTAAGTATGCCTAGTAACATTTTTGCCAGCACAGGTACCAATGTATCGGTATTATTTATAGATAAAAAAGCCGATAGCAAACATATTGTCCTTATGGATGCCAGCAAACTGGGCGAAACCATAAAAGAAGGCAAAAACCAACGTACAGTATTAACCCGTGAAGAAGAAGCTAGTATTGTAGAGACTTTTAATAATAAAGAAGCTGTAGAAGATCTTTCGGTAATAGTAACCAAAGAACAAATAAAAGAAAAGAATTATTCGTTTTCTGCCGGGCAATATTTTGAAGTAAAAATAGAGTATACAGATATTACAGCTGATGAATTTCAAAAGAAATTACAGAGTTTTGAAGAACGTCTAAATATTTTATTTACTAAAGGAAAGGATTTGGATATTGAAATTCAGAGACAATTAAAAGGATTGAAATATGAGTAAATTATTCCACCACAAGTTTTCTGATTTATATGAGATGAGCTCCGGCATTTCTTCAAAGCCAGAACAGGCAGGACATGGGGCTCCCTTTATTTCATTTAAAACTGTTTTCAATAACTATTTTCTGCCAGAAGAATTACCTGACCTAATGGATACTTCCGAGGTAGAACAGTCTATTTTTTCTGTTAAGGAAGGAGATATATTTTTAACAAGAACAAGCGAAACACTTGATGAACTAGGCATGAGCTCTGTCGCTTATAGAGATTATCCTAATACAACATATAGTGGTTTTTTAAAAAGATTACGTCCTTTAAAACCAGATGAGACTTATCCAAAATATATGGCATTTTATTTAAGAAGTAAATTGTTTAGAAAAACAATGAATAATAATGCTACTATGACTTTACGGGCAAGCCTAAATGAACAAATCTTTTCATATCTAGACTTATTACTGCCTTCATATAAGGAGCAAAAAAACATAGGCGACTTATTATTTTCAATTTATGAAAAAATTGAACTCAACAACAGTATAAATATAGAACTGGAAAAAATGGCCAAAACAATATATGATTATTGGTTTGTACAGTTTGATTTTCCAAATGAAGATGGAAAACCCTATAAATCTTCTGGTGGTAAAATGTTATATAATGAAACTCTACAACATACTATACCTAATAATTGGCAAATTAAGAAACTAGGAGATTTTGTTAAATCAATTAATACTGGCTTAAATCCAAGAGACCATTTCAAACTTGGAACTGGTGAAAATTTTTATATTACAATCAAAAATATTGAATATGGCAGATTAACGATAAATTCGTCTTGTGATAACATCGACAATGAAGCACTTGAAAGAATTCAAAAAAGATCAAAACTAGAAAAAGGAGACATTTTATTTACAAGTATACAACCCGTCGGAAAAACATTCTTACTATATGAACAACCTCAAAATTGGAATATAAACGAATCAGTATTTAGCTTTAAACCAAATCTGAATATTGTTACTTCTGAATATTTGTTTATGCTTTTGTCAAGTGAAGACGTAAAACAAAAATGTCAAAACTCATCTACAGGAAGTATTCATAAGGGTATCAGAATAACCCCATTGAAAGAATTTTCATTTGCTTATCCTTCAAAAACAATAATTAAATCATTCACAGAAAAGATAAGCCCTATTTTAGAAAAGATAAATCATACACAACAACAAAACCAAGAACTTGCTTCTCTCCGAGACTGGCTATTACCTATGCTAATGAACGGCCAAATAAAAATAGAGTGATAACTATACAAAAAAGCTCAACATTACTGTTGAGCTTTTCATTTTTATAATATTATTTTTTCTCAATCAACTTCTCCAACCTCCCCATCATCTCATCCTTCTCCTTCAGCATCCTCTCATAAAGAGCAATCTTCTCATCATGCAACTGCACTATTTTTTCAATAGGGTGAAAATTAATTGTACCGTAATTAAATGAATTACTGAAAGCATTCTCCCCAAACGTATTAGAAATAATGTTCACCGCCTGCTCCTCATCAAAATTCTGAAATGCTTCCACCGGAATTTTCAATACTTCAGAAATTTTTTTTAGTAAAGGGTCTTCAATAATTTCTTTCTGCTCCAGCAGAGAAATTTTCTTCTGGTTCCAGTCGTCCCCAAGGTCAAAAGCCAATGCTTCCTGCTTAATGCCCAGCATTTCCCTGAATCGTTTTACATTGCGTCCCTGATGTATTGTATGTTCCATGATAAATCAACATTTATGAGGTTTAAATATAGAAAAATATTTATAAAAATACCCCTTAAAAAACAGCTTAATTACAATCTCTGTTCTTCATGCTGATACTGTGAAACGGTCCTTCTCTCCTATTTCGTCATTTCTGTTTTTATGCCCGCTTTTTTTCATCAAAAAGTCAGAAAAAACAAACGCTGTTATCTGGTTTTCATTTTCTGGTGAACACGCGCTGAAAATCTTACAACACCCTGTTTTTCTATGCTTTGTGCTTCCTATATTTGATCCTGCAAACCAAAAAAACACAATATTATGGCACTAGACAATTTAATCAGTGTAAGCTTTTCAAAAAGTGATCTGGAAACTATTGATAAAGCAATTCAGGACATCCAGTCTGTACTGTTGGGAAAAACCATCAACCTTACTCCGGATCAGCGACAGCAATACGGAAGAATTGCAGAACAAAACAAGCTCTTCGTGAATAAAGCCAAAATCTATATGGAACAGTATGCCCAATATGTTCCTAACTTCCTGGATAAAGCAGAATTCGATAAAGATTATATCGCCAGAGAACAGATCGAACAAAGGCTGCAACAACTGGATTCTTTAACAGAACAGCTTTCAGACACCAAGGTATTGCTGGATCACGATAACTATCATAACGCCATCAGTTTCTACCGAAGCATCAGATACCTTTCCGAAGAGAATGTACCGGGGACCAATGTTATTTATGATGATATGAAGCAGTTTTTTGTAGCGGGACAGACTTCAGGCCCCACTGAAACACCATCTACATCCGGTTCAAACAACAATCAGTAAGAATAAATACTTTTTTGGGAGCACGTGAAAACGTGCTTTTTTTGTGATGATCTATCTGCTTATTTTTGGTTGGAAATCGCAAAGCCGCAAGTTCTTATCATAAGGACGCTGTTTAAGGCGAAAAGATTTTATCTCCGATAAAATTGCTGTACCCAATATACTTACCTGCTGAAAATCTTTGATTTTCTTGCGCCTTACAAAACATATCAATATTGAAAACTTTGCGTCTTTGCGTTTAAAACAAAATAATAAGCCATTGTATTAATCAGTAAGAATAAATATTTTTTTGAGAGCACGTGAAAAACGTGCTTTTTTTGTGATGATTTATCTGATTATTTTTGGTTGGGAATCGCAAAGACGCAAGTTCTTATTATAGGGATGCTGTTTAAGGCGCAAAGATTTTATCTCCGATAAAATTTCTGATGACCTACTTTAATTTCCTTGCTGAAAATCTTTGATTTTCTTGCGCCTTACAAAACATATCAATATTTAAACTTTGCGTCTTTGCGTTTAAAACAAAATAATAAGCCATTGTATTAATCAGTAAGAATAAATATTTTTTTGAGAGCACGTGAAAAACGTGCTTTTTTGTGGTTATCTGTTTACCATATTTTGGTTGGAAATCGCAAAGACGCAAGTTCTTATCATAAGGACGCTGTTTAAGGCGCAAGGATTTTATCTCCGATAAAATTGCTGTACCCAATATACTTACCTGCTGAAAATCTTTGATTTTCCTGCGCCTTACAAAACATATCAATATTGAAAACTTTGCGACCTTGCGTTTAAAACAATAATAAGCCATTGTATTAATCAGTAAGAATAAATACTTTTTTGAGAGCACGCGAAAAACGTGCTTTTTTTATGATGATCCATCTGCTTATTTTTGGTTGGAAATCGCAAAGGCGCAAGTTCTTATTATAGGGACGCTGTTTAAGGCGCAAGGATTTTATCTCCGATAAAATTGCTATAATCCAATATACTTACCTGCTGAAAATCTTTGATTTTCCTGCGCCTTACAAAACATATCAATATTGAAAACTTTGCGACCTTGCTTTTAAAACAAAATAATAAGCCATTGTATTAATCAGTAAGAATAAATACTTTTTTGAGAGCACGTGAAAAACGTGCTTTTTTTGTGATGATCCATCTGCTTATTTTTGGTTGGAAATCGCAAAGACGCAAGTCCTTATTATAGGGATACTGTTTAAGGCGCAAAGATTTTATCTCCGATAAAATTGCTATAACCCAATATACTTACTTGCTGAAAATCTTTGATTTTCTTGCGCCTTACAAAACATATCAATATTGAAAACTTTGTGACCTTGCTTTTAAAACAAAATAATAAGCCATTGTATTAATCAGTAAGAATAAATACTTTTTTGAGAGCACGCGAAAAACGTGCTTTTTTTATGATGATCCATCTGCTTATTTTTGGTTGGAAATCGCAAAGGCGCAAGTTCTTATTATAGGGACGCTGTTTAAGGCGCAAGGATTTTATCTCCGATAAAATTGCTATAATCCAATATACTTACCTGCTGAAAATCTTTGATTTTCCTGCGCCTTACAAAACATATCAATATTGAAAACTTTGCGACCTTGCGTTTAAAACAAAATAATAAGCCATTGCATCTGAAGAAACAGAATATTTTAAAATGCAAAGGTTTTATTGATTCGAATTGATGATTGGAGGAAGCAAAGAATGGTGGCTACGCCACTGATGAAGCCAGATGAATAGTACGCATGATTCTTACAATAATCTATTACCCCTCTTACCTTCCTAACACCCTCCAGGTAGTATAGCAACCGTCTCCGCCCCTTTGGACAACGGTCTCTACCCTCTTATATGAGCAGGTGGAGCCCCTTATACAAGTCCGTCTACCCCCTTACCCAAGGGGGTATATCCCCTTCATGAAGAGGGTGGAGACCGTTCATAAAGTCCCTTCAGGGGCTTGGTGAAGGGGTTAGAGGGACTTTGGAAGGGGATAGAACTGTTTTTAAAGAGAATTTTTATTGAAATTTTTATGCTTTCCCGTAAACAGAACCTGTATATTTTTTTTATTATTGTCCTCGAAAACTAATAAGATATGAGAATAATTGCTCTAAAAGGAAAAGGTAATTCTGGCAAATCGACTACTTTAAATCTTGTTTATGATTCTTTAATCAATATACAAGGAAACCGGAGTACTCCTAAAAAAATACTTGGAAATCCTGTACAGAGAGATTTTGAGTGTATAGTAACCCGAATAAACCAAACAACTATAGGCTTTTATACTATGGGAGACTATTCCAAATATACGCTACAAGCAATAAATGCTTTTCAGCTACTCAATGTGGATATTCTCATACTGGCTACCAATTCAAAATTTAAAAAACCTACCCGTAGAATCAATCAATTTCCAAATAGTCATATTATTATGAAATCTATTCCAAATGTAAAATCTACTGTAAATATGAATGCAGAAAATCAAAAGGATTGTAATCAGATCCTTTCTTTGCTATAAACAAAGTTTAAAACCTAAACTATACTAAGTCAAAACATTTATATGAATTACCACGAATTACAGGTAAAAGCCTATAACTGGTTAAAGCACCTGCATGATACAAATCCTGATTTTACGTTTTCAGTAAGACAGAAAGCTTCTAAAGGAGCAGAGCAAAATTATTTTATCGGAACCGAAAGATCCCGTTATTTCTCTACTACATTCTGGAATATACCCGTTTCTTATCCCGGCTCATCCACAGACTTGATTAATCTGGTTTTTGCTTTGAAAAAAGGGAACAAATTATCTCTTTATATTCAGTTTTATCAGACAAAAGATCCCAACAATGATCAGAATCAATATGCTCTGGAGCTTATCAGAAATATAAAACCCCGTTTGAAGAATCTGGATCCTTTGGTATATGGTGAGGGTAAAGAAACTCTAAAAATGGAATATTTTGCGATCTACCTGCCAGAGCTTTATGACAGTTTTGAATCATCTATTCATGATCTCAATACAATGCTGGAAAAAGTAATTCATATTGTAGATGAAGAGATCACTGCTATGAAAAATACTCATCCTACATTTAAAGCAAATCGCTTTCTGCCAAAGGAACAGGAAAGAATGATTTCTAAAATGTATGAAAGATTTGACAGATATTCTGCTAATGTGAATGATGAAGAGAATGAAGAAGAAAGCTGGACCATTCTGGAAGATTTTGATACCTGGTTTGTAAAAAATTACGACCAGCCTTCTGGCATATTTCATGGGATGATATTCGGATTCCTTTATCAGATTTCTCATTCCAAAGATCTCATCTCAGAGGAAAAACTGAATGAATATGATTCTGAAACTATTGAAATTATAAAAAAAGAAATTCCCAATTTTGATTATGAGGGCCTAGACTATTTTGAGAAATTTCTGGATTATACCGTTAAAAATTTTACTACTTTTCATTCTGTCATGAAACAGCCACTCAACCAAATCTTATACGGCCCTCCCGGAACCGGTAAGACCTACAATACCATTAATAAAGCTATTCAGATCGCTAACCCTGATTTTGTTCTGTCTGATCATACCCGAAAGCAAATCAAGGACGAATATAAAAAGCTGGTAGATGAAGGAAGAATTGTGTTTACCACCTTCCATCAGAGCATGAGCTACGAAGATTTTATTGAAGGGATTAAACCTAAAATTGATGAAGATGAGAACGGAAATAAAAAAGTCATCTACGAGGTTGAAAGTGGAATTTTCAAAAGAATTGCTGATAAAGCCAGAAAACCAAGATTAAAAAGTGAAAATTCAATAACACCATATACCTTTGATGATGCCTGGAGTGATCTTGTTCAGGATGCAAACAGACATCTGGAAGATGGAGATCCGCTTGTATTAACCATACAAACTCCGAATCTGGGATTGAGAATAGTGGATATTTCTGATAAAGGAAATCTAAATCTCAAGCCTATTTATTCTGAAGATTCAAAAATTTATACGATATCTTATTCCAGAGCTGAGAAATTGCAGCAGGCATTTCCTGATCTGTCCGTAATTAAAAATGTGAATACGGAATTCAGAGAAGTGATCGGAGGTTCCAATTCTACAGCGTATTGGTCTGTTTTAAATTATATCAATAATAAAATAAAAGAAAAATCTATTACCGAAGTAAAAGAAGAAACTCTTCCTCCCCTTCCTCATGTATTGATCATTGATGAAATCAACCGTGGAAATGTGTCTCAAATCTTTGGAGAACTCATTACACTTATTGAAGAGGATAAACGTATCGGCAATAATGAAGCACTGGAGATCACCCTTCCATACAGCAAAGATAAATTCGGAGTTCCTTCCAATTTATACATTATCGGAACCATGAATACAGCAGACAGAAGTGTGGAAGCTTTGGACACAGCGTTGAGAAGACGATTTTCATTTGAAGAAATGTCTCCTAAACCTGAGCTTCTGAACCCGTCAGCAATGATAGAAAATCTATTATGGGAGTATAAAAGCTATGAATGGACCGACAAAGAATATCTGACTGAAGAGAATAAATTATTTTCTGTTTTAGGTGTTTCTGAAGACTTCAAAAAAGAAAAAGAAGGTATCTGGGAACAGATGAAAGAAGATAAAAAAAATAATATCGTCAGAGAATCCGGATATTTTCAAAGGTTTGATTTTGAAAGAATAGATTTTGAAAAATTATTGACCATCATAAACAACCGTATAGAAAAACTGATTGATAAAGATCACGCCATTGGACATGCTTATTTTATAGGAAAAGACAATACAACCATCAGAGATTCTTTTTATAAAAATATCATTCCTCTACTACAGGAGTATTTCTTTGGTGATTACGGCAAAATAGGATTAGTACTGGGCAAAGGATTTGTGAAAAAGAAAGTTACCGAATCATCTGTTTTTGCAGCATTTGATGACTATGAAAGTGAGTATTCAGAAAGAGAATCGTATGAAATCATAGATTACAGAAAACCAGATCATCATTATAAAATTGGAGATACCGACATGGATTTCTCTAAAGCTCTTCTATTGTTAATGAATCAGTCTGTTTAATGAAACCAATAGAATCCATTGTTGTTTTTGAGCATGAAAAGCTCTACTTTACTGATGAACATAAAAAACTAAAACTGGACCAGGCTTTAGAGAATTATTATGGAGATGGAACTCCTTTTTTTAGCCTTATAAAAAACGGTGTAAAGTTTAATCAACATGTAGGAGTCATAAAGATTGCCCAAACAACCATTGAAATTCTTCCGAAAGCAGATCATAACGGCAAAGATGAATGGAGACAGCTATTGCACGACATGATAAGAACGGTATGGGGATTTGAAGTAAAGGTCTCCAGCAGTGCTTCGTTAAAGCTGAAAAAAAACTCTATTCTGGATCTTTATTATGAACTGTATGTAAAAGAATTAGAATATCTGCTTCACCGTGGACTCATCAAAAGATACAACAGGAAAGAGGGAAATCTGCATGCTTTAAAGGGGGCTCTGCAGTTTTCAAAACATATATCTCAGAATCTGGTTCACCACGAAAGATTTTATGTAAAGTACTCTCATTATGATGTCAATCATGAAATACACCGCATTCTCTACAAAGCTCTGAAGCTTATTGAACAGACTAACAGCAAGCCGGATCTGAGCAGCAGAATTGGTATGCTACTGTTGAATTTCCCCGAAATGAGTGATGTCAAAGTCACAGATTCAACATTTGAGAAAATCAACTTTGACCGGAAAAATCAACATTATGAAAAAGCTCTGCAGATCGCAAAGCTGCTATTGCTGAACTATCATCCTGATGTTTCAAGAGGGAAAAATAATGTACTTGCCTTAATGTTTGATATGAACCGTCTTTGGGAACAGTTTATATATGTTGTTTTAAAGAAAAATATACAGCATATTGATATCAAAGTAAGAGCCCAGCAATCCAAAGAATTCTGGAGATCAGAAAACGGAGCCAGCAGAATGAAACCTGATATTGTTCTGGAAGCTAATGGAAACAGAATTGTTCTGGATACAAAATGGAAAAACTTAAACGGAAATTATTTTCCGTCAACCGAAGATCTAAGGCAGATGTATGCTTATCACCGATATTTTAAAGCAACAAAAACAGCTCTGATATATCCGGGAAAAGAAAGTAAACTGATTAAAGGGGATTATTCGGCTATAGAACATGATGATGCCACCGATACACTGACTTGCGGAGTTGCTTTCATTTCGACTCATCAAGATATAAAGCAATGGAAAGAGAATATTGTATCATTTGTAAAAGAAAATTTTCTCGCTTCACACAAAACTTATTAAGGTAAATTTCGATTATTATAAAAGTTTAGATTCCTGCGGAATGACTAGGTGGATGTTTCTGTGTGCGTGCACAGCTAATTATTGTCGGAATGACAAAGTGGGCGCTTATTTGTATTTACGTTTGTTTGTGCATAGTTACTTGCTTCAGACATAATACAAACTGCTCGCTTAGCTTATCCACAACGTTTATTGGTGTGTACGTGAATAGTTACTTGCTTCAACATACTACAGACTATTCACTTAGTCTATCCGCAACGTTTATTTGTGTGTGTTTGTTTATGTGTGCATAGTGAACGGATGAAGGAGCGCGTCATGATACTTATTGTACAGCTGTTTCAACCAACTCCTACGCCCTTCATAATACTTTAACACCCTTTATACCCTCTCCCCCGATAAATTTTCGTTCTTTTGCAAAAAGTTTTAATTTTTACCTAACCGCATGTCTAAGTTTGATGAAATCCGGTATTTCTATGATCAGGAAGTGAATGAGAGATTACAGAGCATTGCCCGTGATCCCATGATGAAAGCCTTTATGAATTTTACTTTTCCTGATACAGATGAGCAGGTTTGGCTGGAACAGTTTAAGAATGTTCATTCCATCAGTGATTTTCAGCATCAGTTTGTGGCCTTTGCCGTTCGCCAGATCCTTGCAAAAAGTTCTGACGGTTTAACGACTTCTGGATTTGATAAGCTGGATAAAAACACTGCTTACCTATTCATCTCGAACCACAGGGATATCGTTCTGGATACTTCACTGCTTAATCTGGTATTGCTGGAAGGAGGTTATGTAATGACTGCTTCTGCCATTGGTGATAATCTTGTCCGTAAAAAGTTCTTAAACGTGCTGGCAAAACTGAACCGGAATTTTTTGGTACAAAGAGGTCTGCCCCTTCGTGAACAGCTGACAAGCTCACAGACCATGTCTGAATATATTAAAGAGCTTCTGCTTCAGGAAAACCGTTCTGTATGGATTGCCCAGCGTGAAGGCCGTACCAAAGACGGCAACGATTCTACCCAGCAAGGTGTTTTGAAAATGCTTGCCATGGCAGCCGGAGACCAATCATTGACAGATTATTTTAAATCCTTAAAGATTGTTCCTATCTCTATCTCCTATGAGTATGATCCTACAGATTCCTTAAAAATGCCTCAGCTGCTTGCACAGCACAGGGATGAGGAATACATTAAAGGGAAAAATGAAGATTTCACCAACATTATCAGCGGAATTCTGGGTCAAAAGAAACGCATTCACCTTCATGCCGGTGATGTTCTGGATAAAGAACTGGATGAAATTGCAGCGACCATTGACAACAAAAACAAACAGCTGCAGGCCATTGCACAGGTGATTGACCGTTCTATCATCAGTAATTATAAACTTTGGCCAACCAAGTACATTGCCTATGATCTGCTTCACAACACCAATACTTACGCTTCCGAATATACGGAGCAGGAAAAACAGTTGTTTGTCCGCAGACTTGAAATGCGCATAGATCCTTCAGATCCTGTTTCCAGAGAGTATTTCCTGGCCATGTATGCCAATCCTTTGGTAAATAAGCTGAAGCTTGAAGAAGAATCTAAAAACTAGTTTAGGATAAAATAAATAAAAACCACTGTTGTTGAGCAGTGGTTTTGTTGTAATTCTTTCAGATTTTTATCTGGTTTGCGACATAGAATCCACCTCTATGATTGCATCTGCAAATGCTTTTGGAGCTTCCTGTGGTAAATTGTGTCCAATTCCACCCGTTAAAGTATGATGTGCATATTGACCTGTATATTTTGAAGCATAACTTTCCGGTGCAGGAAATGCAGCTCCGTTGGCATCGCCTTCCAAAGTAACGGTTGGAACTGTAATCGATGGAGATTTTGCCAGTTTAGCTTCAAGCGCATCGTATTGTTTTTCTCCTTTAGCCAATCCCAGACGCCAGCGGTAATTGTGAATTACAATATCCACATGATCAGGATTATCGAATGCTTTGGCAGAACGTTCATAGGTCTGGTCATCAAAAGTCCATTTTGGGGAAGCCGTTTTCCATATCAATTTGTTAAATGATGTAGTATTTGCTTTGTAACCTTTATACCCTCTTTCCGTTGAAAAGTAATACTGATACCACCATAACAGCTCGGCATTCGGAGGCAAAGGTTTTTCGTTTGCCTTTGGACTTCCAATCAAATAGCCGCTTACCGCTACCAGTCCGGTGCATCGTTCAGGCCACAGTGCTGCCATGATATCTGCGGTTCTTGCACCCCAGTCGAAACCACCAATGATGGCCTTATCTATTTTCAGGGCATCCATAAAAGCGATGATATCCAATGCAACAGCACTCTGCTGACCGTTTCGTTTGGTATCCGGAGAAACAAAGGTCGTTGTACCATACCCTCTTAAATAAGGGACCAGAACACGGTAACCTTTTTCAGCAAGTATAGCGGAGGACTCTTCAAAACTATGGATATCATAGGGCCATCCATGAAGAAGGATAACCGGTTTTCCTTTGGCCGGACCTACTTCTGCATATCCAACGTTCAACAACCCGGCTTTGATTTGCTTTGTATTTTGAAACGCAGATCTGACCGCTGTGTTTTCCAGGTCTTTTTCACCCGTGGTATATGTCTGTGCGTGTAAAGACAATAATCCTGTTCCCATAAAAATAATCAGGGACAAAACGGATTGTATTTTTTTTCTGAAGTTCAATGTAGTATTCATAATAGTGATGTTTTGTGATGGTAAAATTATGGCAAAGCAGAGATCGGAATAAGAACAAATACTTTGAACAGGTCATATTAAACGTTGAATACTGATTTTCGGGCGGTAAACCGGACAGGAGAAAAAACAACAGCGCTATATATTATGATGTTAATAGACAAAAACATTATTCATCACTATAATTTTTTTCTAAAAGCACTATCTTCGTATCTGAAAAAATTGACAAAATGAAGAAATTCCTATTGCTGGCTTCGGCTGTATTCGTTCTCCATTCATGTGTGGTAAGAACAGCTACTAAAGTGGTTTCCGGAGCGGTAAATTTAAGTTACAAAGCGGTAAAGGGAACCGTTAACGGAATCAGCTGGGCAGTGAGCAAAGCAAAGGGGAAAATTGATGAAGACCGTCTGGATGGTACCTGGAAAGTAGTGGGCGTTTACCGTGGTTCTTTTGAAGATTTTTCAAAAGATCAGAATCCTGACGGATCATTTACTTCAGAATGTACGGAAGGTTTTGATCAGATTGTTTTCAAGGCTAAAAAGTCTAAATTCAAGCCCGTACATTGCAGCACACAGGATGAAGATTGGGTAAAATATTCAATGGAATTCGGAAAAAATCCTTCAACGAAGGAAAAGGAGAATTATATCGAATACAATTCCAATAGCTATATTTCCGTTATCGATGTAACCAATAAAACAATGGTTCTGGAAGGCAATCTTATGCCTAAACAGGGATTTTCCGGTGGTAAGTTATATCTTCTTGAAAAAGTAAAATAGAACTAAGGGCTGCATTTTTGCAGCTGCAGTTTCTGTTCACTGTTTAAACCTTCAAAACGATGCATAATCTTACTCCTTTCTTCGAAACAGCACTATATCCTTTGTTTGATCTTACCGATGAGGAGAAAGAAATGATCCTTGCCGAAGCAAAAGTATGGCATCTGGAAAGCAACAGTTATGTCATACGGGAAAACTCAACGGCAGACAGCCTTTTTTTTCTTCAAAAAGGAGTTATCAGAAGTTTTTATATAAAAAACCATAGAGAGATCAACACTGAATTTTTCTTTGAACACGATTTTTTTACAGCACTGACAAGCTATCTGACCGGCGAAAAAACATCTCTTAATTTTCAATGTCTGGAAGCTTCAGAAATTATTATTCTTCCCAAAAAACTGACAGACAAGCTTTTAAAAGATCCGAAATGGCATCAGTTCATGAATCAAATCCTTACGAAAGAGTTTATTAAAAAATGCCGCCGTGAAAGCTCTTTCCTGCTTCAGGATTCTTATGAACGGTATCTTTATTTTCTTGAACAGTTTCCGCATTCTGAAACCAGAATTCCTCTTTTCCATATTGCTTCTTATCTGGGGATGAGTCCTGAAACCTTAAGCAGGATCCGAAGTAAAAAAATAAAGCAAATTGATTTAAGTCAAGTAAACAGAATCTGATTTTCTTCACTTTTGTCTAAATATTTTAATAATGGACAAAAGGGTACAATTTGATTTTGAAGTGTATTTTACCAATGGGGGAAGCCTTAAAGGGGAAGAATTCAGACTTGACATTGCAGGAGATCATATTACAGACCAGGAACTGATTGATTATATTATTGATGATCTCCGGCTTCTTATGGCTGGTAAAGTCAATATCCTGAATAAGCAGGTCATTAACGAACCCCATAAAAGAAAGACTGTACAACAAAAACCTCCTGTGGAACGGCTGATCGATCTGAGCCACACGATTGAAGAAGGACTTATTACTTATAAAGGGCTTCCCGCTCCTCACATCTGTGATTATCTCAGCAGAACGGAATCTCAGAAATTGTATGAGGAAGGAACTTCGTTTCAAATTGGTAAGATTGAAATGGTTACGAATACAGGAACTTATATCGACTGTCCTTTCCACAGGTTTGAAAACGGAAAAGACACCGCTGAAATGGAACTGGAAAAACTGGCTGAATTAGAGGCGGTAGTAATCCGGATTCCTTATACGGAAACATTGGAGATTACAGATCAATATCTCAGAAACCGGGAAATCAGAAATAAAGCGGTACTTATCCATACGGGATGGGATAGCCACTGGAATACGGAGACGTATTATGAAAATCATCCTTACCTTACGCAAAGCGCGGCAGAATATCTTAAAGACTGCCAGGTAAAACTTGTAGGGATTGACTCTCATAATATTGATAACACAAAAGGCAAAAACCGTCCCGTACACACCATTCTTCTGGGCGATGAAATAGTAATTGCGGAGCATCTTTGTCGTTTGGAACAGCTTCCTGATGAAGGTTTTACCTTTACGGCTGCCCCTCCAAAATTCAAAGGAGCCGGAACTTTTCCGGTAAGGGCCTTTGCTTCAGTACAACAAAACTTATAAAGAGTTTCCTTGAAAACAGCTCAAGAAATTGATAATGAAGATTATTTTAAAAACCGTTCTGCAATAAAATACCCGCTTCCCACCACCAGTAGTGGCAGTGCTATTGAAATCAGGATTAAAGGCCAGGCAAAAATTCTGAAATAGGTATATAAACTTACTGAGGAAGGATCCTCAGGATCGTAGATCACAGTCTCTGTTTCTCCAATGGCCCAGGCCGAGGGATTGGTTCCTTCCGCCAGTTCAAAAGTATGTTCCATATTATTTTGGGACCGGAAGGTAAAGACCGGACTGAATACGGTTCCCTCTGATTCATATTCCCTTAATGAGGTAACGGTTGCCGTTGCCTTTTCTGCTTTTTTTAAGAATGAAAGAGTATTTTTAAAGCTCATTAATGCTGCTGCAAACAGAATGATTCCTGCTGCAAGGATGATATAATATTGCCACATAGCTTTCGTTTTTTTTCTGTCCATACTATTTCATCCTGAAAACATATATTTTGATTATCTTTCTTGTTTTCAGATTGATACCCCGAAGATACAAAGATTTATCACATCATTATTTAACCCTTAAAAAACAATCTGTTATCTGGTTTCTATATCTACAATTTGCTTTCCTTCATTACCCAGATAATGAAGAACCAACTTCTCATATACTTTATAACCGTCATCAATATTGGTAAAAATTATAATTCCCTTCCCTGAGCCGGGTATGATGATGGCAATACATTGTGTTCCCTGATCAGCTCCGCCGTGGGATAAGGCATAATCACCGTTTCCAAGGTCGTATATCTCAAACCCCAGTCCAAAATATTTTTGATCTTTTACTTTGACCTGTTTTTTGATCATTTCCTGAAAAACATCCGGTTTCAGATTTTTCTTATTCATGACACTGACCATAAAGTTGCCGTAATCTTCAACCGTAGTATAAAGATCATCAGCCGCATTGGCCGTTTTGTTTTTTTCGGTTGGATAAGGTTTACCATCTTTATCATATCCTATAGCCAATCTTGATTCGTCGGTATTCTGATCCCAGATATAATGGGTATCATTCATCCCGAATGGCTGAAAAACAAGTTCTTTTGCCAGCTGATCCAGTGATTTTCCAAGCTTTTTTTCCAGTGCTTTCCGAAGGTATTCAAAACCTTCTCCTGAGTATTGGTATTTTGTACCGGGATCAAACTGAAAGTTCAGTTTCTTATCTGCATTCATCCATCTCCAGTTCGGAAAACCTGTCTGATGGCTCAGGATCATTCTGGTGGTTAATTTTTGATACCTTGAATCGTTGGCAATATCTGGATCTGTCCAATAGGCATCAAGAGGTTCATCAAGCTTCCATTTCCCAAGACTTACCAATCGTAATGCAACCATTGCCGTAACAGGTTTTGTAAGTGATGCGACATTAAACAAGGCATTATCAGGTGCTGCAATCCCTTTCCTGATCTCACCGAAAACTTTCACCTGCTGCAACTTTCCTCCTTCTATAATTCCTAATCCCAGGGCAGGAATATTATTTTCTTTCAGCCAGCTTTGCATGGAATGATCGTTATCAAACATCGTTTCACTATCGGTAGTCTGCTTCGGATGATGATTAAAACTCAATGAATTTTTAAGCTTCCACTCACCATTTTCCAGTATCCATAAATGGGTAAATTTTGCTTCCCCAACCAGTTTTTCAGCATGATTTACTATCTTCTCATAAAAAAGGTGGTCTCCATTCTGAATGGCAGCGTAGATCTTTCCGTCTTTATACATGGGATAAATTTCTGTGCTTTTATTAATAAGCACTCTTCTTATCTGGTAGGTCTCCGGGGATTTACATAATCCGTTTTTAAAATCAATGATAAATTTTTCCCTGTCCTCAAAACCTCCTTTGTCATGATAAAATTCAAACTTTTCGCTCAACAGATTTTCCATCTGCTTGATGTTGCAGGTATTGTAGCCTACAGAAAAAAACAGGCTGTCTTTCGACATAATGGTTTTATACAGAGAATCTGTTTTCTCTGTTTGTGCCTGCGTGACACTCATGAACAGCATAAAAAAAGGAAGGGTGAACCTTGAAGACTTTGTCATTGTTATTTTTTTGACAAAGATTCGATTTCCTTTTGTTTTTCTGCTAAAAATGAACCCGACAAAAACCCGACAAAGTCCTGACAGGTTTTATATCATACTGAATTTCAGTCTGAAATAGAGTTTTTTATTCTTATCTATCTCAGCTGCATTCCGAAGGATAATAAATACATTGGAGAGAACAATGAGGATCATCAGGATCAGGGTAAACTGCTTTCCGAACTTTAAAAAGATGCCGAGCATAAAGGTAATAGGTGCCATCACTGTCCAGATCATCTGAACGGAAATAATCTGTCTGGCCAGACTGTTTCTCTGCTTCATACTATGCATGAGAATAAGCGGTACAAAAATATTGAGTGGCGGTAAAAGAGTAAATATTAACGAGGAAAGATTAATGATTTTAATGTATGAATAATTGATTGGAGCTTCCCCTTCTTTTACTTCTATTTCAACCTTATCTGTTTCTGAAATTATTTGTGGTTGATCCTGTTGCAATTCAACCTCTTCTATTCCTAAAGCCTGAGCCAGTGCTCTGAGGGTATGTCCTTTAGGTTCTGTTCCCGATTCTATACGTTGAATGGTTCTTACAGAAATTTTTGATTGTTCTGACAGTTCTTCCTGAGTCAGATTTTTTTGTTCTCTTATGGCTTTTAGCTTGGACATTGTTGAGGGTATTCGGAAAATATTTTGGCTAATTTACTGTTTTCATTATTAAAATCTTTTCTTACATCCGCTGATGTTTAAATTATTATTCATATAAAAAATAAGTGTATTTTTATTTAAGAATAACTTTCTATTTTTCAGTCATTTATAAACTTTAACACCAAATCAGTTTATGGAAAATACAATATCCAAATCCGAAGTCAGGAAGAATATTGCTACCTATCTCATTCTTACCCTGCTTTTCTGTCTTCCTGTCTATTATATGTGTATCCGCACCGGAAAACTTGGCGGCGGAATAATCTCTTATGCAACCATTGTCATGTGGTGCCCCGCTATTGCTGCATTTCTTACCTGCCGTATCAGAAATATTCCCATTTCTTCCCTGGGATGGAAATGGGAACCGACAAAATACCAGATTATGGCCTATTGTATTCCTGTTCTTTATAGTTTGGTACCTTACCTCATCATCTGGATCAGCGGTGCCGGCGGCTTTTATAATCATGAATTTGTAGCGGAAATTGGCAAAGGAATGGGCTGGAACCTTTCTGATGGCCTTACGATCATCCTGTATATTATTCTGATGAGTAGTTTTGGTATGGTACGTTCGGTAGGCTCTGCACTGGGAGAAGAGATAGGCTGGCGTGGTCTTCTGACGCCTCAATTGGCCAAGATCAATTCCTATACCGCTACTTCTCTTTGGATGGGTGTAATCTGGTCGATCTACCATTATCCTCTTCTGCTTTTCTCCAATTATAATACAGGCGGCCCCAAATGGCTGGCTCTTACGTGTTTTACGGTGATGATATTTGCCGCTTGTTTCATCTTTACATGGTTAAGATTGAAATCCGGAAGTTTATGGACAGGTGTTATTTTACATGCCAGTCATAATCTTTTTATCCAGTCTATTTTTACACCTCTAACTGCAGATACGGGAAACACGAATTATTATATTGATGAGTTTGGTATTGCGCTGCCTATTGCAACGGCTGTTGTGGCTTATTTCTTCTGGAGGAAGAGGAAAGAATTGCCGGTAGATGAAAACAGAATTTTAAATTGATCATGTGCAATTTTTATATTTAATGTAAACAAAAACAGCATCCTGAATAGTTTCAGGATGCTGTCTCTTAACCTTCAAGCAGTTTTTCGTAGCTTTTACTTCGCTGAGGGACATACCTTTCATATGCTGTTTCTCTTTCTATCCAGTCTGCAGGTTGCAGATAACTCAGAATAATCTTCATATCGTTTTCGCTGAAACCTTCTGAAAAGCTTTCCTTACCTTTTTTAGGTATAGCACTCGGAAGAATGTTATCTTTACGGGAAGGAGCCATTTCGGGACCCGCATATATTTTCTTTCTGGCCTCTCCTTCATCGTTTATTTCTTTTATCTTTTTTTCAAGGTTTTTAATAGTTTGACTTTGCGGACTTTCCCCACTTTCTTTTAACCTTGTAATGTGATCTTCAAATGGTTGCTTCCTTTCCCGGATTTCTTTGTTTATTTCCTGAATCTGATATTGAATAAATTTACCGGATCTTGTAGGAGGTTCTGTCAATACAAGTCTCTCATATCCTGTTGCTTTACCAGTTCCCTTTGTAAAACCATCCCCTTTATCAAACCAGCTGGTCATTCTGTCTCCGCTTTCACTGCCTTTTTCTTCCATATACCGAACCTTATATCCCAGCATAGCCATTACTTCCAGATTACCACTTCTGAAGCCAAGATGTTTTACATTCTTAAAGTGTGTATCAAAATACTCATACAGCTTAAACTGTCCCATACGGGTGTTTCCTCCCCATGCCTTCAGTTCCGGAGAGTTTCCTTTCCAGAATTCCGTAATATTGAAAACTTTTCTGGATGGAGACTTGCTGTTAATCTCCTCAGCTGTTTCATCATATTTCTTTGCTCTTTCTTTCAGATATCCTTTATCCCCGGTAATGATAACGGCATCATACATATCCGCCACCCTGTGCACAATCTGCTTGATTCCCCAATAGCTGGTATCATGTTCTATATGGATATCACCTCCCTTTCCGCTGAAACGGGACCATAAAATCAATAGATTATTACCGCTTGTCGGAATTCCCTGGGTTTCCAGCCATATTCTTATGGCATCATCCTGGCTTCCGTTGATGTCCCATGCGTTTCTTAATGCAGTTCTCATGTTATCAGAAAAGTTGTCGGCGATATACCGTGTGCCTTCTCCTACAGGTTTGTAGTAGTTTCTGATTATTTCTCCTCTTGAGATATTATTATCATAAATTTTCACAAGGGTTACTACCTTTTTTTTAAGTTCACTTGCCAGCCCCGGACTCCGCACTTCTGCAACATTATGAGTATGTATCCTGCTTTCATCTATTCCGGAACTTTTGTAGAATTCTATAATAGATTTGCTGTTATCATAAGGATCTGTCATATTTCTGTCTTTATCCATTGTTGTAGAAATCAACACATGGTATCTTTCATTGTTTATTAATGTGGCGGCAATGGCAAACATGTCTCCTGTTGCGTATCCCGGCTGCACTATGATAAAGGGAATTACTGTTTCTTCGCTGTTCTGATTATTCATAATATAATTTTAATGTTAGAATAGGTTATCAGACAAATTTCAAGGTAAAGCAAGGACTGGTGTAGAGGGGAAGCTCCCATTTTCAGAAACTAGGGGTTTTCCCTTATTTGCGGATGATGTATTCGGGATTCGAGTGTTCGAGTGTTTATCAAATTAAACTTATAGAATTGTTTTTTGGGTTTATCATTTTTAAAATACATTCATTCTATCAAAAATTCACTCATAAGAGAATTCCATTATTTTTTAAAATTCCGTTTTTTCCCTTAATGAAGATTTATTCTGATTGCTGAAATTTGTATCAGACAAAGAGATCAACAATCTCATAGTGAAGACTTAATCAAAAAAGAATATAAAGATTGAGTGAAATGAAAGTCTTTGAAAAAGATATTTGAAATTAAAAACAATAGTAACCCATTAAACCCAGAATATGGCAGAAACAGTAAACACCCAGACTACAGATGCAGTAACGCAGACTAACGTTACGGTACTTGGTGAGTCTCCCGCACAGGCTATGAGTATGCTTTACCAGATGGCCACCCATGCCAGTGGAATTTCCATTCAGAATTCTGTGACAAACCAGCAGAACTTGAACCAGCTCAACCCTGCGATTGTTGCAGATGCCATTAAAATTTTAAAAGGATAATTTAAAACCTTACCATCATGAGTGAAAACAACAGTGAAACCCAACAATCCCAGGCGGCCAATGCTACCACTCCGGCGGAGAAAGCTGTAGTATTTGTGAACAGTGAGGTACTGGCTCCGCCTAAAGCTTCTCCAATGACCGGAGTAACCAAAGTAATGATAGAACAGTCTACAGGAATGATGGTTCAGGATTTACAGTCTTTTTTAAAAGGATTTGAGCAGGTAGGTCTTATTGCATTGAGCAGACTGGCCAATAATCTACTGACCTATGGAACCACTTTCGGGCCGGCGCCGGGGAGTAAAGAAACTTCTGTTCAGATGGCTGAAAATATTCAGGGTCAGGATGCAGGAAAAGGCAATGAAATGATGAAAGACTTATTCAAAATGGTAAGTGATTATGCTGAAGTAAAGGCAAAAATTTCCAATACGATCTATAATGTCAACGCGCTTCCTGTCTCAGAAGCACTTCCTTCTCCCCCATCCTATACGGAAGTTTCCTCTGAAGATGAAGATCCCGAAAAAAAAAACGGGTAGATCCGGTTCCGGAAGAAGTCTCCTCAGAAACAGAAAGTATGAGAAAAAGCTTTATCACGGCTGATCATGGGGGAAAATTAGTATTAAAGTCGGTTAAACTGACACAGCCACTTGTAAAACCGGAGATCAAAGAAGCGGTAATTCCTTCGGTCGAAACTGAAGGTGATCCCAAGAAAAAAACAATAATAGCCCAGCTCATTGAAAAAATTAAAATAAATAAAAGATGAATTATTCCTCAGTAACCAAACCCGCCAAAATTTTAAATCTGGAAAGCTTAGATGATTTAAATGAAAGACTTTATCTGCTCAAAAGCAATGAAATCAGTTATCTGGACACCAAAAGTTCAGAACCTAAAAAGACGGAGCACAATTCGGAACGATTTGTATTTAATCTTCAGACATCAGACATTAATATTCAACCGTCTTTACGACTGGTTAACTGCATCGGCAGAGGAGGCAAAAGGTACAACCATTTTCAGTCTTTTGTAGTGGAACCTAAAGATAAATCGACAGGAATTGCCGTAATCATGGTCAAGCTGGATGATCCAAAAGTATTTTACTGCAATGTAAGAATCCTGCCTCTTACCACCCTGAACGAAATTGCAGTTCCTGATTATGATTCAAAACTTCTCACGATCAATCTTGAAAGATCAAAATGGATACTGAAATCAGATATTACGATTACTCCCTCTAATACGGGTGAAGCTCAGTACTCCGTGCATGATGTAGATGTAAGTGCCATTTCCGAACTGGTTACCCAGGATGAGATGGTTGCCTTAAAAAGAGAACTGGAATTTCAGGCCTCCAAGCTCATCGCCCATTATTTTCAGGAAATCCTGAGTATCATAGTAAATGAAGTTCCATCCGGCAGTAAATCTCTGATTATTCCGGATGATTATATCCTGACCCTTCCTCCGCATCAGTTAAAAGAAATGCTGACTGCCAGCGCTATCTCTGCATGTATTGCTTTAGAAATTACAGGTTATAACGTTGTTAAAGACCTCAACCGGGATTGGAAATCTGCGTCTGCATTTATTAACTATCTGCTGTAACAAGACATTTTTATTCTTTACAATAGTATAAAACAATAAATATGCGTAAAAGAATCCGCAGGAAAGCTCCTGCTCCCCAACCTCCGGTATCTGTAACGGAACCTGAGATGGTGGAAAAAGAAATCATGCCTTTTGTTTTAAGACATGAAGATGAAATTATCAGTTATATCAGGGACAAAGCTGTCAAAGAGACCATGAAGTCGCTTGCACCTCTCCTGGAAAAACTGGAAGAAGCCGTAAAACAGCACGAAGCGGCTCCTGCTCCTCTTGCTGCTCCACCACCGCCTGAAACCCCTGTCATGAATTATGAAGAACAGCTGAAAAAGCTGCAGGAAGCCTCTACAGCAAAGGTAAAGGAGAAAGAACTTAAAATAATGGAGCGGATGAATAAGCTGAATACAAGATTGGGTAATATCAAACCTTAGAACCACCAAAACGAATTAATATGAACGAAATTGATACAATCGTTACCGGAATGTCTACCGCAGTACCTCAGGCTATTTCCGCACAGGTAAGCGCACATTCCACCGGACAGATGCAAATCAATTCTGCATTGAATCAGCAACGGAATGCTATGACCGGGATCAGCCATTATGTGATGGGATTAAAAAAAATGAGTTCCAAAAATATAAAAATAAAGGAATTGGAGTCATTTAGAAAACAGTGTTTCTAATTCCTGTTCCACACAACTACGGATGCGGTTTATTTCTCTGCAAAGATGAAATCCGGTGCCCTCAGCATATATACAATCAGGTCAACATTTATTTTTGCACCGCCTTTCAGATGCTGTCAATGTACAAAAACAATCATTCAGAATCCATCGTTAGCCCAAAGGAATCCGGCATTGACGGCATACCTGCAACAGGAATTTATTTTTAAGACAGATATTAAAAATAAGACCGCATCCTTTTTAGAAAAAATATGCTTTAAACTCGCGCAGATTTTACAGACAGGGGTTTCAGCCATTGTATTCAGAGCCACCCTTCAGAGCCAATTTATTCATAACCTGTCTATACCAATGTTTTTGAAACGCATTGATCTGCAGGATCTGTGGTGAGTTTAAAACCCAGATATAAACTAGTTTACTTCAATAATTTATTAACCGAGATCCGATCTCAAAAAAAACAATTACAATTATGCCAGTTAATGAACAAATCACAGACGCAGTAACACAATCGAACGTAAAAGTAGTAGGAGAATCTCCTGCAATGGCGCTAGCCAACGTGTATCAATCTGCAGCCCATTCTACAGGAATCATGTTTGAAAATGCGGTAAACACGCAAAATCAGCAGAATATTTTAGGCCAGGCGGCAACCACTCAGGGAATCCTGCAGATCTATAGCCTGGACACTGTAGCAGACGCAGTATCTATGGCTAAGATTCTTAAGCCTTAATTTTTAAACTTTTTGATAAAAGTAATCACCTCAGCCGGAAAGCCCGGTTGTTTTTTAACCCAATAAATCATCATCATTATGCCAGTTAATGAACAAATCACAGACGCGGTAACGCAGTCTAACGTAAAAGTAGTGGCAGAATCTCCTGCAATGGCGTTAAGTAATGTGTATCAATCTGCTGCACATTCTACAGGAATTATGTTTGAAAATGCGACCAACGCTCAAAATCAGCATAATATTGTTACCCAGGCAGCCACTACACAGGGTGTAACTCAAATCTACAGCAAAGATACCATCGCTGATGCTCTTTCTATTGCTAAAATTCTTAAACCTTAATCAGATTTTGCCTACCGCAGAATAAATTACCCACCGGAAAACCCGGTAATTTTAATCAAAATAAACAATAATCATTATGCCAGTAAACGAAAAAATCACAGACGCAGTAACGCAATCCAACGTAAAAGTAGTAGCAGAATCTCCTGCAATGGCTCTAAGTAACGTATATCAGTCAGCAGCACATTCTACAGGAATTATGTTTGAAAATGCAATCAACACTCAAAACCAGCAAAATATTGTTACCCAGGCAGCGACTACACAGGGAGTAACTCAAATCTACAGTCTGGATACGATAGCCGATGCGGTTTCTATTGCTAAAATCCTTACTCCGTAATCACTTTTTACGAACCTATTATAATCAATTATCCGAACAGCCGGAAACTCCGGTTGTTTTTTAACCTCAATAAACAATAATCATTATGCCAGTAAACGAACAAATCACAGACGCGGTAACGCAATCCAACGTAAAAGTAGTAGCAGAATCTCCTGCCATGGCGATGGCCAACGTATACCAATCAGCAGCACATTCTACGGGAATTCTTTTTGAAAATGCAGTGAATACCCAGAACCAGCAAAACATTGTTACTCAGGCGGCGACTACACAGGGTATTGCACAGATCTACAGCCTGGATACTGTGGCTGATGCAGTTTCAATCGCTAAAATCCTTAATCCTTAATTCGTTTTTGCGAATAGCTTAAATACCATTATCCGAACAACCGGAAATTCCGGTTGTTTTTAACCCAAATAAACAATAATCATTATGCCAGTAAACGAACAAATCACAGACGCGGTAACGCAATCCAACGTAAAAGTAGTAGCAGAATCTCCTGCAATGGCACTAGCCAACGTGTATCAATCTGCAGCACATTCTACAGGAATTATGTTTGAAAATGCAGTGAATGCACAAAACCAGCAGAACATCTTAGGTCAGGCAGCCACTACACAGGGCGTTATCCAGATCTACAGCCTTGACACTGTGGCAGATGCAGTTTCTATTGCTAAAATATTACATCCTAAATTATAGTGTTTTTTTAGATTTCTTGTGATCAGGGAGTACTTTGAAGTGCTCCCTGATTCTTTTTGGATCAGACTATTTATCGAACAATATAATTTCATCCGGATCTATTACCTTATTCTGTACGGCATAAATAACAAGTCCGGCCATATTTTTCACGCCGGTTTTAATCATGAGATTAGTCTTGTGGGTTTCTACTGTTTTGGGTGAAATAAACAGAGAATCTGCAATTTCTTTGGTACTCAGCTGCTGGCAGACTAGTCTTAAAACATCAATTTCCCTGTCTGTCAGTTCATTTTTGGAGAACGCGTGAAACTCCGGAAGCTTATTGGAAAGCTGGGTTCTCATGACATTAATCTGGTCATTGGAAAAATAATGTCCGGTATGATGAACTGTCTTGATTACGGATAATAATTCTTCGAGTTCAATTTCTTTGGGTAAAAAAGCATGAGCACCCATTTTCAGCATCTGCCCCATGAATGAGCGGCGGTAGAAGCTGGTAAGAACAATGATTTTTGTTTCACTTTCTTTTTGAGCCAGTTCGGCCATTACTTCAAGACCGTCACCGTTGCTCATTCTCAGATCCAGAATCAGGATATCTAAAGAAACAGAATCCTTTTCTTTAAGAAACTGATATCCTCCCGTTGAGGTAAGTACAACTTGATAATCTCCATTGTTTTCAATATAATTTTTCAAAAGCTGTACAAACAGCAGATCATCATCTACAATTCCGATTTTAATTTTTGAGTGTTCCATGTTTATTTTTTATTGTATTGCCATACAAGCAATGAATTTTGTGCCTTTTTCAGGCTGGGTTTTAAGTTTATAGATGGCTTTAATTTTTTGAGCTCTGGACTGAATATTCTTCAGCCCGATCCCTCCTGACTGGTTTTCAATAGCGAACCCACGGCCGTTATCCTCTATGGTTAATATTAAATAGTTCAGAGAGATTCTCAGTGAGACATCTACTCTGGTAGCTTCAGCATGTTTTAAAATATTGGTGATCAGTTCCTGAACAATTCTGAAAAGATTTAGTTTTACAGGGTTGCTGATCGGGGTTCTGATCGTCATATGACTAAAAGCGACCTCTATATTTTTATTGATCTGATCAAGATAATCTGCAATTAAATCTTCCAGTTCTATCTCATCGAGATCAGGCGGCGTAAGATTATGAGATAACTCCCGGATCAGCTGCATCGATTTCTTTAAATCACGATTCAATTCTTCCGGTTTTTTATCATTGATATTCAAACGGATAAGATTCAATTGTGAGATAATATTATCATGAAGTTCTTCTGCCAGCCTTTCTCTGTCCTGTTCCTGTACCAGCAGCATATTTTCCCGATATTCTTTTTGGGTGTTCCGGACCAGCTTTGAGACTTTCTGTTTATTTTTCTTTATACTTTTCAAGTAATTAATTACCAATAACGTAATGAATAATGTTGTTAAAAAAAACAGCCCAATACCAATCCAAATCCATAGAACTATCTGATCCTGATTTTCCCAACGCCCCATCCCAGATTAATAAAAGCAAGATAAAAAGACAATAGCAGAATGCCTCTAAAAAGCCAGACAGGAGCTACCCAGTTCAGATGATTGCTGATTAAGAAATTAAAGGTAGTGGAGATGATACATTCTATAGAGAAAAACAGAAAAACGATGATGTTCACAATAAACAGATCTCTGTTTACCCTACCTTCCCTGATAATTTTCATAAAATAAGAGGCCGCATAACTACAAATAATAATACTGGTGATAATGTTGAAATAAAAAGTAACCTTTGTATCATTCTGAACATACAGCACATTGGTAATCAGCACCAGTACAGCATAACAGTAAATCATCCACCTTAATTGACGGGAAAGCCGGATATAATAATTGCTGTAAATCACAGTAAGGATCATCAAACCAAAAAACTGGCTCAATATATAATTATAGATATTGAGTGTATTTAATTTCATCAGCCGGCCTGTTAAATCCGACAACTCCAGCATCAGTTCCCCCGAGAGAAGTATAATCACAGGAAGTTTTGTTTTGATCTCTTCCTTTATCAATACAACCAATCCGGTACATAGGACGAGATTAATTATAATTTGCAGATACAGGGATAAGCTGTTATACGACAACACTGGTACTTTGCTTCAGAAGTTGATAATCATTAAGAGTATCAATAATCGTAAAGGGAGGTCTTGGGGTGGAATAATTTTCAGCAGTCTCGCTCATATGATTGATGGCAAGACTTTTCACGGTAATGATTTCAATATGATAAGGGAAGTCGGGATCTTTCTTCTCCAGATCATCAGTAAGTCCGAAGAAGCTGGTACAGGTCTGTCCTGTGGTAATTCCAATATTCTCATAATCTGAAAACGGAATGGAAATCAACTGGAAGATATCCGCCGTTTTCTGAGCTTCTATCCACGATGTTCCGAACATATTCCATCTGAAATTCCGGTTAATGGCTGATTCAGAAGTAATCGGGGGAACGTCTGCCACTATATCATTACTGCTTTCTATTTTTGATTCACTGAACTCGCGTAAGAAGTCTTTCGTCAGGATGGTATTGAAATCAGCATCTTTATCACTTTTGGAATCGATCAGGAAAAATTTCAGCTGCCCTTCATGAATGCCTACATAGGCGTGAATCATTTTGGGTTCGGTGGTTCCTAAATTTCTTTTCCATTGTTCAATGTCTTCACCTGAAACGCTGAAGTGAGTTCCCTGATTCAAATAATTCAAAATTTCTGCTCCATTGGTATCAATTCCATTTTTGTAAGAATCAATAAGATTTTTCCATTTTCTGATAGCTTCAAAGATGTTTTCAGTAGTCATGATAATATTTATTTGTGAATGATAATTATTTTATGCGTTGAAATTTACAAAAAAAAGAGACTGGTATTTCTTTTTAAATCACATTCAGGTGGAAAATAAAATTTAATTGAATAAAAATGAATTTTTCTTCTGTCCCTGATAAAATTAAACAGGAAACACCTCTTATCTTTGCACCGGAAACCTTCTCATTTAAATAAGAACTGTCATGATTCCATTCCACGAGCTACTATTTTTCATACTGGCTGCACTCATTTTAGTCATCAGCCCCGGTCCTAATATGATTTATCTGATATCAAAGTCGATAACACAAGGGAAAAAGTCCGGATTTATCTCATTAGCCGGAGTCGTATGTGGATTTTTATTCCATATCATCATGGTTTCATTTGGTCTTACCGCTGTTTTACTGGCTGTTCCACTCGCTTATACCGTTCTTAAAACCCTGGGAACAGTCTATCTTTTATATCTTGCTTATCAGGCTATCAAGCCCAAAAGCAGAAATATTTTTGATGTTGATAAAAATGGTGCTCATGATAGTCCCAAAAAGCTTTTCACCATTGGTTTTTTAACGAATGTACTGAATCCGAAAGTGGCTGTGTTTTACCTGTCTTTCTTTCCTCAGTTCATCAAACCCGAGTATGGTTCGATATTTACCCAAAGTCTGGAACTAGGGATCATTCAGGTTCTGATCAGCTTCAGCATCAACTTTATCATTGTATTAACAGCTGCAAAAGTTGCTGTATTCTTTTCCAATAATCCGGTGTGGATAAAGGTCCAGAAATGGTTTATGGCCAGCGTATTAACTTATTTAGCCATAAAAATGGCATTTTCAAAAGCAAAATAAAATCCGGAACAGGTTTCCTTCTGTTCCGAATTCCGGTGTATATTCATATAAAATCTGACTTAAAGAAAGCATCATGATTATGCACCGCGAATTTGAGATTAAAATCCGGGATGTAAAACCGTGAAAATACGTAATTTTGCTGTTCCGTATTATCCTCATCACAACAGGTTTAAAGATGAAACAGACCATTCCCACCTATGATTTAAATGGTATCACCCACCATCAGTTCCATATCAAAAGGATGGATAAACAGCCTTATGATTCTGGGGATATTCTTCTGGGCAAAGGTATACACCGGGACAGTCATTATATTTTCACCTGTATGGAGAGCGGTCATGTGAGAATGATGGTTGACTTTAAAACTATTGAAGCCAAAGAATCCACTATTTTCTGTGTATTGCCGGGACAGGTACATCAGGGACTTCTTATGAAAGAGGTCTGCGGATGGTTTGTAGCAGTAAAAGCAGAACTTGTTCCGGATACAGTTCGTTCTTTTTTTGATGAATCTTTGGGTGAAATACAGCCGCTGTCTGTGGATAAGAACCTTGTCAAAAACCTCAATACGACAGCCGGCCTACTTCATTTCTCATATACAAACGAAATGCTTTCCACTAAAGAAGGATTTCTCATTGTTCAATCACTGCTTAATGCCTTTCTCGGAATGTTTGCCCAGTTGTATTCTCAGAAAAATACTTCTCCGGCTTCAGAGGAAAACCGTGCTTTACAATTAACCCGTGCATTCAGGGCTCTTATTCGGAAAAATTTCAAAACCATGAAAAGTCCATCAGAATATGCAGAAATTTTGAACATTACAAGAGGATATTTAACGGAAACGGTTCGTGAGGTCACAGGAAAGCCTGCACAACACTGGATTCATCAGGAAATTTTAATCGAAGCCAAAAGATTGCTGGTCTTTACCAATCTGAGTGTAAAAGAAGTAGCTTATGAACTGGGATACAGTGATCATACCTATTTCAGCCGTTTATTTTCCAAACTTGAAGATCAATCTCCATCAGAATTCAGAGGACGGCATCAATAAGATCATCAACCACGAATAATCCAATTAATTCCCCGAAACCGCTATCGGTATT
Organism: Chryseobacterium sp. DZ-32; assembly: GCF_059587025.1. NCBI lineage: Bacteria > Pseudomonadati > Bacteroidota > Flavobacteriia > Flavobacteriales > Weeksellaceae > Chryseobacterium > Chryseobacterium sp. DZ-32. The sequence goes on from NZ_JCAIOM010000017.1 coordinate 82,355, forward strand.
TTCTGATTTTGCAACGTCCTTTGCAATAAAAATGATTTATGCCGAGCCTACCAAAATGGATCAATGACACCGTAGAAAATGTCTGGTCCTCAAAATTCAAAGAATGCACCGTTAACCATATAGAACAGATCACCAATGATCTTCGACTGATACGCTTTGAAACAGAATTAGAGAATGTTCCTTATGAACCTGCCTATGCCATTGGAATAAGAATCAACGACAGGGATTTCAGGAATTATTCTCCTTTTAATTTTAACAAAGAAGCAGGAACTTTCGATATTTTGTTTCATTTGCATGACATGTCTGCTGCAGGAAGTCATTTTGTAACCCAACTGAGAGAAGGAGATTCCATAAAACTTTTAATGCCCAGAGGAAAACAATTCTTTACTCCCGGTGCCCGGATTCATTTTTCTCTGGGAGATGAAACATCATTGGGAAGTTCTCTTTCGATCAAGGAAGCGGTGGAGGAATCGGGTTCTTTGTTCATTTGTCTTCATGAGCTTGATGATTGTTCTGCTCTTGAAAAGCTTAATTTATATGGCTATCACTGTCCTAAAAACAATACCATGAGAATGATTGAAGCTTTGAATGATTTTCTGCAAGAAGAAAAAGAATCCATCTCTGATGATGAGGTTATTTTTTATATCACAGGAAACGGAGGACGAATGTCTCTGATCAGGAAATTCCTTAAAGCCAGAGGTGTTTCCCCGAAGTGCATCAAATCACAAGCCTACTGGATTGAAGGGAAAAAAGGACTGTAAAAATGGATCAACAAAAGTGTTTCTACTTTAATAATGAAACTTTATCTGCTAATAAAACACCATTATTACCAGATAAAGTTATCATTTTCCGTTACCCAAAAAATAAGGTGCAAATTATTTATACTTCTTTCCTAATTCCCTCACCTTACTAAGCCATTGAGACCGTTGCTCCTCTTTAGAATTCCTGATAATACCTACATAAGTCACTTTCACCGGTTTTACCCCACAGTATTCAAGTATGGATTTTTTAAGCTGATTGACACTGGGTCTGCCAAAAAACAGACGGTAATACCATCCAGGTTGGTCTAATGTGGTAATAATGTGGGCTGTTTTACCTTTTAAAAGCTTGTCCCACCACACAGAATTTTCACGATATTTATAGGCCATTCCCGGTAAAAAAAGACGGTCTATAAATCCTTTCATCAAGGCAGGAAATCCTCCCCACCAAACCGGATGTACCCAAACGAGATGATCTGCCCACTGAATAATTTCCCAGGCTTTGATCAGATCCGGCTCAAGCTCCATTCTTTTCTGATATCCAAACTGTAAATTGAGATTAAAGTTGAGATCCCGTATTACAATTTCCCGCACTTCTGCTCCTGCTTCTGAGGCTCCCAACCTGTAAGCTTCTGTTACCCCAAAATTGAAAGAATCTTTATTGGGATGCCCGTTGATAATGGCTATTTTTTTCATGATTTCACATTAATATTGATAGAATCGTAGGCATTAAGCTGTGCCATTAATGATAAAGGCTCATGCAGCTGATGGCTGAAATACACCTTGTTTTCATGAGGATTTCTCAGCAGTTCTTCGGTGTGCAGAACAGCAGATAAAGCGGTTAATTCTGCTTGTCCTTTTTCACTCTGCAAACTCAGTTTCTTTTGTCCTGAATGATCATCAACTACAATTTCAAAGACCGCCTGATCTCCGTTTCCACTGGACCCAAAAATCATTTTTCTTTCTTTTAAAGACAAAATATTGTAGATTCTGAGATATTGAAATGCTCCCAGCAGCCAGGTAATGAATTTTGAATTGTAGGTCATCTTCACAGTCACATCGGAAATTCTTTCTACTTTGTTGAAAATATACAGATCCGGCACATCAAAATTATAGGCACTTCTATACCCAATTCCAAAAGAGAAATTGAAGGTTTCCGTATCAAGAAAATGCCGTATTGAAACGGGTTTGTCGTTCTTATAATGAACAAAAGGAACGGCTACATTTTCTGCCATAAAGTGAGCTGAACTTTCCCCTGCAAGATCCTTTACGGAATAATAGACAAAGAGTTTTACTTCATTAATATCTCCTGAGTCTGAAAGAATATTAGCCAACCCCGGGACAATCCCGCCCATCCATCCTGAGCTGAAGACAATTCTGCTGTTGATGTCTGATTTTCTGGCAATATCATAAGCTTTCACCAAAGCCGGAGTAGGCTTGGTAATATCCAGATAATCTATTTGATGATCAATGGCAAAACGAAGTACATGATCTTCTTTATCATTCACAGAAAGAATGATGAGTTGTATTTTTTTCTCAATGATCACTTTAAAAGAGGAAGGATCTGTGACATCGATTTTCAGGTCTTTGTCTGTTTTCCCCCCTTTTCTTCCTCCGATGAAAACAGTAAGATGAGGATTTCTTGATTTCAGAATACGGGAAATTGTTTTACCTACCAACCCATTTCCTCCAATTATAAGAATATTTTGCTCCATAACTTTTTTTGACAAAAGTAGAGTGCTGCTGTTTCAATAAGCAGGACAAATGTCTAAAAAGAAATTTCCTTTCTGATACGGCTCAGGTGACGTTGGGTAATGCCAAGGTAGGAAGCCAGATACTGCAATGGAATGTTTTGAATATAATCAGGATGATTCTTTAATAATGTTTCATACCGCTGGCCGGCACTGTCTCTCTGGAGCTGGAAAAACCGTGTTTCAAGTTCAAGATATTCCTGCTCTGCAATAATCTTTAAAAATTTCGTCCAGTTTACACTATTTTTTACCAGTTCATCTACCGCTTCTTTTTTAATGATAATCACCTCAGCATTGGTAATAGCCTGCATACTTTCTTTGCTTGGGCATCCGGAAACAAATGACGAATAGGCAGCGATCATATGATTGGGAAACCTGAAGCAATATGTCATATCTTTTCCCTCGTCAGAAGTATAAAAAGAACGGAAAATACCAGACTTCACCAAGCCTACTTCCTTACAAAGCTCTCCTTCCTGTATGAAATAATCATTTTTATTGATAAGTCTGAACTCAGAAAACTTCAGAAATTCTTCAATTTCATCTTCTGAAAACAGATTAAAGCTTCGAAAATAGTCACGTTCCATGATATCAAATAAGTTTCAGCGAAAATAAATAAAATACTTCTTTGTAAACGCAGCATTTTCATTTTTATAAAATTCTGTTTTAAGAAAGCAAACACGGAGACTATCTCAAAAGTGAAATAATTTGGCTTTTGTCATTGACTATGTCGAATCTTCGACTTCTGACGAAGGAAAAATCTCATTAATAATCAGAATCGTGAGATTCTTCACTACATTCCTGAACTGCGTTCGCAGACTTTCAGTCTGTGTTCAGAATGACACTTTTAGACTTGGGATAGCCTCTTTTTAAAGAAGGAATAGTCATACAAATTTCAATTGAAAACAAAAAAAATCATCTCAGGACGAGATGATCTACCGTTTTGAATTTACTTGAGTTATTTATGAAGATATGAATGATGTTTTGTTGTAACAAAGATAGGTGAACCTTATTTTTTATGCATCAGTGGAATCCCTAAAATTATATCCGTAAAAATACGGTTGTATAAAAAGAAAAGCCCTGAAGGAAATACCTTACAGGACTTTTGGATTATCTAACAATATCCAGTTTAATGTTTATCATTCAAGGTTTAAAGTGATGATTGACACCTGATTTCACCTTTGAATGTTTATTAAAGAGGGCTTACCAGTTGCAGGAACCATTCTTTAACTTCTCCATCCAGGTGTGGAGCAAGCTTTTCTTCACAAGTTTTATGGTAACCATTCAGCCATGCGATTTCGCTTTCTGAAAGGATTTCTTTTACCACAGTATCTTTGAAGAACGGGCAGAATGTTAATGTTTCAAATTCATAGAATGTTCCGTGAATTGTTTTCTCTGCTTCTTTTACTGCAATCAGGTTTTCATGACGAATTCCATAGTGTCCTTCAAGATAGTATCCGGGTTCATTTGAACAAACCATTCCCGGAAGAAGTTCCTGAGGATTCAGATCTTTTCTGATGTTTTGCGGTCCTTCGTGTACATTCATAAAGCTTCCTACTCCATGTCCTGTTCCGTGGTTGAAATCTTTACCTTCCATCCATAGCGGAAGTCTTGCAATAGCATCAAGATGTACTCCTTTTGTACCTTTCGGGAATTTCACCATAGATAAACGGATCAATCCCTGTAGCACCAATGTTGAATTTCTTTTAAACTCTTCCGAAGGGGTTCCTAAGGCAAAAGTCCTCGTAATATCTGTAGTTCCTTCAAGGTACTGGCCTCCTGAATCTACCAGGATTGTGTCCGCGTTCGTTACTTCTTTGCTTCCTTCTTTTTTAGCAGAATAGTGCATGATAGCACCGTTATCTTTATATCCAACGATAGAACCAAAGCTTTCTCCCACAAAGTTTTCACCTTCTGCACGGAATCCTCTCAGTTTCTGCCCGATAGAATATTCATTCATGGCTTCTTTTCCTGCATTGTGCGTTAGCCAGTAAAGGAATTTCACCATTGCTACTCCGTCTCTTACCATTACTGTTCTGAAACCATTCAGCTCAGCTTCGTTTTTCTGAGCTTTCATCAGATTGCCGGGAACCGGAGCTTTGATAAACTGATTGTCTGATTTTAATGTTTCAAAAATCTGTTGGTTGCTGTTCGGAGAAACCAAAACTTTTTCGTTTTTGAAAGTTTTCAGATAATTGTAGAATTCTTCGTAAGGCATCATTTTTACAAAGGAATCATCCATTTGTTTTCTTGCAGCCACTTCCATTTTCTCTAATCCTGTGAACAGAACAGCATCATTTTTAGTAATCACAATGTATCCTAAGAATACAGGATTGCTTTCTACATCACTTCCTCTCAGGTTCAGTGTCCATGCCACATCATCAAGACTTGAGATAATGTGTACGGTAGCTTCCTGCTCTTCCATTTTCTGACGGATCGCAGCAATTTTATCGGATACTGATTTACCGGCTCTTTCAACCGGATGAACAAAGATAGGATTAGCAGATGGAGTTCCTCTGTCTTTCCATACTTCTTTTAAAAGCGGAATATCTGACAGCGTAATATTTTTGGAGTTGAGTTTTTGAGAAAGCAGTTCCCAGTTGGCATGAGAGGCTGCAACAGCATTTACCGCCACTTTACCGCCTGAAGGAATTTCTGAAATAATCCAGTCGATATAATTGGGAGTTCCTTCCATTCCATCTTTGAAGAGATCAATTCCGGAACCATCCAGCTCTATAGCAGCTTGTGTAAAGTATCTTCCGTCTGTCCAAAGTCCGCCTTTATCTTTGGTAATTACCACAAAACCGGCAGAACCTAAGAAGCCGGAAAGCCAGGCTCTCTCCTGCCATTCTTCGGGAAGGTATTCGCTCATATGCGGATCTGCAGAATATACTATAAATGCATCAACATTATTTTTCTGCATTTCTTCACGAAGCGCAGCAACTTTTTCCTTTGAAGTCATTCTTTTTATTTTTAACCACCGAAAGTTACAAAAAATTTGATGTCTGAAGGTAAATCTACCGGCTATTTTGCTTAATAATTCTTTATTCTTAAAGTGTTCTGAAAAAAACTAAACAACTAAATATATTTAACAAAACAAACCATTTTTAAGTAAAAAAAACTACCACATTATCAAAATAATAAATTTTTGGAAAGATTATTGCTACATTTTATTGCATGAAACAGCAAAACTACAATAACCACAGGAAATTTTATCCGCCACATCATTTTATTTATCTTCCATTGCTTATGATATTGGAGATTTTAGGAATTTACAAAATCTGGGATGACCCCGGAAATCAGCTGATCTGGATACTGTTTTCTGTCGTGATTTTTTTGCTTTTTTATCTGGCACTGATGACAAGGCAGCATTATGCGCTGGGACTTCAAAACCGGTTGGTTATACTGGAATTTAAACAGCGTTATTTCGAAATTTTCAATAAAAGGTCTGATGAAACTGCTGAAAAACTGAAATTCGATCAGATTGCTGCATTGAGATTTACGTATGATGATGAATTCAAAGAGCTTTTATACAGAGCACTTCATGAAAACATCTCAGGAGACGAAATTAAAAGGTCTATCAAAAAATGGAGAGCTGACCGACTCAGAATTTAACACACCTACAAAATATATACCTATGAAAAAATGGAGCTTTTATAGTATTATACTGTTAAGTATACTGACATTAACAAGTTGTGAAGCCGTAGAAACAATTTTTAAGGCAGGAATGTGGTGGGGAATAATCTTAGTCTGTGTGATAGTAGGGATTATTTTACTGATTTTTTCGAGGGGTAAAAACTCTTAACCATGTTTTATGGAGAAGAATACAGATTTGGAAATCATTTCTCACCTTAAGCCTTCAAAAATTGTTAAAATAATGAAGGATCCGGAAGCTTCTGCAAAGGCGGTACATCTCGTATATACCACCGATGCGGAAACCGCCGGAATTACCCGTAAGAAAACCGGGAAGAAATACTCCTATTATAAAGACGGAGAAAAAATAAAGGATAAAGACGAAATTACCCGGATCAATAAACTGGTGATTCCGCCTGCGTGGGAAAATGTATGGATCTGTGCTCTTGACAATGGCCATCTTCAGGCCACGGGTTTCGATGTAAAAAAAAGAAAACAGTACCGCTACCACCCTCTGTGGAGTGCTTTAAGAAATCATACAAAATTTTACAGAATGCTTCAGTTCGGATATGCATTACCGGACATCCGTCTGCATATAGAACAGGATCTTGCCCTGAGAAATTTTGAGAAACGAAAAATCCTTGCCTTAATTGTAAGCCTTATGCAAAGAACCAATATCCGTATCGGGAATAACGTATATGAAAAATTATACGGTTCTTTTGGTCTGACCACATTAATGGATAAACATGTAAAGGTAAAAGGACAAAAAATTTCTTTTTCTTTTAAAGGGAAGAAAGGTGTCATGCATCAAATCGACCTCAGGAGTCCAAGGTTGGCAAGGCTTATTCAGAAATGCAAGGATATTCCCGGGAAAGAGCTTTTTCAGTATTTTGATGATGAAGGAAACCGCCATTCCGTCGATTCCGGGATGGTGAACGACTATATTAAAGAGATCAGTGGTGAAGATTTTACCGCTAAGGATTTCAGAACATGGTCCGGAACCGTAAGTGCTCTGATCGCTTTTAAAGAGATCGGATATGCGGAAAATGACACTGAATATAAAAAGAAGGTAAAAGAAGCCCTGGATATCGTGGCAGAAAACCTGGGAAATACATCGGCTGTCTGCAAAAAGTATTATGTTCATCCTTTAGTCATTAACCTTTATGAGAATAATAGTATCAAAAAATATCTTGATGAACTGGAAGTGATAGAAGAAAATGACGGAAAAGCCGATCTTACAAAAGAAGAAAGACTGGTGCTGAAGATTCTGGAAAATGAAAAGATGTAAGGGAGACCAATCAATAGTGAATGGTGAATTTGCTTCGCAGTGAATTTTTTATTCTGTACTTCAGCATCATTGACTATTCCCTTACGCAGCAAAAATTGACCATTGACATTACACAAATTCGATTCTTTATATCAGACTGAAATCCTGCTGTTATTCAAAAACTGAATCCTGTATTCCTTCGGGGTGATTCCTGCAATTTTTTTGAAAAGCTGGGTAAAATGGGATGCGGTATGGAAATTCAGTTCATAGGCAATTTCTGCAATATCTTTACTGGAGTGAAGTAATGCTTTGCTGTAATTGATATCAATCTCATTGATCCATTGTTTTGGGGATTTCTGAGTAACTCCTTTGACACATTTATTCAGATAACTTTCTGTAACAGACAATTTATCAGCATAAAAAGCCACTCTCTTTTCTCCGACATGGTATTTGAACAAAAGATCACGGAACTGCAGGGACAGCTCCATGGGCCGTGTTGCAGATTTGTGATGGGTATCAGAATCTGTACTCAGCATTTTGATCAGAATCAAATGAAGCATTGTCACAACGACATCATTCACATTGAGATTATTCAACCATAATTCCTGTTCCATTATCGGAAGAAGCTGTGTGATGGTTCCGTAGGTTAAGCTGTCCAGATTCAGGAAAGGTGTCATGAAAAAGATACTGCTTTTATGTTTTGGCAGTTCCTGTTCAGATAGAATATTATTTTCATAAGCAAGGAAGAAACCTTCAATATCGTCTGACAGCTCTACGGTTGCGGTAATTGTCCCTTGCTTAATAAAGATCACACCTCCTTTTTCAGCATGATATTCTTTATTTTCAAGATATTGTCTGATATGGCCATTGGTAACGAAAATAATAAAATTGAATGTGGTACGATACGGAATCACCGGCATCAGAATACCTTTAAGATAATTTTCTATCCGATACAGCTGTATATCAGCATTATTAGCCAATATCTTATCCGTAATATTCGGCAGAAAAAGCTTTTTATATTGAAAATTGGATAGTACTTCCATATCCTTGTTATGATTATTTAAAGTTATACAAAATATTTTAAAGCAAAGGAGGTAAGTAAAAGAGTGAAAAAGCTAAAGTCTAAATAGTAAAGACCCCGAAACACGTATCCCGAAACCCATAATTTACTCTCTTCAACCCTTCTACTCTCAAACTCTCTCACCCTCTCACTCTACTACTCTCCCACTCTCATGTTTAGAACTTATAATACACTCCTACTCTCACTCCAAAAGGACTTCCTGGTGTATAAGTAAGATCTGTAATGGGTTCTGCTTCTCCTTTTAACTGCGTTTCTGTGGCAAACTGAGCTTCATTCCATTTTACATTGAAAAGGTTGTTCATCTGAATATTCGCTCCCCATTTCTGACGGTTATAGGAAAGCATCAAATCATTCACAAAATAGGCTTTTGTTCTGATGCTGTTATCCTCAACAGCGGGTCTTGCTCCCAGATATCTGTACTGAAGTCCCAGAGAAAAACCATTCAGGAAATCCCAGTTGACAGATCCGGTACTGGTAACTACCGGAGCCAGCGGAACGTAGTCCTGGCCTTTTTCTTCTTCGGTAAATCTGGCGTGGGAATAATTGATATCTGCATTCAGGTAAAAATTTTCCAATGGCTGGAAACGAACACCAAGATCAGCCCCGAAACGTCTTGATTTTCCGGAAGGTTCTACTACTGCATCATCTCCTACATACACAAATTCCTGCTGAAGATCCATATACCATAATGCCGGAGTAATGATCAAGGATTTGAACGGGTGTAATCTTACCCCAAAATCCGCTCCGATGGAGTACGGAAGAGTATTTTCGTTCTTATTGGGAACTACTACTCTCAGGTCATTGGAGTGGAAACCCATTCCTGTTTTCAGGAACCACATGACATTGTCATTCTGAGCATAGGAAAAATTCAGTTTGGGACTCAGTCTTGTTGCTTCTTTCGACTGTCCGGAAGGTAATTGCTCCACATCCAGGAGATTGTGCATATTAAAGATAAAATGATCCACTCTCAAAGCCGGATTGATGGTCCATTTTCCTGTCTTCCATATCAATCCTGAATAGGCATGAAGATTGGTTTCCGTTCCTGTCACATCGGATAGTCTGTCCAGCAGAAGGTCTCTGTGATAAACGTGATTAAGCTGTAAGGTATTGATATCATCATTTCTTAGTCCGATTCCTGAAGTCCAGTTTAAAGAGCTGTTGGCAAAAGAAAAAGTCTTTGTATACTTTACTTCAGCACCGTAAATATTTCTTCCATCCGTCTGCTGAATTTCGTCTCCATGCTCTTTATCCTTTAAATTAAAGGTAAAATCGGAATACAGGTTGAAATTGTATTTTGAATAAAAAGCCATCGCATCAATCTGCTCGGAAGGAGAAATAATGTGCTTAAAGTTCATCTGGAGGTTTGTTCTGGAAGTTTTCCCACCTTCAGTAGGATCTATACTTCCCCATCGGCCAATGATTCCTTCGTCTACAGCACGTTCCGGAATCTGTCCGGAAGCATTCCATGAAGAATTGAATGTTGAGAACTGGATATTGAAGTAATCTTTGTCAGTCAGCCATTGATTGTATTTACCGAAGATATTAACCCTGTTAAAATTCTGTTTTACATCAAAAGGTCCGTCGGTATAGTTGTATTCCGCTGCCACATACGCATTCTTTCTACCAAGATCATCATGCAGAATATTGAACATTCCCAATACTCTTTTGGAGTTGAAAGAACCTCCTTCCAGTTTAATCATACTGTTTTTCAAGCCATTGTAGGTCTGAAAATCAACATAACCAGCGGTATTAAAGTCCCCACGGTCCATGTAATAGGCTCCTTTTCCAAAATCGATATTGTTTACTGTTTCAGGAATCACAAAATGTAAATCAGAATATCCCTGACCGTGGGCGTGAGAAACAATGTTCACAGGCATTCCGTCTACATTGACGCTTACATCGGTACCATGATCCGCATCAAATCCTCTTAAAAAAAGCTGTTCTGCTTTTCCTCCTCCGGCATGCTGTGCAATAAATAATCCTGGAACTTTCCTCAACAGATCCTGCGCTGAATTTACCGGAAATTTATTCAGATCAACCTTGGTAATAGCAGACAGAAATGAACTGTGATTGATGGCTACTTCAGAAATCTGAAAGGGCTTATGCTGTAAAAAAATAACTTTATTTTTATCATCATCATTGGTCACGACCCATTTTACCTCATCATATCCCTGACGGCTGACCACAAGGGTATCGGGAAGAGATTTTACAGGAATGGAAAATGTTCCGTCTGTTCCTGTGTGGGTATGGCTGTTTCCGTGGTCATATTTTACCAAAGCATCGGCAATGGGAAATTTGTCATCTGCATCTTTTATCAGCAACTGTTTTTCTGCTTCCTGCGCCATCATTTTTCCACTGAATGCCATAGCCAGAAATACGGCTGCTATTTTTGTTACTTTCATTTTTTAGTTTAATTATATTTTGATTTTAGAAACCAGAGGTTAGAAGTTAGAGGAATATCAATGGTGAATTTTGCTTCGCAAGTGAATTGTCAATCATTATGAAAAAACCTTAAACATTGAACTTTCTCACTCTTAAACTCTAAGACTCTCCAACTTTTTATTTTTTTGTTTTAAGAAATATTTTTTGAATCAAAAGTGTAATCCATGTTCCGGCTACAAATGGGAAAGTAAATACTCCACCCACCATATCCAGACAGTGATTGTCTATTAAAAGATCATCAATGGCAATGGTAATGAGAACGGCGATCAATACCCATAAACCATCCGTTTTTTTGACTCCGGAAAAAACAATTGCGGAAAGCACAGCATTAAATCCAAATAATCCCATGTGGATTTCTTTGATGGGTTCGCCATTCAACTGTGATAATCCTGCACCCAAAATAGACGCTGCCAATCCATATAAAGCAGCTATCGGAGAGCTAATAAAAACCGCCAGAAAGAAAATAATCCCGGAAAGCACTCCTCCCTGAAATATCACTTCCCCAAAGCCATTGGTACAGGTAAGAAAGTCATCATATTCTGAAGGAACCACTTCACTGCTTAGCATTTCAGAAGGCGGAATATTGGTAAAATGATGGAGTACAAATACCAATATCCATGTAATAATGATAAAAGGAAAAGTAAACACCGGTATTTTCTTTTGGATAAAGAAATGCTGAATAACAGCCGCCAATGCACCGCCCAAAACTATTAAAATCCAGATCAGCAAGGTTGTCTCAAATAGAAATGCCAATGCTACCCCTACAAGAGCTGCACTGAAACCATAAAGTCCCGCATTGATTTCAGATTTGTCATAATTAAGCTTCATTGCGATAAAAGTTCCGGCTGCTGTTGAAAGCAATACCGCCACTCCGCACTGCCAGCTTCCCATAAAAATCCCTATCAGAAACAGGAGTCCTGTCCATCTGTTTTCCTGGAGCATAATCTGCCCGATTCCTTTTAAAATATGGTCTAAAAAAGGCAGTTTTTTGAAAAATTCGTCCATAGTTTTTTTAATTTATTAATAATGGGGTTGTTGCTTGTTTTTCGTTGCTAGATTCGGGTTGCGAGTTGCGAGTTGTGGGTTGTGGGTTGCGGGGATTAGATTAAGATAAAAGATATGAGATTGACAGTTCTTCTTTTTCAGCTTTAATTTTTTCTTCAACCTTAAAACTCTCAAACTCTCCCGCTCGAATCCCGAAACTCAAAACCCCGAAACCCGTTTACCATCCAAGAAAGACCATTCCAACTCCGCACACAGTTACTACTGCTCCACTTACTACTCCCATATATCTTTCAAGTTTTTCGGTATTGAATAATGTTGAGTAACCATAACGCCCCAAAAGAACCATCCCAAGCATGGTTAATACTGTAGTTGCTGTGAAAGAAGTTACCAGTACGGCAATTTCAGACATGGAATGTTTTACTCCTGAATAAAATAATAGGGGGATCAAAGGTTCACTTGGCCCCATCACGAAAATCATGAACAGGATAAGCGGTGTTACCTTTATTCTTTTTTGAGGCATTACGATTTCGCTGTGGTTATGTTCGTATACGTACACATCATCACCCATTACATCAAAATGCTTATGCGGTTTGTTTCTGATCGCCTGGATGAGGCCGTACACAAGGTAAACACCGCCAAAGATCAGCAGTGCCCATCCTGAGAAATTCCCTCTCATATCCTGAAACCAGGAGATTTTATTCAGCTGCCATCCGAGGAAAACTCCGATAAAACCTAAAATCAGAGAACTGAATACGTGTCCGAAACCGCAGACAACCGTTAATATGGCTGTTTTCATGCCGCTCCACTTCTTAGATTTTGAGATCACTATGAAAGGCAGGTAATGATCCGGCCCTGAAGCGGTGTGTATAAAACTTATTGAAACGGCGCTTACAAGAAGTGCCCAAACTGTACTATCCATTTTTTATTAATTCTGTTATTTCAGATTCTTTATTAAGTTTTGACTGAAGCCAATGGAAGATTTCTTTTTGTTAAGCGGTCTAAAGCCCGCTTCTATTGAATATGCTTCTTTCAAATTTTGTAGACGAATCATCATGAGGTTGAACCTTGACAAGGACCTCTTTTTACTCCAACGACCAGAGAATCTCCTGAATATGCAGGAAAAAGTTGTACATCAACTCTCCTCCATGTCCCAAAGCTCTTACTACAAAACCATTTTCATCCATTGCAGAAACCCCTACTTCCATTTGCTCATGGTGCTGTGCGGCGGCTTCAACAATCTCTTCAATCAATCCATTTTTGTCTACATTTTCCTTTGTACTATAGAAGATCAGAGTTCCCTGGTGCGTATACTGTTCCAGATTTCCGATGCTGCTGATCGGGATCATGTCAGGTTGAATCAGAACGTTATCTTTCACCACAAGCTTGTTGTTATGATAGATTTCCATGATATTCTGAAAACGTTTCAGTTTAAAAACTTCTCCATAATGTTTTCTCCCACAGGTAATAATCTCGCTGATGATGATCTGACTGTTTTTACCAACATGAATATTGGCTTTACTTTTAAAGTTGGAATCCTCGTGAGGAACAATCGGATGAGGAACATAAGCGAAAGAAGTTTCATCCTCCATAGAAACATTGAGTTCCTGAAGCGCTTTGTTCTGCATGTTGAAAAGCCTTTGGTAGGATTGTGACTGCAACTGAAGCGCAGCTCCTTTTTCAAGCGCAACATCCAAATGATAGTGATCTCCATCCAGAATTCCCGGAGAGGAGCTCATCACCATCTGATAGAGCTTTTTGTCACTTTTTCGTTGCCCAACAGAAACTACTCTGAAAGGAAGCGAGACATAAAGGTCTTTCACATAGGATTCTCCTCCCTTAAATCCTGCAATAATTTTTAAATGACTATCCATTTATCTTACCAAATTCGGTTCTTCAATTTCTTCTAAAAGGGCATATTTTTTAATCCAACCTATTACTTTATCCAGTCCTTCATCTGTTTTGAGGTTGGTGAACACGAAAGGATTTCCTTTTCTCATTCTTCGGGCATCATTTTCCATCACTTCAAGGCTGGCACCTACGTAAGGGGCAAGATCAATTTTATTGATGATCAGTAAATCTGATCTTGTAATACCAGGACCTCCTTTTCTAGGGATTTTTTCTCCTTCTGCGACGTCGATGATAAAGATGGTAACATCTGCAAGGTCCGGGCTGAATGTCGCTGAAAGGTTATCACCTCCACTTTCAATCAAAACCAGTTCGATTTCCGGAAAACGTGCTGCCAGTTCGTCTACCGCTTCAAGGTTCATACTTGCATCTTCACGAATGGCGGTATGAGGGCAGCCTCCTGTTTCTACTCCGATAATTCTGTCATGAGGAAGAAGACTATTTTTCGCCATAAATTCAGCATCTTCTTTGGTATAAATATCATTCGTGATGACTCCAAGATCATAAGTCCCGAATAATTTTCTGCTTAAACGTTCCAACAATGCAGTTTTTCCTGAACCTACAGGTCCTGCTACTCCTACTTTTATATATTTTCTGTTTTCCATTTTATTTAAATTTTATTTTTTAACGCTATATGCGCTAAGTTTTTTTGATTGTGAATATTTTTCGATCGCAAGTGCGTTTCACTCAATGGGCAATTCGTCAATTTGCTCTTTTACCTTTCACCTTCTACGACATATAAAGTCTTGAATAAAGCCTCTCATGCTGCATACATCTGATATCAAAGGCCGTATTACAAAGTCCCACCATGTCTCTGTCCAGATCTATAGTTTCTAAAGCTGTTTTTTCCATGACGGGATAGAGTGAAAATAAAATATCCTGTCCATCCAGCTGTCCAAGAGGAACAAGCTTTACAGCGTTGGTAATCATCCCGGCAACCGAAGTGTAATAAAATCCTAAAAGGGCTTCGTACAAAGGAATTTTCATTAAATAAGCATACACTCCGAACACAATACAGTAGTGGGAATTAGCTTCTTTATGCTGAATGGCTTTCTCAAAAGCTTCCATTAAAGGAGAATTTTCTCTTCTTTTGAATATTTTAATCAGTCTGAGACCCAGTTTCTGGCTGGCCTGGCGGATTTCCTTTGGACATTTTATCGCCTTACATTCATTATCCAGTTCTAAAAGCTGCTGCAAATCTCCCTTTTCTGCTGCTTCATAAGCAAGTTTTACAAAAGCGCCGTCATTGAATTTAAGGTTGTACTGAAGCATGTTCTGTACAAATTCTTTCGCGGTTGCCAGATCATGTACAATGCTTTCCTGCACATACGTTTCAAGTCCGTTGGAATGGGTATATCCTCCGATGGGAAGTGTAGGATCTGCAAGGTGAAGCAATCCTGACAGGAAATTTATATTATTCATCTTTCGGAGCCGCCATTTTTAAGATTTTTGTAAAGATTGTGGAGCCGAGACTTCCATGTCCGTGAGGCTCTACATTAGATTTAAGAAGGTTCAGCAGTTTCACCGATTGTTTTTCCGGTTTGAAGCCGCTTGCTTCCAGCCATCTGAACATCGGCATTTCAAAAGGAAGCAACACTTTGTCATTCTGAATAAAAAGCGGAATATGTTTATTTCCGATCTCATAACATACAGTTCCCATTTCCAGCAGTGAGGTGGGTGACATCACAATGGCTTCCGTTTCCAGAACATTGATTGCAATTATTTTTTCGGCATCCTCAAAAAGAATATCACCTTCACGTAATCGTTGTCCTTCTCTGAGAAACTTGATGGCAACATCAGTTCCCTGTCTGGTTTTTTTACGCTGGATTCTTTTGGTGGTTTCAAACCATTCCAGATCAAGATAGTCTATGGCTTTCTCCGTAGGATTTTCAGCAAGATTGCCTATGATTTGATTAATTATCATTTTTGTTTTTTTTTCTGAAGTCTAAGTTTTTGGAGATTCCCACCCCGAATGTTGAACCGCTGATTCCGGCTACATAGCTTTTCGTCCAGCCCTCTTCTTTTGTTTTAGTCTGAAGCATTGAAAGTTCTGCGAATTTGAATTTCAGTGCCCTGCCTCCTCCTAATACGATTCCGATCAAAGGATAGGCACGAAGACGGAATCCGTTAAAATTCTGCATGGCATCCGCTGCTGTTGAAAGCTGCTGTCCCCAAACATAGTGGGCATCCACTTGACCAATCAACATAAAATATTTTCCAAGCATTACTGAAGGACTATACCAGATTCCTGCTTCATTTTGCTTGTAAACTACATTGTGATCCACTGTATTCTGCGAGTAAGCATAATTAACTCCGATAAGGTCATTATTATTGATGAAGTACCCTACTCCAAGCGGTGCACTGGAAACGGTACTGCTGCTGCTTGATGGTGTTGTAAGTTTTGAATAGTCTAATGAACCGTACACCATAAACTGCCCTTTGGGTCCGTCTTCATCACTTTTAAGCCTGTGTCCGCCCAAAAACTGGGCATTCAGATTTCCTGAAAGTATACATACACCAGCTATCGCAAGAGAAAAAACTGTTTTATTTAAATATTTCATTTTACACTTAGTTCTATAATTGTTTTAAAATAGGGTCTGATAAATCTTTTTTTGTTGTTAAATAAACCTAACAGGTTTTTGAAACCTGTTAGGTTTTATTCGTAAAATTTATCTTAGAACAAGTAATACAACTGTGTTAAAGGAAGTGTTTCTGCCGGTTCACAACTGATGTATTCTCCGTCTACCGTTACTTTATAGTTTTCAGGATTCACTTCAATTAAAGGTGTCTTATCATTATGGATAAGGTCTTTTTTACCAATATTTCTACAGTTTTTCACCGGAAGAATCATTTTTTCCAGTTTGTAAGAAGCAATGGTTCCGTTGTCAATTGAGATCTGAGAAACAAAGTTCGCGCAAGTACCAAACTTAGCTTTTCCATGGGCTCCAAACATATTTCTGTAAATAATAGGCTGAGGCGTCGGAATAGAAGCATTGGGATCTCCCATTTTAGCAGCAATAACAAATCCTCCTTTTACAATCATTTCCGGTTTTACTCCAAATAAGGCCGGTTTCCAGATCACCAAATCCGCTAATTTCCCTTCCTCAATGGATCCTACATATTCTGAAATACCGTGTGCTATAGCCGGGTTGATGGTATACTTCGCTACATATCTTTTTGCACGGTAATTGTCATTTCCACTGTCTTTATCTTCAGTAAGATCACCTCTCTGCTCTTTCATTTTACTTGCCGTCTGCCATGTTCTGGTAATCACTTCTCCTGGTCTTCCCATCGCCTGAGAGTCTGAACTCATGATACTGAAAACGCCCATATCATGAAGAATATCTTCTGCTGCAATGGTTTCGGGGCGGATACGTGAATCTGCAAATGCTACATCTTCAGGAATGTTTTTACTCAAATGATGGCAAACCATCAGCATATCCAGGTGCTCATCAATTGTATTTACGGTGTAAGGGCGCGTAGGATTTGTTGAAGCCGGCAATACATTCGGATACATAGCAGCTTTAATAATATCCGGCGCGTGGCCTCCGCCTGCTCCTTCTGTGTGGAAAGTATGGATTACCCTTCCGTTGATGGCTCTCATGGTATCTTCCAGAAACCCTCCTTCATTCAGAGTATCTGTGTGGATGGCCACCTGAACGTCATATTTATCGGCTACTTTCAATGCTGCATCAATGGTTGCAGGAGTTGCTCCCCAATCTTCATGGATTTTCACTCCCAAAGCACCTGCTTCTACCTGTTCTTCGATAGGTTCTTCTGCCGAGCAGTTTCCTTTTCCGAAGAAACCAAGATTCATAGGATATTCTTCTGCTGCTTCCAGCATTTTCTGCATATTGAATCTTCCGGGAGTAACTGTTGTAGCATTGGTTCCGTCATTGGGGCCTGTACCACCACCAATCATTGTGGTGATTCCGCTGTAAAGAGATGTTTCAATCTGTTGAGGGCAGATGTAGTGAATGTGAGTATCAATTCCTCCGGCAGTTACAATATATCCTTTCCCTCCGTGAACTTCCGTTGAGGCGCCGATGATCATATTAGGTGTTACACCGTCCATCGTATCAGGATTTCCGGCTTTTCCGATTCCTACGATCTTTCCGTCTTTGATTCCGATATCTCCTTTTACAATTCCCCAATGGTCAATAATTACCGCTCCTGTGATACAAAGATCCAGAACGCCTTCGTCTCTTTTGGCCGTGACATTCTGTCCCATCCCGTCACGAACGGTTTTTCCTCCGCCGAAAACGGCTTCGTCACCAAAATGAGTGAAATCTTTTTCGATTTCAATAATAATTTCAGTGTCTCCCAGCCTGATTTTATCTCCCGCTGTAGGACCTAATATATTGGCGTATTGTTTTCTGTCTACGTGTAAGCTCATCTTAATGATTTTTAAAGTTTAACTCTTCAACTTTTGCAAGGCTTACTTTTTTCTGTTCTTCAGAATCTACCTGCCCATCGACAAGATTATTGAAGCCCATTGCTTTTTTGGTTCCTCCTATTTCTACCAATTCCACTTCTTTTTCTTCTCCCGGCTCAAAACGTACTGCAGTACTTGCTACAATATTCAGTCTCTTTCCGAAAGCTTTTTCGCGGTCAAAGCTCATCGCTTTATTAACTTCAAAAAAATGGAAGTGTGAACCTACCTGAATAGGCCTGTCTCCGGTATTGGTTACTTTTATTTTTACAGTTTCTCTGCCTTCATTGCAGATAATTGTTCCTTCTTTTACAAAAATTTCTCCTGGTATCATAATCAGTAGTATTAGCGGATTGGATTGTGTACGGTTACCAGTTTTGTCCCATCTGGGAAGGTTGCTTCAATCTGAACATCGTGGATCATTTCCGCAACGCCCGGCATTACATCCTCTTTAGTTAAGAGATTAGCGCCTTCCTGCATCAGTTCGGCTACTTTTTTCCCGTCTCTTGCGCCTTCAAGCAGAAAGTGGCTGATCAGAGCGATGGATTCCGGGTAGTTTAATTTAAGGCCTCTTGCTTTTCTTTTCAGAGCGAGTTCGCCTGCCAGAAACAGCATAAGCTTCTCCGTTTCTCTCGGTGTTAAGTGCATAATATTTTTTATTTAAAATTGGACAAACAATATCGTATTCACCTCTCCGTAAAGGCAAACAGACATGTTCAAAAATGTAAATCGGGAATGATTTTTACTAGTCTGTACTCATGGGAATACAAACCATAGCGGATCATTAAAAATTAAAAAGAATTAGCAGCCCGCTATCTGCAGGGAATGATACAGAATGTACCTTGGCGCTGTAATGTAAATACGGTTTTGAACGGCCGCAACCCGTGTGTTGTAAGTATAATCTGCAAAGAAATAGTGTAACCAATTCTGTGCAAGTATTGAATAATCAAATTTTACTTTCTCCCAGTCGTTGGAATCCTGCACATCCTGCACATCTGAAAAACTATAGAGTTCAGGCTGGGTCTGCTGATCAGATTTCTGCTGTAAAAGATGAATTTTTGAAAGGATATCAGAATATGCCTGAGTTTTTCCTTTATGTGCAAAAAGACCTGCACACAACGCTGAGAAAAATATCACAAAAGAGAAAAATAAGACTCTTTTTTTCATACCTGATAATAATGATGTAAAATTAGAACAATCTGATCCCTCCGGCTATCAAAAAAATTATTTAAAATGTTCAAAATCGCAACAAATGTGAATTTATATAATTTTAACATTGTAACATAAACCATTTATTTACAGCCATTAACAGCAATTCTTAAACTATGACAAATGTTTTATTGTCTTAATTCCTATAATTCTAATAAAATGATGTGTTTTTTTCTAAAACCTAAAGAATCCTCATAATAGACCATAATTTAATAAAAATTAATCTCAAAAAAAACGTATATGACATTACCGGATCTTTTTTCTGGTTTATCTGACAAAAAAAGGCTGCATTTTTTCTTTCCTTATAATTATTGTAAATTTGTATACACATCTTATTAATTTAATAAAATAATAAAACGTAATATGTCAAAAGCAATTTCGCAAGTACCATTAGCGGTAAACGAGCCTGTAAACTCATACGAACCGGGATCTCCGGAAGTTAAAAGCCTTATCGACACTTATAAAAAAATGTGGGCTGAAAAGGTAGAAATCCCAATGATTATCAATGGAAAAGAAGTAAAAACTGAAACAAAAGTACAGCTTCAGTCTCCACAGGATCATGCTCATGATTTCGGATTCTACTATCAGGGTGGTATGCAGCATGTGGATGACGCTATCAACGCGGCATTGGCAGCTAAAAAAGAATGGAATGAACTAGGCTGGGAACAGCGTGCAGCAATTTTCTTAAAGGCAGCCGATCTTTTGGCAGGACCTTACAGAGATGTGATTAATGCAGCAACAATGATCGGGCAGTCTAAAAACGTACACCAGGCTGAAATTGATTCTGCTTGTGAGTTCATCGACTTCCTAAGATTCAACGTAGAGTTCATGACAGAAATGTATGCTGAGCAGCCGGTTTCTGATAACGGAATCTGGAACCGCGTTGAATACAGACCATTAGAAGGGTTCTGTTTTGCAGTAACTCCATTCAACTTTACAGCGATTTCCGGAAACCTTCCGACTTGTATGGCCATGTTAGGAAACGTAGTGGTTTGGAAACCGTCTGACAAACAGGTATATTCTGCAAAAGTAATCATGGATGTATTAACAGAAGCGGGTCTTCCTGCAGGGGTTATCAACATGATCTTTACAGATGGAAAAGAAACTGCTGAAAAAGTATTGGCCCACCCGGATTTTGCAGGTCTTCACTTCACTGGTTCTACAAAAGTATTCCAGGGAATGTGGAAAATGATCGGTGATAATATCCACAACTACAGAACATATCCAAGAATCGTTGGAGAAACTGGTGGTAAAGACTTCGTTATTGCTCACCCGTCTGCTAACGTGGAAGCTGTAGCTACTGCATTGGTAAGAGGTGCTTTCGAATACCAGGGACAAAAATGTTCTGCTGCTTCAAGAGCTTATATTCCTAAGTCTCTTTGGGCTGATGTGAAAAAAGTAATGGAAGCTCAGATGAGCACTATCAAAATCGGTTCGCCGGAAGATACTTCTAACTTCGTCAACGCTGTAATCGACAAGAATTCTTTCGAAAAATGTAAAGGATATATCGACAGAGCAAACGCTTCAGGTGAAGCTACTGTTGCAATCGGTGGGAAATATGATGATTCTAAAGGATGGTTCGTACACCCAACAGTAATTGAAACTACAAATCCTCACTATGAAAGTATGGTAGAAGAGATCTTCGGCCCAATCTTATCGATCTACGTATATGAAGATCAGGACTGGAAAGAAACGTTGAAGCTTGTAGATTCAACATCTCCTTATTCATTGACTGGTTCTGTGTTCTCACAAGACCGTTACGCAATTGCTGAAGCTTACAAAGCTTTAGAAAATGCATCAGGTAACTTCTACATCAATGATAAACCAACGGGAGCTGTAGTAGGACAGCAGCCTTTCGGTGGTGGTAGAGCTTCAGGAACAAATGATAAAGCAGGTTCTAAAATGAATCTTCTAAGATGGGTTTCTGTAAGAAGCGTAAAAGAAACTTTTGTTTCTCCTAAAAACTACAAATATCCATACCTGGGATAATTAATAAATAATGAGTAATAGGCAATGAGTAATTGTTGTCTGTTCTTTGAATACAGCCTCGGAATTTCGGTTTCGGGGCTTTTTTGTGGTGATAGGCGGATGCGAGGTTCAGGATGCGAGTTGCGGGGATTAGAGTTCAAGGTTTAAAGTTACGGGTATCCAGAATACACTTTTACTCCTCCGATACTCAATACTCAATACTCAATACTCAATTCCCCACAACTCTCTAACCCTCCTACTCTCCAACACTCTAACTCCTAATACCTAACTCCTCATCCCTACAATCCGCTACCTGCTACCTAACATCTTTTAACAAACTTTACCGATATTTTACGATTTTAAATGTCCTGTTAGGAATAATTATTGATTTTCTGTTATTATACACCCCAAAATAAAATAATATGAAAAAGTTATTGCTAACAGCCGTCGGAATAGGAATATTTGCAGTGAGCTGTGGAACCAAAGAATCGACAATGTCAACAAGTAGCAGAGATTCAGCAACAGTAGACAGTACCCAAAAAAGTATACCGCCTACAACTACTGATACGATGACTAAAAAAATGACGAATCCTGATACAATCAAGATCAAAAGGGATTCTATGGCAACGTCTCCTGTCAAATAACATGTATATACGTTTAATTTAAAATGGAAAATCTGCAGATGAAAGCGCTGCAGATTTTTTTATTGGATAACCATATAAATATAGGATATTGAAATTGTGGCTTGAAAAGGCGCTTATTCCATGTTTTTGACTACAGTTTGTGATTATATATTATTTCTAACGGCGGGCTAAAACCCACCCCTATTGAATCCAAAATTTAAAGGAACATCTTTTATCTTTTATCTTTTATCTTTTATCTTTTATCTTTTATCTTTTAATCCTTATATTTGATTAACATCAACAATCAAAATTAACTATTATGAGAAAATTATGGATAGGAGCAGTTCTTGGACTTCTTTTCCTTGGAAGCTGTGCTCAAAACAAAGAAAAAAGAGAAGAATATAAAGATGCTCACAATAAAGATTCCTTAAGAAACAGAATGGGAGATTCTGCTGTAGCGAATTCAATCCCTTCCCCGGATTCTTCAAAAGTAAAAACCGACAGTACAAAAGTTAAATAAAATCACAAATCCACAGACGTCTGTGGATTTGCACTTAAAAAAACTTGACTGAAAAAAAACCGGGCAATCAACCCCGATTATAGGATATGGCAGATATTCTGGTCAGAATATTTCCTTAAAAAATTTAAAAAATGGGAATGGCAGTTTCTCTTATAATGATCTTAGTTCAAAAATGAAATAAAAGTGATAAGCTGTAACAGAATTGTTGTGTACTTTGAAACTGCCACAAAGATATAATAGCAAAGGGTTCCTTTAAAATAATAGGTTGTTCATTTTCGTGAAAATAGCAATATAGAATTGAATAAAATGTCCTTTTTTAATCATTTTCGGGAAAATGACTATTTTTTATCTGACCGCGTTTCACCATCCAGATATTTGATGTAAGCTGATGGAGAATAGTCTGTGACCGCCTTGAATACCGCAGCAAATTTGCTGTGGGAAGAGAATCCGCATTCATCAGCAAGGATACTTATTTTATACTGTCTGTACTTCTCATCATTGATTAGTTTGTCTACAATATAGTTGATTCTTAAACGATTGATATACGTTTTAAAATCTGCATTTTTATGCTGATTGATAACATAAGAAAGATATTTTGTATTGGTGTTCAATTCTCCGGCGAGAAAAGATAGGGACATGCCTTTATTGTTATAAAGATTACCTTTTTCAAAATCCTCAAGCAGTTCCAGCAGTTTTGATTCTGTTTCCGGGGTCATCAGAGAGTCATTCCTTCTTCGGTCTGTCTCGGAGTCTTTTTCATCAATTTCTTCCACAAAAATATTGGAAAACTCAGAATCACCAGATTGTTTTAAAGGATAGTGTGTCCTCTTACCGATCATGTTCAACTGAGTTCTGATGATATTTCTAAGCTTTGACCGCTGTTTTTTCTGTTTCCTTCTGATAAAAAGAAACAGACCAACCAATGAAATGGACAGAATGACAATAGCTGCATTCTTCACTCCATTCATCTGCGCATTTTTTTTGTTATCTTTTCCTTTGGGGTTTTCAGAATCTTTTATGGCAAAACTCTGATTGCGGGCTGCAATACTGTCATAGGCACGCACATATTTTACTGCATATAAAGAAGCCTTGAAATTGTCTCCTATTCCTTCATAATAATCATTAATATTGGAATAAACTGCTTTTTTAAGTTTAAGACTTCGGGAAGTATCGGCAATTTTTTCTGCTTTTTTAAGATACAGTTCAGCATCTTTCCAGTTTTTCTGCTTCAAACGGATTCCTCCCAGGCCATTATAAACCAATCCCAGCGTACAATTTCCATTTTTCAGCAAACGTTCTGCTTTTCGATAATAATCTTCAGAATCAGAATAATTACTAAGTTTGAAATAGACATCTCCCAATAGTTGATAAGATGCCGCTGCCGTTCTGTTTTCATTATAACTGCTGATCTTTTCAAAATATTTCAGTGAGGATTCGATGTGTTGTATGGCATTAGGATAATCCCCTATCTCCATTTCATAAAAAGCCATTTCCTGATTCAGCAGTCCTGCGGCTTCATTACTTTTCTGAAAATCGGTGATCCGGGCTGAAGCCTGCAGCCCTTTTATAATATATTTTTTGGATCTTTCGTATAACCCTACCTGTCTATATTGTCTCGCAAGTAGTCGGGTCACCACAGCCATCCATTCAGGATCATTAATCTTATTGATTACCGAATGGGCATTTTCACTGTAACAGATTGCTTTTTTAAGCTCACCTGCATGATGGTACAGCTCTGAAGAAAGGACAAGACATTTTATTTTCTCTGATGGCTTTTGTGCCTTCATATAGAGAGAATCTGCAGTTTTGATCGCTTTGGGTAAATCTTTATAGGCTGTAACAGAAGAAGTCCTTTCACAGATAAGATCAAAG
Source organism: Chryseobacterium sp. DZ-32 (assembly GCF_059587025.1). NCBI lineage: Bacteria > Pseudomonadati > Bacteroidota > Flavobacteriia > Flavobacteriales > Weeksellaceae > Chryseobacterium > Chryseobacterium sp. DZ-32. The sequence continues at coordinate 106,818 of NZ_JCAIOM010000017.1, forward strand.
TTATTTTTTTTCTGGGCGAATATGGGAATTGCTGTTGCCAGCAAAAACAAAAATTTCAAAAGACTTTTAGACATAGAAAAACAAATTATTATTTTCATTTTATAATAATTCATCATTGATTTCACGGAGTGTCTTTTTGTTTTTTACAAAACTAGTGATATTTTATTTTTTATTAAAATATTATATTGAAATTTAATCATTTAACCAAAAACATCAATTTGTATTAATTTTAATAATAAGACAGAAATAATACATGGTTTTCTTTAATATAAACTGATTTCTGTTTTAAAACCAAAATTCCTGTATAATTATTTTTAATATGGACGGCTCAGGTGTCGTCATATTTATTACATTTGCATGGAATAAAAAGTTTTTATGAAAAAAATAGCCATACTTTCCTCAATCTTTATAGGGATCCTAGCCTGGGCACAGGGAATTAAATTTGAAGAAGGCAATTTTGCCTCCATTCTTGCCAAAGCAAAAAAAGAAAAAAAACTGGTCTTCATTGATGCATATGCTTCATGGTGCGGACCTTGTAAACTGATGGTTAAAAATATTTTCCCACTTCAGTCTGTAGGTGATTACTATAATTCCCACTTTATCAATGCTAAAATTGATATGGAAAAAGGAGAAGGAATTGAGCTGGCCAAAAAATATAATGTAAAAGCATTTCCTACTTACCTGTTTATTGACGGAAATGGTGAAGCTGTACACAGAACTTTAGGATATGTGGAAGAAAAAGACTTTATCCAGTTTGCAAAAGACGCGGAAGATCCAAACAAAACACTTACTTCTCTGAAACAGCAGTTTGAAAAAGGGGAAAAAGATCCTGAGTTTTTAAAGAATCTTGCAGGCCTTACTATGTATAACGATGCTGAGTTTGCCGGGAAAGTTCTTAACCGTTACTTTCAGCAGAAAACAATTTTAGATCAGGAAGATATCCAAATGCTTCTTTCAGGAGTACAGACTACAGACAGTCCTTTATACAAAATTTTTCAGGATAAAAAGGCTGATATCGTTAAGTTCTTTCCGGAAGATAAATACGAAAAGTTTGAGAAAAATATCAAGCTGAATACCATTTCTAAAAAAGCTTATAATGCAGAGACTAAAAAATGGGATGACAGTTATTTTATGGCTGAAGCTCAGAAATTTCTAAGCAAAGAAGAGGCCGACAAGATCTTAAAAAGAATGAAAGCAAACAGGGCTTTAAAGAATAAAGATATTCCTGAGTATGAAAAGCTGATCCTTGATATCTACAAAGATTATTCTGCAGCAGGTTCTGAAGAACTGAACTCTCTTGCATGGAACTTCTTTGAAAATGTGAGCAATAAAGCTTCTCTGGAAAAAGCCATTGCATGGGCGCAGGAATCTGTAAAGAAAAACCAGAACTTTGCCAATACAGATACTTTAGCCAATCTTTACAATAAGGTAGGTGACAAGAAAAATGCAAAAATATGGGCTGAAAAGTCTATTGAACTGGCAAAAAGCACAGGACAGGATTCTACAGACACAGAAAAATTATTGAAGAGTCTTTAAGAGTTATTCTAATCATAAAACAAAACCCCGCAGAACTCCCGTTCTGCGGGGTTTGTTTTTTTAAGAAAGTGCTTAATTCTAATTATTATATACCAGAATCTGCATCTTGGTAAGCATTGCTTCGGTATCACCATTATATCCGGCAAAAGTGGAAGGAACTACATTTACACTTGCTGTACCAACCCAAGAAACATACTGAACCTTGAACGTATATGTTCCTGAAGACAGGCTGACAGATTTTAAAAAAGTAACAGGAACAGGCATATTTACTAATCCTCCCGACAAACCACTATTAGAGAAAATACCTGCTTTAGAGACATAAGCAGACGAAATTTTAGTTCCATTCTGCAAAAGCGTGAAAACCCCCTGAGAAGTTGTTCCTGAGGATATATCAAGGGCATAACCTATAATCGTAAACAAAAAGGTTTGCGTTTTTCCTGCCGGAACAGTTACTGTATAGGTAACTCCCGGTACATCTATTGTTTGTCCTGCATTAGCACTGGCAGTAGTAGTTCCCTGTACATAATAAGCGCCGTTAATAGTTCCGCTTATTGTATTTAGGGTTTGCCATGAAGGAGCGGCTGCTGGTCCATTAGAAGTTAAAATCTGACCGGTGGTTCCTGCAGAACCTGCTGTTGTGGCATTTCCTCCTACATTGATTTCATTGACCACTTGTAATGATCCGTTAACGTGCAAAGTTTTCTGAGGAGTCGAAGTTTCTATCCCAATTTGGGCAAACGAAAATAAAGGAACTAAAAAAGCCCCAGATAATAAATAGTTTTTCATGTTTTGTTTTTAGAATTTTTAATAAAAGTAAAATTACAAGAAAAAACAATCAAATCATCCTAATAATAATGAATATTCTCAATTAAAAATGATAAAATATCTTATAAGTTCTATACTCTTCGCAAGTTTAAAAATCAACAAAAAAAAATACAACATATTGACAAGCAAAGAATAAAATCAACTACTATGATCACAATAAAAAATATATAATCTTTTACAAAAGAAAAACCATAAACTAAAGTTTATGGTTTTTGATTTATTTTGTCTTGTTATGCATTACCTAAATCAATTAATTAAAAATCAACCAATTAGATAAAATCAATTAAAAAAACTGCCTAATTTATTAAATGATGAAAAATTAAAAATTAAACAAAACACTCCCCCAGGTGAATCCACTTCCAAATGCTGAAAGAAGTACAAGGTCACCTCTTTTTATTTTTCCCTGTTCTATCGCTTCACTCAAAGCAATAGGAATAGAAGCAGCGGTTGTATTTCCGTATTTCTGAATGTTGTTGAAGACTTTCTCATCCGGTAATCCGAATTTTTCCTGTACAAACTGGGCAATTCTCAAGTTCGCCTGGTGCGGAATAAACATATCAAGATCTTCAACCGTCTTTCCGGCTTTGTTCAAAGCTTCCATCATGGTTTCGGGGAATCTTGTTACCGCATGCTTGAATACGAAGTTTCCGTTCATGATCGGATATACTTCTTTGTTCGTTACATTTTCAGGATCTTTTCTCATTCTGTCGCTCCATCCGAATTTTGAACCCGGGAACTGGGTACAAAGATCGTCAGCATATTTTCCTTCAGAATGCATATTCATTGCTAAAATATCTCCTGCATTCTCATCTTCTGATGCAGAAAGAACAATTGCTCCTGCCCCATCACCAAAAATAACAGAAACTCCTCTACCTTCGTCAGAAAAGTCCAATCCGAAAGAATGAACTTCTGCTCCTACCACAAGAATATTTTTATAAGTACCGGATTTGATGAATGCATTGGCCACACTCATAGAATATACAAATCCTGAACATTGATTTCTTACATCCAATGCTCCGATCGTATCACATCCCAGCATGTCCTGAAGCAGGACACCACATCCCGGAAAATAATAATCCGGTGAAAGCGTTGCAAAAACAATGTAATCAATATCTTTTGAGGTAAGACCAGCATTACGGATGGCTTTTTCCGCAGCTTTAAAACCTAGATAAGCGCTGGTTTCCTGAGAGTCATATCTGTTTTTTCTGTGTCTTCTTTCCTTGATACCTGTTCTTTCCGTAATCCATTCGTCATTGGTAGTCATTAGTTTTGCTAAATCATCATTTGTAACAACGTTATCTGGAACATAAAATCCCACACCTTTTATTGTACTTTTAATCATATAGTTTTTTAATTTTGGCAAAGATAAAACTTATTTAACACATAGTTTTTCAAAATATTAGTATTTTTACTTTATGCCAATTGATACGATATACAGAACCTCCCAGTGCGAATGGGTAGATGTAGAGGCTCCTACTTTAGAAGACCTGAAATTTCTTCATGAAAGATATGAAATCAACAACCTTCTTCTGGAAGATACGATGGATCCTAATCACCTTCCGAAATATGAAGAAGACGGGAATGTAAAATTCTTTTTACTCCGCGAAAGTACAGAGCTGGAAAGAAAGAATTTGAATACCATCAGTGATATCAGTACCAAGATTGGAATTTTTCTGGTTGAAAATACCATTATTACCATCCACAGGATGAAAACCAGAAGTATCACAGAGACCAAGAAAAAAGTCTCCCTCATTCAGGAAGATGTTACTCCTCAGCAAATCACCCTTATGATTGCTATCCTGATTATGAAAAGTTTTGATGATGAATCTTTAAGTCTGTTCGAAACGATGGACAATATAGAGAATGAAATTTTTCTTAAAAACACGAATCATACCAGCCAGATCCGCCGTCTTTACAAACTGAAACGAAAATCAGGATTGAATTCCCGTGTACTGGTAATTTCTACAGATGCTATTGATAAATTTAAACTCTTGAATTTACAGGACTCAGAAATTGTCGATTTGAAAGACAAACATAAAGATGTAGTTGCCGATTTTGATCATTTAAACATTCAGATTACCAACCTTATCTCCATGTTCCTGGCACTTTCGGACCAAAAAGCCAACCAGGTGATGAAGGTGTTGGCCATTTATTCTGTTTACTTTTTACCAATCACTTTCATTGCCGGAGTTTACGGGATGAATTTCGATAATATGCCTGAGCTTCATCATAAGTATGGATATTTTATAACATTGGGAGCGATGGCTACTGTAGTAATCAGTACATTTATTTATGTAAGGCGAAAACAATGGTGATTCATTTTTATATCAATATAAAGACACAAGGATTTTAATAATCCAATTGATGATCTTTGTCTTTTACCGGCATACCCTCAAAACAAAATACCATGACTACCGAAAACCTCAACAAAATTCTGGAAGATCCTTCTCTTTCACAAGCATCCAAAGATAAATTGCTTGCCTTACACGGGAATATAGCTGCCAAAGAATTCTCTGATCTTCTGGATCAGTCCGGTAATCAGTATATAGAGTTTGTACAAGAAGGTGGCGGTGTCTGGGGAAGTGCACTGGTAGGCTATCTTTATGGTCTGGAAATATTCGGAATCCGTTTTCTGAAAGTAGCAGGAACGAGTGCCGGAGCTATTAATACCATGCTTATTGCAGCCTGCAAAACCAAAGAAGAACCTAAAAGTGAGCTGATCAAGGATATACTTTTCAGCTGGAATTTTGCAGATTTTATGGATGGGAAAACATATGTAAAGACGACCCTTCATGCGATGCTGAACAATAAAGATTTTTTTAAGATCAATGCTATCATTGCGGTCATTCTCTTCATTATTCTGCTGAGCATTCCTTTTCTGGCTCCTCCTACAACCATACTGAACGCCAAACTAATGTTCCTGATTCCATTGATTCCGGCTGTCATCCTCTTTTTCTGCATCCAAAAACTGTATAATAATTTCAGGAAAGAAAACAGCGGACTGAATCCCGGAAATGTTTTTCAGAATACCATGCAAAATGCTCTGGATCAATTTGGAATAAAAACAGTTGCCCATCTTAACGAAAAATTCATTCAGAAAGAAAAAGACCTTAATCTCAGCTACCGCTATGGGAACGGGCAGGAATATTATCTCATGGCTTTGCAAAGCATTGAAAAAATTAAAGTCAAAAATCAGGAACATATCGACCAAACCCGATACAGAATTTTCTACGAAAGCGCCGTCAATAATGATTATTATAAAAACAATCCGTTTTACCTTCTTTCCTCAGAATATGTGGTTATTACCACTGATATCAATGCTAAAATTAAGGTAGAACTTCCTACGATGGCCAATCTCTACTGGTCCGAAGAGGAACTGAAACACATCAGCCCGGCTGAATTTGTAAGAGCCTCTATGGCGGTACCTTTTTTCTTTGAACCTTTCCAGAAACAAATTAACAGAAACGATGATTCTGTAAAATATGCCTGGAGGTATTGGATGAATACCCAACCGGAAAATATAAATCCGGCAGGAGTTTTCATTGATGGCGGCAGTATCTCCAACTTCCCTATTGACCTTTTTCACGCGGATGAAGTTTTTTATCCGAGAATGCCTCTTTTTGGGGTACAGCTAACCAGTGATTCTGCCATTCATTCTGAAAAAGGAAAAACCAGTGAAGAAATCCTTACAACACCGTTCAGCTACGCAGGGAATATCATCAGTACCCTGAAAGGGTTTAATGATAAAACATTCCTTACCAAACATACTTTTTATAAGCTATACAGTATACAGACCGTTAACTGTGGGACCAGCAGCTGGCTGAATTTCTTTATGAAAAGAGAAGAAAAGGAAGAACTCTTCAACAGAGGTTTTCAGGCTGCCCTTGATTTTCTCAACACATTTGATTGGGAAAAGTACAAATATGAAAGAATGATGCTTACGATGAAGGAGAAAAAAATACTCAAAGAAGAGGATACGCCTACGGTGGGATAAAGATTTCAAGTATTTTTCTTTGTATTAAAAAAAATACATACAAAAGTAAGTTGAACCCGTTTTAATTCAAGTTCAACTTTACTTTTATTCAGTTATAAATTATCCAGAAAATCCAGATACATCGGAACACTTCTGTTGATCCATTCATCGGAAGAATCTCTTTCAATTCCATAATACACAAAAGGTTCTTTATAATTGGCTTTTATATAATCGAAAGTCAGTTCATAAGGTCGGAAAAGTTCATTCATCGTGTATTTATATTCCCCTGTTTCAGAATATCCATCTTCATCTATTCCTGCGGTAACAGCCAGTGTCATTTTCTTTCCGGCCAGTTTGAAACCGCTGTTGCTTCCATACGCCCAGCCATACAAAACCACTTCATCCAGCCATTGTTTTAAAAGCGGCGGACTGCTGAACCAGTAAAAAGGAAACTGAAATACAATCTTGTTATACGATTCCATCAGCTTCTGCTCTTCTGCCACATTGATTTTTCCATCAGGATAAGCTTCGTACAGTTGATGAACCGTGTATTTCTCAGGATATTTTTTTAACTCTTCGATCCATTTTTTATTGATCACTGATTTTTCAATATCAGGATGCGTCACAATCACTAATGTTTTCATTATGTCTAAATTTCTATCACAAAATTACAACACGTTACTTACATTTCGTACATTAGCAACCTATTGTATGGTACTATAAAAAATGTAAGTAATGACTAAAATAAAGGAAACCTCAACCAATTTTGCCAATAAAAAAGCACTTGCTGATGAATGTCCGGAAATCTATGCTTCCAATATTATCGGAGGACAGTGGGCATTGGCAATATGCTGTTATCTGATCAATGGAAAAATGAGATTTGGAGAACTTAGGAAAAAGCTTCAGAACATTACCGAACGTATGCTTACCCTTCAGCTTCGAAGGCTGGAAGAGGACAAAATCATCACCAGAACCGTGTATGCCGAAGTTCCTCCACGGGTAGAATATGAGCTAACAGAAATAGGCTATAAACTGAACACCATTATCCTTGAGTTTGAAAAATGGGGCAAAGAACATAAAGATTTGATGAAGGAGACATCAAAGAATGATTAAAATAATGAGACTCTTACGGAATACACAATGTATGCATAATGTCAAACAGTTCTATATGTAATTCCGTAGAATCCAGGCTTATTAATTGAAAGAATAGTTGTATTCTACTTCCCCTCAACCTCTTTCCACAAAGGCTTTTGAGCCAATACTTTCGAGTGTACAGGACAGGTTTCATGATGGGCTCCTTTCAGATATCCGGTGCTCATAAGAAATTCGTTTACAATTTCTCCACCTGTAAATTTGAATGTTTTTTTGAAAAGCTTCATCCATTCCTGCAAAGTCAGTGGATGATGATGCTCCAGCCATTTTTCAAAGGATCCAAATTCCTTTTGTAATTCAATGATTGTTTTAGCATTTTCAATGGCAGCATTTACCTTTAATTTATTTCTGATAATTCCAGGGTCACTCAACAGCCTTTCACGGTCTTCTTCTGTATAAACCGCTATTTTCTGAATATCAAATTGGTCATAAGCTTTTCTGAAACTGTCTTCTTTTTTCAGAACCGTTTCCCAGCTTAATCCTGCCTGATTAATTTCCAGAATCAGTCTTCCAAACAATTCATTATCATCATGGATAGGAAATCCGTAGTGGTTATCATGGTAATTTTTGTGCAGTTCTTTTCTGCTCTCAGGCTGCATTCCTTCTATTGCTAAACAGTAACTCATTTCTGTATATTTTCTATTTTGTAAACTTTCTGACTGTAAAGATAAAGCAGGATTGTGACAACTGTTCGTCAGTAGTGTTTTAATTTTTAGATTTAACAGCCGTAAAAAAAGTTTTATAACTTTCTGTCCAGAGAAATTTAGTAGTTTAGAAGACTCAAAACAATTACCATGAAATTACTGTTTTCCCTTCTTTTGATGATAGGTTCAATGTTCTGTAAAGCACAGAATTTGTATTCTAAAGCTTATGGAGAACCTACAAACCCTTCTGTCATTTTTATCCATGGCGGGCCGGGAGGAAATGCAACTTTATTTGAGGGGACTACCGCGCAAAAACTTGCCGACAAAGGATTTTATGTCATTGTTTATGACAGACGCGGTGAAGGACGTTCAAAAGATGCAAGTGCAACCATGACATTTAAAGAAAGTTTTGAGGATTTAAAAGGTATTTATTCCGCTTATAACATCAAAAAAGCCAATATTATTGCTCACAGTTTCGGCGGAATTATCGGAACTCTGTTTACGGAACAATTTCCTGACAAGGTAAAGTCACTCACCCTTGCAGGCGCTTTATTTACCCAGCAGGAGACCTATAACCATATTCTTAAAAAGGCAAAAGAGCATTTCCAAAATGATTCTGTGCAGCTAAAAGAGATTTCAGCAATAGAAAATCTGGATAAAAATTCCGCAGCCTACAGAAAAAGATGCTATGAAACGGCAGGAAAACTTGGCTTTTTTGACATGCCCAACCCTACTCCAGAAAGTGAAAATCTGAGAAAGAAATACCTTACAGGAGAATTTTATAAAAACAATATAAGAAACCCCAACTCTCCTCTTACATTTTATCAGAATGAACCTTTAAATAACCTTGACAATACTACAGTTCTAAAAGATATCCGAAAGAAAGGAATTCCTGTTTTTGCCATATATGGTAAGAATGACGGTATATTTTCAGAAAAACAACTTAATGATCTTAAAAATATTGCCGGAAAAAGAAACTTTAAACTGATTGATAACTGTTCTCATTACTTATTTGTAGATCAGCAGGATCATTTTTTGGAATTTATTAAGCTTACATTGAAATAAAGCGTAGTTTTGTAATTATGCCCAGTTCAGGACTTCATATGAAAACTTATAAAGGTGTCATTACGATGCTTATATTGGTGTTTTCGCTGTCTCCGTGCTCAGTCAAAAGAAATGTCCTTGATATTTTTGACATTCAGTACATCAGCGGGCTTAATAAGGTAAAAACAACCTCATCGCTCTCTTTCAGCTGTGATACCGCTTTTGCTTCTTCAGAAACTGCAGTTTCAAAAACCAAAATTCAAAACCAGTACCATAAGTTTTTATCTGGTTTTAATTCAGCTACGGCCAATCTTTTTGAAGAAAAAGCTTTTCTCAATAACTATTCCGGGCATTTTACCGGGAACAGCCCTCCGAAATATATTCTGTTTAAAAGACTGAGACTTCATCTGGTTTAAACTTTTTTAAGTCAGATTATAAAAAACAGTTTTTTACAACACAATATTAATTTCAATGAAACATACCTTAAACAGCCAGTCTTCAGACATGGCCGGATTATATACTTTATCCCTCCGTATGGTTATCGGATGGACCTACTTTTCAGCGTTCTGGCGCCGTCTCATCCTTGAAAACAAACTTATTCCCGACGAAAAAGGATATATCGGGGAAAAATTCAACCATTTTTTACCCAATGCACTTGGAATAAAACCTGTTATTGAATATCTGGTGACTCATCCTGATGCTTTACAACGCTCCATGATGATTTTTACGATTATTGAGGCAATTGTCGGATTATTCATCATCCTCGGTTTATTTACCAGGCTGATGAGTATTGGCATTTTCAGCCTTGCTCTCGGGATTTTATTAGGTTCCGGCTGGCTGGGAACAACCTGCCTTGACGAGTGGCAGATTGGTGTATTGGGTGTAGCCGGTGGATTTGTCATGTTTCTCACAGGAAGTGGTCCTTATTCTCTGGATCATTATTTCATGAAAAACAACAAAAAATTCACTCAAAAAAGATGGTTTCAATGGCTTGGCTCAGGAAATTTTCCTGTGTCAGATCCAAAGGTTTTTGTATTGGCGGGCTCACTCATCATATTTGGGTTAACACTTTTTACCAATCAGTATTTTCACGGAGGTGTGTGGGGAACACTGCACAATAAATCGGTAAAACCGAAGCTGGAAATTTCAAAAATCTCTCATCAGCATTCAAAATTAACGTTTGAAGTTTACAGAACAGAAGGTGCTGATGTGTATGGCTCTTTTCTGATAGGGATTCATATCCTCGACAAAAACGGAAAGATTTTAAAGGAACTGGATCATAAAGAACTTGCCGGAATTCCTAAAGAGGATATTCAGAATCATTATGTTGCCAAAGTGAAACCGGGAAAACACAGTCTGATAATTCCCTTAGGAGCAAAAGCTGATGTAACACTGAATATTGATGATATTTTCCAAAAAAATGATATCCACAGTCTGAAACTGATTGATGTGAGTGGTATTGAATGGATAGAAAGGATTGATTAGCGATGCGGGGTGCGAGACACGGGTTTCATGTTGAGGCTGAATCTTATCCCTGATTTAGTATAGAGAAAGCGGACTAAAGTCCGCTCCTATTGAATGCTGCCTGTACAATTTTCAGGTACTATTTTTGTTGAAGGCTATTTTTCTGTAACCATGACATGATAGCTGCACTTGCTGTCCGGATCAAGTCTGAGTACTTTTATCTCAAGTAAAACATCCAGTCCCATAGTGTCGCAAATGCCTTGTATAAAAGGTTTGATGACTGGCCATTTCAACAGACCTGCAATTTGCAGGCTATGGGTGATTTTGTGGTAACGGTCTACTCCTTTAATGAGCAATTCGCATTTGTAGTCATTTAATTCTTTAAATTCAAAATTATATTCAGGACTGGATGTAAAAACTGCTCCCATCAATATTTTTGCAACAGCCGGAATTCCAGGCTGCAGATTGGGTTTTACTTCAAGATTCCTCAGTGTCATTCTTGATCCCAGATCGTACATAAAAGTACTGGAAATCTGTTCAATAGCTTCAGCTCCGTAAAGTTTTCCAATCTGTTTGAGCATGCCTCCGTAAAAAGCCCCTGTAATATCAGAGAGGCGCTGGGTAAGCTCTGTAAAAGTTCCGGGAAAGAAATCTGCAATAAGCTGAGCCTGATTCATTTCAGGAAGATAGACATCATTTTTTCTGAAATCTGATAATGCCGCGTAAGTTTCCGGCAGTTGAATTTGATTCATATATAATAAGTTATTAGTGGCTTGAGATCATGATTTAGCTAAATAATAAAACGGAATACAATACTTCATACCGTTTTCGGATATTGGGAAATTGCCTTTATGAACTATAAAAAGCAAGAGAAGGACAGCCAGGTCTTTCAATTCAATAACTGGAAATCAGATAAAGTGTGATACAGCATTCCGGCAAATCCTTTTTGAATGGATTATTACAAGGTGAGGGAATTTATTCATATTTTTTTCATTTGGTGATGTAAAGCTAGAAAAAATAAATAAACTCTCCAATAAGTGATATTATTTTTTATTTAACAAAATGAAAACAGAAAGTATTGTTTATTATCATGTTAAGGCAGATACAACAAAAAAAGACCTTCGAAATTCAGAAGGTCTTTTTTAAAATCTGTCTCGTCCTGAAAAAGGTTGACTAAAAAACCATAAAATTAGTCACCCTTATGAATCTAAAAAAACCATCGTCCCC
>NZ_JCAIOM010000018.1:0-113324 GCF_059587025.1 Chryseobacterium sp. DZ-32
TGAGTTATTTAGCCAAAACTGTTCTCTCACCCCTTTTGCTTTGTATGTAAATTTATTCTTTTGCAAACATAGGAGCCAAAACATAAAGCCATGTTTTGGCAACAAAAAAAACTCCCAGCAAAACTGGAAGCTTTGTATATTATAATAGGAAAAGATTAATCTGCCATAGCCTCTCCAGACTTTCTGTAAACGAAGTTTCCGTAGATGTGTCTTCTTGCAAAACGGCTTGGTGAATCAGCATTGATCATTTTGATATACGTATTTTTTGGAACGCCCATATATTCATACATATTCCCGTTCAGATGCTGAACCGTTAAAATTGATTTCTCCAAATAAAAATCCTGAATATTGGATTTTGTAATGGTTTCAGTATATTCTTCCTTATATTTTTCCTGCGTTTCCGGATTGATACTTACCAAAAAGTGGTAGGCTTCAATCACAGATTTGCTCTTTTCTTCAGCTTCCTGCTTTCCTGCTTCATCATTAATGAATTTATCAGGATGGGTATCTTTCATCACATTTCTGTAAATCGTCTTTAATTCTTTTAAAGTAACATTTTTATCGACTCCAAGAAGTGTTCTGTGCTCACCAATTTTTTTCATATTTCTAATCCTTATTTTCGGGGTGCAAAATTACGGATTTAAATCTGATAAACCATAACTTATTCATTATTAATTTATTTAGCTGTTTTTAAAGCATTAAATTAGGATGATTAAGTGCTGTAGAATGTATATAGTTAACTTTCACAGCCGATTAAACTCTGATCATAATTTTTATTCAATCTGGGAATACATAAAAAAACAGCACCCAATCTGAGTGCTGCTATATTTAATCTTTCAGGTTTTACATCAATCCTAAGGTTCATCACAAGTTCTTTTCAGCTTGGTGAAAATCTTATCAAAATCCTTGTAAGAACTCTCTTCATTATCACGCTTTTGTCTGAAACTGCTGTTGGCACAGTTATGAAAACCTAAACCAATCATATCGATTAAAGCATAATCTTCTTTTTGAGGATCATTCATTTTGGCCTCAAATCTTGCCATTACACCTTTTGGGTCAGCATTATTTTTGCTTTTAAGTTCAGTATACGCTCGCCATGCGGCAAACATCTTTTCTCTGTCGGGAGAGGAGATGGCGTCAATCTGTTCTCTACAGGTATTGTAATATTTACTGTTTCTCAATGTGGTAGGATCAGAATAGGCAAGGATTTCTTCTTTATTAAGCTGGTATTCATTTTCAAAAGAATCAATTGTTTCTTCCATTAATTTTTTCCATTTCGGAAGATCAATTACTTTAAGGCTGTACAATTCTTTTTTCTTTTCTTCATACTGTTTTTCCAGTTCCTGTAAATACGTTTCTCTGTTTTTACGGATTTCTTCAAGCTGGGCAATTTTAAAAACAGGCTGGGTATCAAATACAACCCCATTGAACTGATACAAAAGTTTATTGACACCGTCTATTTCTTCCTTTTTATATTTAGCCGGGTCAAAATACCCTTTATTGTCACAGTTAAAGGTCTGATAGCTGTAAGGGGTCAGACTGTTTGCTTTTGCAGGAGTTTTTTGCCCCCAAATAGTAATGGATAAGGCCAAAGCAAGCCCGATCATCATTTTTTTCATGTACATAACCTGTTGAAAGAATCCGAATTTTCTGAATTTCAGTGCAAAATTAAAGCTTTAAATTCAAAATATAAAGGATTAAATAGATTTTCTCAATTGATTTTGCAAATTTTATATGGATTTTATACTTGCGTTTTTGTATTTTCAGAATTCAGGTGTTTTAAATTCTGAAAAATAGACGGTTATAAACTGATACAGAGGTGTTTTTGTTAATGATAATTGCTTACTCCAATAAGACTGTAATCCGGTTACGAAAATAAAAAGGATTAGATTTTTCCTACAGATCCGTTTATAATTTTAACCTTGCTGGAATTATGAATTTTGTCTCAAATAAAGTTAGTTGGGATCAGTTCTCCAGTTTGGTTGTTTTTCTAAATTTAAAATAATAGATTTACATCAATTAACACAAAACCATGATCTATTATTTTTTTCTTCTTTTTATTATCGCTGTTTTTGGAGGCATTTCTTACCTCATCATGCGTTTTTTCGGTAAATGGACCAGGCAAAGCAAATATGAACTTATTTTTAACACCTTCATATTTATTGCTTCATTTTTTCTGGTGTCGTTTCTCAGTCTGTATATTTTCTTTTCTACCCTTGATTTCTCCCGTTAACCAAGAGTTTTTTCTAAGAATTAAATAAGCAAGGAAAAGGTTGATAAAAAGGGAAGCCCAGACATTCAGACCATAAAAAAGCCCGTAGTCATGATAAGCTTCGTTATAAAACAGATTTTTAACAATTCTGAAAGTAATCGCTGTAGTGGTGACGGCATAGCTGAAGACCATATACATTCTGTGTCTGTTCACATTTCCTTTTTTGATAGAAAATACGGCAGCAAAAGTGAAATAAGCCCAAAGTACGTCCTGTACCAGAAAACCTGTAATTCCGATAAGCCCTCCATTTGAAAAAAGTCCCAGTACAAAACACGCGGGAACATTGATGATCAGAATATTGTACACATATATTTTTCCGATAAGCTTGTGAAGGTTTCTGTTTTCTGCTAAAAACCAGTTCGAAAACTGTGTCAAGCCAGCGAGCAGACAAAGTGTTATTGAAAAAATATGAATGTAGAAAAAAGTCATCCAGTACGGATTATCAACTACCTGTTGTTTGAAAGCCAGAAATCCGGTGTTTTTATCCAAAGAAGTATATTGGGAAATCACTTTCAGCATCAGGATACTGAAAAGGAGGACTAAAAATAAAGCACTAACTTTAATTATCTGTATTCCCAAAGACTTCATATCATATAAACTACCGGAGTTAATTTATTGCTTTTATTCAAATAGACGTTTTTTTGTATCAATCATCATTAATCAATCATCACTCATATTCTATTTTACAAGATTCCTTTGATCCTCAGATGCTGCAAAAGCATAATGGTTTTTGCATCTTTGATTTCTCCTGTTTCGATCATTTTCAGGCTTTCTTCAAAAGATAATTCAAGAACTTCTATATTTTCACCTTCTTCTTCCAGTCCGCCTCCATCATTGATTTTCATTTCATGAGAATATTCTGCAATGAAGAAATAAATAATCTCCGTCACAGATCCGGGTGACATATAGGCTTCAAAAACCTTTTCAACCCTGGAAATTTTATATCCGGTTTCTTCTTCGGTTTCCCTTTTTATACAGTCTTCAGGATTATCATTATCCAGAAGTCCGGCACAGGCTTCTATGAGCATTCCTGTAGCATTTCCGTTGATATAGGTCGGTAATCTGAATTGTCTTGTGAGAATAACGGTGTTGGAGACTTTATTGTAAAGAAGGATTACGGCTCCGTTTCCGCGGTCATAAGCTTCTCTGCTCTGGGTTTCTGTAGTTCCGTCCTTTTTTAAAACAGAGTAGGTGACTTTGTTTAAAGTATACCAGTTATCTGAAAGGATTTCTGTCTGAAGGATAGTTATATCAGGATTTTGCATAAGGAATATCTTCTAGGTTATAATAAATGGTAAGACCTCTTTCTTTAGCTATTCTTACATCTTCATCAGCTCCCTTTGATGCTCCTTCTATACGCAGCACGGCATCACATTTTTCAAGTAGGGCATGGGCTACTGGATACTGTATTTCCTGCCATGCTTCATCACCTATTTGAGCAGAACCGGCAAGGTTGATCAAGGGTAATGCAACCCATTCTCCGATAATTGGGATATGTCCCTTTCTGAAAATAGGAAGAGCGACAGATTCAAGATTGTGAAGATTCTGCTGAATAAGCAGCGGATCATCATTTGTTCCACTGCGATAAGGGCCTGCAATAAGTATAAACATAATTTTTTGAGTAAAATAACAGAACTTTCAGAATAAAAAAAATAATATAGCTTAAGAGAAACTGTTTTTTTGTTTGGATTTTATAAGGCTTAAAAATTCAGGAGTAATACCTAAATAAGAAGCAATTTGTTTTTGCCTGATCCGTTTTACCGCTTCAGGATATTTCTGTAGAAAATTATAATAGCGTACCTCTGCCGGTAGAGAAAGATTTTCAATCGTTCTGAGCTGTTCTCTGATGTAAGCATTCTGCATCATGATCCGGAAAAAGCGTTCAAATTTTGGGACTTTGTGATAAAGCGCATCCAGATGATCTTTTTGAAGCTGCAAAATACAACTTTCTTCTAATGCTTCAATATTCAGCATGGCGGGTTTCTGATTGATGAAACAATACATATCAGTGATCCACCAGTCGGAAACAGCAAACATGATGGTGGATTCTTTTCCTGTGGTATCCATATGAAAAGCTCTCAAAATTCCTGTCTGAACAAAATTGATCTCTTTACACACTTGTTGCTGCTGTAAAATCAATTCTTTTTTGGCAACCTTTTTTTCTTTTAATAGAGAGATAAAATAAGATTTCTCCTGATTGGTAAGTGAAATATGCCTGGAAATGTTTTTTAGGATTAAAAGTTCTTCCTCCATTCTGTTATTGTTTTTGTAAGAGATTTTCCAAAGCCTTATTCAAGTCCGGAAATTTAAAATGGAAACCTGCATCCTGAAGTTTCTTTGAAGAAGCTCTGGAACCTTCCAGAATAGCATTTGCCAGTTCTCCGAATAGCAGTTTCAGAACAAATCCGGGAATATTGGGCATCAATAAAGGTCTTCCAAGTACTTTGGCAATTTTTTTTGTCAGATCTTTATTGGTGGCATGTTGTGGAGAAACAGCATTATATGCACCATCCATTGTTGGATTTTTTAATGCAAATTCATAAATAGAACAGATATCCTCAATATGAATCCATGGCATATATTGTTGGCCGCTTCCCAGTGGAGAACCGATATAGTACTGAATAGGAGGGGTCATTTTCTTTAAAGCTCCATCTTTTTCAGAAAGAACTACGGCAGTTCTTATTTTGACAACCCTTTCTGCCAGATCCTGTTCCTTGAAATCGTCAGCAGCTCTTTCCCATAAAACTACCACTTCACTTAGAAAATCATTACCCGGAGGATCGTTTTCTGTGTAAATCTTTTCTGAGGTTTTTGTACCGTAAAAATTAATTCCTGAAGCTGAAATAAAAGACTTTAGCTTAATCCTGTTTTTTCTTAAAGTGGTTCGAAGTAATTTTGCGGAATCTACACGGCTGGAAATCAATTCTCTTTTCCTTTCCGGGGTCCACCGCTTTTCTGAAATATTAGCACCTGCCAGGTGAATGATGTGTGAAACATTGTTAAAGGCTGTTTCATCTATACTTCCTTTTTTGATGTCCCATTCATACTCATCATCATGTTTTTTTTTCCGGGTCAGAAATCTGATCTCGTATTCGCTCCCTATTTTTTTTGCCAGTTCTTTAGCGATCATGCCGCTGGCGCCGGTGATCAGGACAACTTCTTTCATAATTCTATATTTGTGGTGGGTGGGTTTATGCCTGATTTTTTACAATCAGTACAAAATCATCTTCCAGAAGTTTATAACCGTAATCATAAATGAACTTGTATTCAGAACCATTTTTATAAACTTTCAGATTGGTAAAATAATCGAAATCAAAACCCAAGCCATCCAGTCTGGATCTGGGGACTTTTGTTTTACCATCGGTATTGATTTCCATCAGAATACGGTAATTTTTACGGAGTTTGTTATTAACATTCCGCATCAGATTGTTAGAATCTTTATTCTGCTTATTATTATAGGCGTTCCGGCAGGCATCGTTGCAGAATTTTTTATCAGACCTTCCGATGATTTTCTCGCCGCATTCCAGACAATTCATAATCTTTATTTTAAGTGATGGTGGTGTCTTTTTTTCAACAGCTTTTTGAACATGCTGTGAGCAGGATAACTTCTGTTGGGTGTAATATTATTAAAAAACAGAGCAACAATCAAAAGAATAATGCATCCGGATAGAACAGGGGAGAGAACATACCAATATCCCAATTCAGGAATTTTTCCTGTAGAACTTACCGCGATCAGCGCTGTAGCGCCACCTGGTGGATGTAATGTTTTCGTATACTGCATCAATACAATGGAAAATGCTACTGCCAAAGGTGCCGAAAGCCAGATGATATCCGGAACAAACTGATATACAGTTACCCCTACCAATGCCGAAAGCACATGTCCGCCTATAAGGTTTCGGGGTTGGGCCAAAGGACTCTGGATAGCACCATAAATAAGGACACTGGATGCTCCAAAAGAACCGATCAGGAATATATTCTCAGTTTCTGCCAGTGAATGGGACTGAATAAATGCAATAATGCCGATTCCAAAAAATGCACCTAAAAATGACCAGAAATGCTCTTTATAATCAACAAGCGTTTCCTTATAGATTACGTACTTTGAAACTCTGAATGTTCTTTTTATGCTCTTCTTCATTTA
This sequence comes from Chryseobacterium sp. DZ-32, assembly GCF_059587025.1. Taxonomy (NCBI): domain Bacteria; kingdom Pseudomonadati; phylum Bacteroidota; class Flavobacteriia; order Flavobacteriales; family Weeksellaceae; genus Chryseobacterium; species Chryseobacterium sp. DZ-32. The sequence goes on from NZ_JCAIOM010000018.1 coordinate 6,411, forward strand.
CTCTTCGGTATTTTTTTATCTTCCTTTTAGTATGCCTCAATTGAGAGGAAACTCAAAAATATTGATATTCCTTTTCATAAAAGACTTTTCACAAAGATACAGAAATATCCGTTTGTAAATGGATAACTGTCAGATTGCTAATTATTATAGTGAAATGCACTTCTCTGTAGAACGGAGTGAATTTTAATAACTGAAAAACAATGGTTTATATATGATATGTCATTACGTTTGAGAAAAATCTAAATTTATTTAGACTAATTTTTTTTTGAATATAGACATGTGTTTTGTGTAATTCACTTTATTTTGAAAAATTTAGTATTTATCGATATTTAGAATGGATTTTTAATTAATAAATATTTATTGTTATGTATAACAGTCTAGTTTTCAATAAAAAAAATGAATTTTTATTTCACTGTATTGTGTTTTTTTGTAATTTTAATGCATCAAAAAAACAAACCATGAAAAAATCCAATTTATTACTCAGTATTCTGTGTTCTTCACTTATTTTTGGACAGGTAGGGATTAATACTACATCTCCACAAGGAGTTCTGGATGTTACTTCTGCAAATTCTGCAGTCATACTTTCCAGAAATGCCAATCCTCCGGCCAATGTGACAACACCCACAGCAGGAATGATTATCTACGATACCACCAATAAAACCTTGAGGTATTATAATGGAACCCAGTGGAGTACTGTAATTTCTTCAGTAACATTAACAACAGCCAATGAAGGAGTTGTTAAGTTAAATAGCGGGGCAGGAGTGAAACCTTCATTTGCATTCAGAGCTTCCGGAGGAGTTCCCTTAATGACGTATCAAAACATTGTTTATCAAACTCCTATGAATATTGTGACAGATTTTGCATCATCTCCAACAACCACATGGCCGGAAAATATTATCAACCCGGTACCCGGAGATATATATGATCCGGCAACAGGACGGTTTTTGGAAAATCCTATTGCCGGACAGGTTCATATGTGGAGGGTTATTGTAAGTTATGCCAACAAGAATAATGGTTCTGTAGCCTTCGTGACAGTAAACCTTTCCAATCCTGTTCCGCCTTCAACATTCTCCATAGATCAGACCGCTGTTGCTCCCAATGGGGTAACCTCCGGAGATCTTGTTTTTTACCTGGTGAGTGTTGCCGATCCTTTGTCTATAGGCAGCGGATATCTTATTAAAATAAAATCTGATACCGCATTGGATGCTACTATCAGTAGTGTAACAAGAGTTTCTCAGGCAAAAGATTAATCTCATTATTAAAACTTAATTTCAAATTTGACACATGTCAGACAAGAACAAACTAATCAGTTGGTTCTTGTTTTCAGACTCAATATATAATGATATTAATCAATTAAATAATACTATGGAAAAACAACCCATTAAGCCGGAGTTTACTTTTAAAATGTTCGAAATACTAGGTGGTTTATGGCTAACCGGATGTGTAAAAACAGCTGCTGAGCTCAATATTGCAGATTTACTGACCTCTGGTCCTCAAACTATTTCTTTCCTTGCAGAAGAAACACAATCGCATGAAGCCCAACTGTACCGGGTAATGAGAGCGTTGTGTGGTGCAGGAATCTTTGAAGAATTAGAAAACAAAACGTTTGCTTTGAATGATTTCGGAGCTGCCCTGCAAACCGATGTTCCCGGAACAGCAAAAAATTTTGTTCTGACCATTATGAATGAACATTTCCCGTGCTATGGAGAACTAACATATGCCGTTCAGACAGGAAAAGTTCCTTTTGAACACATTCATGGGAAAGATCTTTGGGGATTTTATAAAGAATTTCCTGAAACAGGTGAAAACTTTGGAAAGGGAATGACGGGAATGTCCGGTATGGAGCTGAAAGGAATTATAGAGAACTATGATTTTAAACCTTATAAAAAAATTGTTGATATAGGAGGAGGCAATGGGGTTATGATCCATACTATTCTGAAAAATGCTCCGCAAAGCTCCGGAATTATCTTTGATGAAGCCAATGTAATTGAAAAAACTATCAAAATGATTCCTGAAAATCTTAGTGAAAGGTGTTCTGTAGCTATAGGAAGCTTTTTTAATGAAGTTCCGCAGGGTGCGGATTTATATACCATGAAATGGATTCTGCATGACTGGAATGATGATAAATGTATACAGATTCTTAAAAACTGCTATGGTGCAATGCCTAAAGGAGCCAAACTGTTGATTATAGACGCAGTTATCCCGGACGATTCTTTAAATAAGCCCCATATCGCCAAACTGCTGGACATTGTTATGCTGGCCTGCCTTACGGGAAAAGAAAGAACTTTAAACGAATTTAAATTGATCATTGAAAAAGCAGGATTACAATTTACTCAGATTATTCACATCGGAACAGATGCAAAAAGCATTATTGAATGTGAAAAAATATAAGTTTCAATTTTATTTTTAGTTGCATGATTAAGTAGGAGGCGCTCAACAATTTTGTTGAGCGCTTTTTTAATTTGTTTACTTGTAAAAAAGAAAAATTAAAAATTTGTGGTTGATATTGTTAAAAAAAACTATCGCTGAAAAAATATAAATTTATTTTTTTAGCGATAGCCCCTATTCGTAATTAATATTTGTATTGTTACTTTTTCAATCTGTTGATTTCTTCTTTCAGCAGACCAATATATTCCTGCATCGTCTTGATGATTTCTATGCTTAATTCATTGCTAATATTTGCTGTAGCATTATTATTACCTACATTGACTCCATTATTATCATTAAAAACAGGATTTTCAATAACAATTTTAGCTTCCTCTTCTTCGTAAATCTCTTCGATAGGAACTTCTAAAAACTGGGCAAGTTTGTTCCACTCTGTCTGTGTTATAGATACAGTACCGTTTTCTTTTCTGCTATAGTTGGAGACGTCGGTAGGGATCACTTCAGCCATTTGCTGTTGAGTGAAACCTTTCATCTTTCTTACTGTACGGAGTTTTTCTTTTTGCATATCAGACATTTTTACAAATTTGCAAAAAAAAATTAAATTAAAAAGAAAAAAAATCCTTGTCATACATCTATTTTTCAATGTTTTTTAAAGAAGAATTTTATTTTAGGATAAGGCTTTCATTGTTTAATTTTTACTTTAAAAGTGAAGATTATTGTTTTTAAGCTTGATAAATATTGTTTTATAAAGAATTCTATTTAGTTTCCTATCCGTTTACAAACGACTACAAACGGATTTAAATAGTTTATAACCGACTGTCTTACCGGAACATCGCAATCTTTGCAACAGAGATTTGAGAAAAACAGTGAACGTCTCTTATCTGAATTTATTAATCTTTAAAATCTAAAAGTTATGTCACTAAGAAACAAAGTAACATTAATTGGTTACACAGGTAAAGAAGTTGAAATGGTAAACTTCGACAATGGAAACGTAAAAGCAAGTGTATCTTTAGCTACCAGCGATCATTACACGAATGCGAAAGGAGAAAAAGTAGAAGAAACACAATGGCACAATCTGATTGCCTTTGGGAAAACAGCAGAAATCTTTGAAAAGTATGTATCGAAAGGAAAAGAAATTGCCATAGAAGGCAAAATCATCTACAGATCCTATGATGATAAAGATGGGGTTAAACGGTATATCACAGAAATTCGGGTAGACGAGATTCTTTTATTAGGAGGTAAATAATTCTAAAAACACAAATGATGAAAGTAAAAGTTTTTAAAATCAGGCTTCCGGAAGAATTTCTCTACAAAGATCAGAAAATGCTGGATGATTTCCTGGACGCCAATGAGATTATGAAAGTAGAAACAGCTTTTGTGAACGAAGAACGTTATTGGTCTGTCATATTGTATTTTGAGGAATTAAAGCCCATAAAAAGTACAGTAAAAGAACCAAAGGCAGTAAAATATTCTGCAGATACTGATCTTTTGAATATCGATGAAGAAAAAATTCTGGATGCTCTGAAATTCTGGAGATCGGAAAAAGCCAGAGAACAGAACCTGCCCACTTACTTCATCGCGAGCAATAAAGAACTGATATCTGTAGCCAAGTATAAGCCTGCTAAGAAAGAAGAATTGCTCGAGATCAAAGGGTTTGGAAAGCATAAGATTGAAAACTATGGTGAAGAGATCCTTGAGATTCTTGAAAGCGTATGATTTTTTTGAATAATTGATGCTGCAATAAGAAAAGCTGAAGAGAGACTTTCTTCAGCTTTTTATACTATGTAAAATTCCTTTCAATTCCTTACTTTTGCATTTATCAAAATGACATACAACAAATGAAGCCAAGTTTAGCAAAAGGGACGAGAGATTTTACGGCACAGGAAGTTTCCAGAAGAAAATATATCATCAATATTTTACAGAATAATTTTGAATTATTCGGGTTTCAGCCTTTGGAAACACCTAGTTTTGAAAATCTTTCTACTTTGACAGGAAAATACGGAGAAGAAGGTGACCGCTTGATTTTTAAAATTTTAAATTCAAGCATCAACGAAGCGAAAGAAGAGAAAAAAACTCAGATGCTTCATGACTTTCAAAAAGCATTGGAAAAACCATTCAGTGCAGAGAGCCTTACAGATAAAGCTCTTCGTTATGACCTTACCGTACCTTTTGCAAGATTCGTAGCGATGAATCATGGTAAACTGACGTTTCCGTTCAAACGTTATCAGATCCAGCCGGTTTGGAGAGCAGACAGACCTCAGAAAGGAAGATTCAGAGAATTTTATCAGTGTGATGCCGATGTGGTAGGAAGCGAAAGTCTGCTGCAGGAAGTGGAGCTGATTCAGTTGTATCTGAAATCTTTTGCCGATCTTAAAGTTCCTGTAACCATTCATATGAACAACAGGAAGATTCTGTCCGGATTGGCAGAATATGCAGGAATTACAGATAAACTGATTGATTTCACTGTTGCTCTTGATAAACTGGATAAAATCGGAAAAGATGGAGTTGTAAAAGAACTGTTGGAAAGAGAAATTTCTCAGGAATCTATTGATAAGCTGGATTTCCTGTTCAGCCAGTCGGATGATGCTCTGGAAAATCTTCTTCAGTTAAAAGAAAAATTTGCAGGGAACGAAATCGGACTAAAAGGGGTAGAAGAGCTGGAATTTGTTCTTACCCAATCTCTGAACCTTGGTGTGGATATTCAAAACCTGGTCTTCAATATTACCTTGGCAAGAGGACTGGATTATTATACGGGTGCTATTTTCGAAGTGAAAGCAGATGAAGTTGCTATGGGATCCATCGGAGGTGGCGGTAGATATGACAATCTTACTGAAGTTTTTGGCGTTAAAAATATTCCCGGAATAGGAATCTCATTCGGATTAGACAGAATTTATCTTGTCATGGAAGAACTCAACCTTTTCCCTGAAGAAGCATCAGCCAAAATAGAATATCTGTTTGCTAATTTTGGAGGTGAAGGCATCACAGAGGCATTAAAGCTGATCATGAAGCTAAGAGCTAAAGGGATTTCTGCAGAACTATACCCTGAAAATGCAAAGATCAACAAGCAGTTTACCTATGCAGAAAAGAAAGGCATAAAGAATCTGGTTTTCCTGGGTGAAGAAGAAATTAAAAATAATACCGTTACTTTTAAAGATCTTGAAGCCGGAGTACAGAAAACGGTTTCTTTAGAAGAGTTTTTAGGAGAATAATTTTTAATTATATATAAAAAAACAGAACAACTGCAAAATTACTTTTGTGGTTGTTTTTTTTGATGGATGTTGAGAAATTTAAATACTTTTGAATAAAAAAGGAATGACTAATAATTGTGCGTTGTGTAATACAGAATTAACATCCATGGATACGCTTCTGGGAGCGAATTCGCTTTTGGATGGTAATGTTTTATGCAATAAATGTTTGAATAAAGTAAGTGATATCAATGAAGAATTGCTTTACAATCTTAATAAATTCAGCATTAAGGATATCAATAAGATGCTGAGTGCAGAAAAAGCTGAAGACGTTCAGACTGTGATGACTACAGCGCAGAATCTTCCTGCAATAGTACTCTATGATTCTCATCAAATCTCAAAAGAGGTTTATAAGCGAAGACATCAGAAAATAAAGAACGAACTGGAAATGCTTCATGCTAATCTGTCCATGTTTACCAAAGGAGAAATCAAAGAGCTTCCTTATCTGATTTCAGAAGATGAGCAAATCACAGCGATTACTGATGCTCAGTTTGTTAATACATTGGATGCCGGAGTATTGGTAGCAACGCCCAAAAGGATGATTTCTGTATCAAAAGGAATGTTTGGTGCCGCAAAGATCAATATTTATCCTAATGAAAACATACAGTCGGTAAGCTTTGTAACCCATCCGAGATCTCCGATTATTAAACTGCATCTGGAAGAAAGAATAGTGGAGTTTGAATGCTATATGGATAAGGAAGATGCAGAGAAGTTCTATGATACAATAAAAACCATTTATAATAATTCTAAGGATCAATCTCCAAAACAAATGGGTACAGCAGGAAAAAGTATTGCAGTCTCATCAGACGAAATTTTGAATCAGCTTGAAAAACTGGGTAGGCTGAGGGAAAACGGAATTTTAACCGATGCCGAATTTGCGGAACAAAAAAAGAAACTGCTGGAGCAATTACCATAAAAATTTTATACCCAATCATGAAAGATAAAGTATCTGCAAAAATAGTAGAAAGCTGGCTTAAAGGCTGGTGCTTATCAAGAGAAGTACCTTTTGCCGTTCCCTATAAATCCGGATTTCATGTTGTTGTAGGAGATGAAAAACAAAAAGAACGTTTTGTGTTTCCTGAGCTTAATGATGATTTTTTTCAGCTTGCCAATTCAATTACCGAGCCCTGGATTTATCTGAAAGCATCTGTTCCCCCTGATCAAATTACAGATCAAATTCCTGAAAGATGGAAACTGCAGCCGCAGGGATATATGATGACCTGTTTTCATCCAATGGAATTTCCGGACACAAGTCTTGCAGAAGGATACCATCTGGAATTTTCTGAGTACAATACAACCTTTGTTATCACGATTGTGGCGGAGAATGGTGAGCAGGCTTCTATAGGACGTATCTCTCTTATAGATGATGTTGCTGTGTATGACAGGATTATTACTGAAAAAAGTCATCAAAGGAAAGGGCTTGCCCGTTTTTTATTGAAAGAACTGGAGAAGATCGCTTTATCCAAAGGTTTTTACAAGAATATTTTAGTGGCAACAGAAGAAGGAAAGCTGTTGTATGAAACCTTAGGCTGGAAGCTATACTGTTTGCATACTTCCATTGTAATACCATCAGAAGACTAATATTTTCATTTAATTACTTATAAAGAGTAATTTAGACCCAAAAATTAACGCTATGAGTGAAAAATCAAGACTTGACGAAATAAAAGAAGAACTTAAAAAACTGGATATCAGCCCTACCATATTTGCCCGGAAAGAAATTCGTGAATTACCGGATATCCTTTCACTGGACGAACGAATTGTCTATCTCGTAGAAGGCAGAAATAAACTGAACAACCATCATATCATCCTGGTAGCCACAGACAGAAGACTGATTTTTGTAGATAAGGAGTTCATGTACGGATTGAAAGTAGAAGACTTTTCTTACAGCAAAATAAGCTCAATACAATATGAAACAGAATTTTTATTAGCTTCCATAGATATTCAGGTGACTGATGACGTGGTAGAAATTGATGGAGTAGGAAAGTACCATGCTGAACTGTTTTGTGAAAAAGTAAGAGATTTCATGTCCCATCCGGAACAACATTTTCAGAGTAAATCCGAACCTAGTATTTTAGATCAGCTGGAACAATTGGGAAGATTAAAGGAATCCGGAGTTCTAAGTGAGGAGGAATTTCTGGATCAAAAGAAAAAATTAATGGAGAAATTGTAATCATTGTGTTGAATAATGAAATTACTTGATGGGTGGAACTCCCATTTTTAAACTAAAGCAATGGAAAATTATTTAGAAATTAATAAAAAATCATGGAATGCAAAAGTAGAACCTCATCTGAAATCGGATTTTTACTTTGTAGATGAGTTCTTAAAAGGCAGAACTTCGCTGAACTCCATAGAGCTGGAGCTTCTTGGAGATATAAAAGGAAAAAGTATTCTGCATTTGCAGTGCCATTTCGGACAGGATTCTATTTCCCTGTCAAGAATGGGAGCAAAGGTGACCGGCATTGACCTTTCTGACAAAGCGATTGATACCGCCAGAGAACTTGCACAAAAATGCGGTACAGACACAGAATTTATCTGTTCAGATGTATATGAGCTGCCCAATGTTCTGGATCATAAGTTTGACATCGTTTATACAAGTTACGGTACCATTGGCTGGCTTCCTGATCTTGAGAAATGGGCGGAAATTATCAATCATTTTCTGAAGCCGGGAGGGCAGTTTATTATGGCAGAGTTTCATCCTGTTGTCTGGATGTTTGATGACGACTTTACAAAAGTTGCTTATAATTACTTCAATGAAAAACCGATTGTTGAAACCTATGAAGGCACTTATGCAGATCAGTCTGCACCTATTGTACAGGAGTATGTCATGTGGAACCACTCCTTAGCAGAAGTGCTTGACAATTTAATGAAAAAAGGGTTGAAGCTGGAAACTTTTCAGGAATTTGACTGGTCACCTTATCCGTGCTTCAGACATGTAGATGAATTTGAAAAAGGAAAATGGAGAATTCCACAGTTCGGAAATAAAATACCGTTGGTGTTCGCTTTGATTGCAGAGAAAATATAAGATTTATTTTAATCCTAATAAAAAGTCATCGCAATTACTATTACGATGACTTTTTCCTATATATGAATGTTAAAAAAAACTGCTCTGTGTTGGTTAGCTAAGGGAGTCCTCAGCCTTTGTTTTTGCTTCGTCCACTTTATTCTGAACCTGGGAAGCAACATCATTGGCTTTGCTCTTAAGGTCATTTCCCCATTTGTTAAGATTATCTTTAGCTGTATTGATCTTATCTTTTACCGCTTGTTGATCTTCAGGGCTTGAATTCTTATATTTCCAGTAAGCTAATGCACCTAATCCTAGTAAAGCTAATAAGCCTTTTGTCTTGTTTCCCATGATTTCTATTTTTTTAAGTATTAATATTAAAATTTGTTGTTATCAATAATGTAAAATACGTGCCAAAAAAATAAATGGACTTATAAATAAATGTTAAATTTAGGAAAAGACTTCAAGTTTTTTACCATCAAAACTGGCGAAAACCATAGTAGGATACGAATCCTGATGATGTACATTTCCATCTTTATCAATGGCGATGGCGCCTGCAAACCCATCAATGGTTTTAAGCTCCTCAAATGTTTTATCGAAAGCCTGCTGAAGGCTCATTCCATCCGTAACTCTTGTTACAATTTTTGCAGCCGTAGCATTGCTGACAATATCTTCACCAACCCCGGTACAACTTACCGCACAGAAAGCATTGGCATAATTTCCGGCCACTGTGGCAGAATCTGAAATTCTTCCGGGAATCTCGAAACCTTTACCTCCGGTAGATGTGGCAACAGCCAGTTTTCCTTCATGATCAATTGCAACACAGCCTACAGTTCCTTTTCCTCCATTGGCTAGTTTAGCTTCATATTCTTTTCTTCTCTGGGGAATTTCTGTAGAAAAATTTTCAAAACCATTTTCCGTAGCATAAATTTTGGCACCATTTCCTCCTAATACTCTGTCATCTTCACCTATAAGATCTTTAGCAACAAAAATCGGGTTTTGTACATTCTCAATGTTAATTACGCCGCTTAGCTTCTGGGTATTTCCGTTCATAATGGCAGCACTCATACGAATAACACCATCACTCTGGATTTGAGAACCTGTTCCTGCATTGTATAACGGATCATCTTCCAGCAAGGAAACAGCATAAGCAACCGTATCAAAAGCCGAATGGGTCTTAAGATAATCGAATGCCTTTTGAGCAATTTGTTTTAATGACTCCTGTTTTGCTGTTTTTACTTCATGGCTTTGATCGCTTTCAGAGAAAAAACCGCCGTGGATAATTACTTTCATAAAATTATAGATGATGGTTGATAAATGATTTCTTTTACGAAGTTAATTAATAAAAGATAAAAGATAAAAGATAAAAGATAAAAGATAATGTTTTTAAGCGACTATTATACATCTGGATATCAACATCAATAGAGGTGGGCTATAATTCTGAGCGGAGACGAAGAAAGCCCGCCTTATAATAAATATTTTAAATCCAATGGCTTTAGCCAACTTAAAATGTGTATGCTAAATAAAAAAACGGAACCGAGGTTCCGTTTGTATAGCTGTATTTGTTGTTCTATTTATCCTGTGGAATAGGATTAAACTGCGAATTCTCAATCGTCAGCGTTTTTGTCGTAAGATCATAATGATCATTCATAGACATTACATGTACTGTTAAATTATCAATAGAAATCGGCTCTCCAAGGTTGATATTGGTAAGGTTGGTATCTTTGATAAACCTTCCGTCTACCAGAATAACAAGACCTGAACCTACAGCAGTCATTACATCATTATGAATGAAAAGTCCTGTATCTTCACCCAATCCGATTCCCAGCGTTCTAGGATTGTTCACTACCGCCTGGAAAAGGCGCCCGATTCTTCCCCGCTGTACAAAATGAGTGTCGATAATGACATTATCGATTAGCCCCAATCCCTGAGTGGTTTTGATTTCTCCTTTCAATAAAGCTTCAGAACTGCTTCCCTGATAGATCATATTTTCAGAAGCTGCTGCAGCACCTGCAGAAGTTCCGGAATAAATAAAATCCTGTTCCTGGTATTTTAATAAAACCGTATCATGAAATCTTGTTCCTCCAAGAATAGAGGTCAGTCTCAGCTGATCTCCTCCGGTGAACATCATTACATCGGCAGCGTTGGCTCTTGCGACCATTGCATCAGAATTGGCTTCCTCACGGTTGTGGATGTCCAGCACATTTACATTTTTAGCTCCAAGAAATTCGAATGCTTTTTTGTACTCGGAACCTACGATCTGAGGGATTTGAGAGGCAGTGGTAACAATTTCAATGACAGAATTTTCCTTTAGTTTTGATTCGTTGATGATCTTTCGCAGGATCCCACGCTCAAAAAAATTAAGATTCTTCTCTATATTCTGATCATAATCGGTTTCAGCAAAACTTCCTTTGTTTACAGCGCCTCCGATAACTATTAATTTTCCAACAGGTTTCATCATTGTGCAAAATTAAAAAATAATTCACATTCTTTGGCCAATTTCATGCCATCTTTAGTTGATTTTTAATGTTTTAGGAATGTTAATTAAAATTAATTTTTTTTAATGAATCTTTAAATGTGGTATAGTTTCGTTTAGGGTTTTACATTATCTTTGGCTATGAAAGGAGTTATTGTTAACTGTTAAAATGCCAATAGACTATGAAAATCGAAAAGATTCAGGCACTAAGAGGTCCTAACATCTGGAGCATCAGAAGAAAGAAGCTGATACAGATGAGGTTGGATTTAGAAGAAATGGAGAATTATCCTACCAACAAAATTGAGGGATTCCGGGAAAGGATTGAAAAATTAATCCCATCATTGATGACGCACCGATGCTCGGAAGGAGTGGAGGGAGGTTTTTTCCATAGAGTGGAAACAGGAACCTGGATGGGACATGTCATTGAGCATATCGCTTTGGAAATACAGACCCTGGCAGGAATGGATGTGGGGTTTGGAAGAACCCGTGAAACAAAAACTCCGGGAGTATATAATGTAGTATTCAATTATATCGAAGAAAATGCAGGGATCTTTGCTGCAGAAGAATCTGTAAAAATTGCAGAAGCACTGATTGAAGGCAAAGACTATGATTTGAATGCTTGTATCCATAGATTAAAAGAAATCAGGGAGCGCGTCCGTTTAGGACCTTCCACAGGAAGTATTGTAGAAGAAGCGGCATCCAGAAGAATTCCATGGATCAGACTGGGGACAAACTCACTGGTACAGCTTGGTTATGGCGTGAACCAGCAAAGATTTCAGGCTACCATTACCGGGAACACAAGTTCTATTGCTGTTGATATCGCCTGTAATAAAGAATTAACAAAGAGAATGCTTCATGATGCAGCTATTCCCGTACCGATTGGAGATTTGGTAACAGATGAAGAAGATTTAAATGCAGTCATCAGAAAAATTGGGTATCCCATTGTTTTAAAACCTTTGGATGGAAACCATGGAAAAGGCTCTTCCATTAATGTCAACGATTGGGATGCTGCTAAAATAGGCCTTGAACATGCTCAGAAATATTCAAGAAAAGTAATTGTTGAGAAATATATCACAGGCTACGACTTCCGTATACTGGTGATCAATAATAAAATGGTGGCTGCAGCCAGAAGAGTTCCAGCCCATGTTGTGGGAGACGGAGAACTGAATCTTCAGCAGCTTATTGAAAAAGAAAATAAAGACCCTAGAAGAGGCTATGGCCATGAAAATGTCCTTACCGAAATTGAAGTTGATAAAGACACTTTAGAATTACTTGATAAACTTCAATATACTTTGGAAACAATTCCTCAAAGAGGAGAAGTGGTTTATCTTAAATCAACGGCCAATCTTTCAACCGGAGGAACTTCCATTGATGTAACAGATATGGTGCATCCGGAAAATATCACAATGGCTGAAAGAATTTCTAAAATTATCGGATTGGATGTTTGCGGTATTGATGTGATGGCAGAGAACCTTACCCAGCCTTTAAAGGAAAGTGGCGGAGCAATTATTGAAGTTAATGCTGCACCAGGGTTCAGAATGCATCTTGCTCCAAGTGAAGGACTGCCAAGAAACGTTGCTGCGCCAGTGGTTGACATGCTCTATCCTCAGGGGAAACCATTTACCATTCCCATCATTGCAGTAACAGGAACCAATGGAAAAACAACAACGACAAGACTTATTTCCCATATTGTAAAAAGCAATGGGTACAGAGTAGGATTTACGACTTCGGATGGAATTTATATTCAAAATACCATGCTGTCAAAAGGAGATACAACTGGACCACTTTCCGCAGAGTTTATCTTAAAAGACCCTACCGTAGAATTTGCCGTTCTGGAGACAGCCAGAGGAGGAATTTTACGTTCCGGACTTGGTTTTTCTCAATGCGATATCGGGGTTCTGACCAATATTGAAGAAGATCATTTGGGAATGAATGATATTCACAGTCTGAAGGATCTTACCAAAGTAAAGCGTGTAGTACTGGATAGCGTGAAAAAGAGCGGCTGGAGTGTTTTGAATGCCGACAATGAATATTCCATGAAGATTGTGAGTGATCTCGATTCTAATGTGGCTATTTTCAGTATGGATGAAAACAATCCTCATATTGTAAAATTTGCTAAAGAAGGAAAGATAACCTGTGTATATGAAGAAGGTTTTGTAACCATCAAAAAAGGAGACTGGAAAATCAGAATAGGAAAAGCCAAAGACTTCCCGATAACGATGGAAGGGAAAGCCAGATTTATGATTGAAAACGTATTGGCAGCCAGTTTGGCGAGTTACCTTTACGGATTCGGGATTGAGGATATTTCCAATTCTTTGAGAACCTTTATTCCAAGTGCCCAGCTGACACCGGGAAGACTGAATGTTTTTAAATTCAAAAACTTTAAAGTTCTGATCGACTTTGCCCATAATCCTTCAGGATACGAAGCCATTGAAGATTATCTGAAAAACGTAGAATCTACAAAGAAAATCGGTATTATATCCGGTGTCGGAGACCGAAGAGACAATGATATCAGAGAATGTGGAAAAATTGCCGGAAGAATGTTTGATTATATTATCATCCGAAATGAGAAACATCTTCGTGGAAGAACCGAAGATGAAATCAACGGATTGATTATCGATGGTATTAATTCTGCAGGAAGAGATGTCAGTTATGAGATCATTCCTAAAGAAATTGAAGCCTTAAAACATGCGATAGGAATGGCAGAAGAAGGAACATTTATCACAGCTTTAAGTGATGTGATTTCCAATGCTATTGATCTGGTTCAGGAATATCAGGCCAAGGAGCTTTTGGAAGACGATAAAAACATATAAATACACCCTTATAAAACTTATTACAATTGCAATACGAAATGGAAAACGTATTGCAATTTTTTTATCTATTGTTATTTTTTTGCTTACAGGAATCAATAACGATTATTTTTTTATGTTAAATCTCTTATTGGAGAATAATTTTTATATTTGATTTCTAAACTTAAATCAAAACCATGAAAAATTTAAAGAAAATCTCTAAAGAGAAATTAAGAAGTATCAACGGAAAAGGAGGATGCCCTCCAGGCTTTCATGATTGTCCGGTGCCATGGAATGAAAAGGTATGTATTCCCCATGACAATCAGATGGCATGTCCGGATTTATAAAAATTATCCCTCACTATGAGGGATTTTTTGTTACTGTATTTCAGGCTTTTTGAGTTTTCTTTTCACAATTATACTTTTTAATATAAAAGATCAATTCATAGAATATAACACAAGAATAAAAAAACAAACCTCCGAAGAAATGTCGGAGGTTTGTTTTTTTATTTTATAAACGTTTAAAAAGGTATTGATCACAACAATGTAAATAGGGTGTTTTTCCTTCACTATTTTGGGAGTTACAAGTTTAATTTTGCTCAAAATAATAAAATGAAATCCATGAGAACAATCAATTACATCGTTATACATTGTACAGCCACACAACCAGATGTTACAATAGAGAGCATTAAAAGGTATTGGAAGGAAAACCTGAAATGGAAAAATCCAGGATATCACTATATGATAAAAGCTGATGGAAAAATAGTCAACACGTTGCCCATTGATCAGGTATCCAATGGCGTTGCAGGGTGGAATTCCCAAATAATCAATATATCATACATTGGCGGCATTGATAAAAGCAACCATCCAAAAGATACAAGAACGGAAGAGCAAAAAAAATCTATTGTAAAGCTGTTAAGAGAATTAAAATCAAAATTTCCTAAAGCTAGAATTCAGGGACATAGAGATTTTCCAAATGTTCATAAAGCCTGCCCTAGTTTTGATGCTAAGAAAGAGTATTCTGGGTTATTAATAAGTTGAAGAATTAAAAGTCAATCATTACGGTTTCCTGTAGACTATGCCAACAACATATCCGTATATTTACAATGTTTGTAAAAAACACAGCGTACATGTCAATTTTTTTATCCTCCTTTGCTGGGGGATTTTTTATGATGGGAGAGGTCTTCGGGAATAAAAAATAAAACCTCCGAAATTTCGGAGGTTTGTTTCTATAAGTTTTCCCAGGTTGTCTTTATACTCTGCATTTTTTTAAGATAAAAATACAAAGGAATAAGTTCTAATCTGAGGGTAAAGCTGATTGATGGGTACATAAACGGAATAATGGCCATCATAATAAGGCAAACAGCAATCCCGATAATGGCATCAACTATGGCAGCCTGTGGTGCCCATTTTTGTTCAAACCAAAGTCCGTAGGCTACAATGCCTTTGAACAGGAACAAAGAACAGATCAAAAGTCCTGTCATTGAATACGGATGATTGGCATTCATCCCGTATAATGATAAAGAGACATGAGTCATCAGAGAGCCTGCCAATAAAAAGATAGCAGCCAGTGCTCCTCCGATTAAAAAGATCCATAAGAAAATTTTAATCCAGACAGGTAATAAATCTCTTCTCCGTGTTAAAGTGTGGTTTTCAAATTCTGCAAAAGCGGTTGGCTTTTCTTCCATGTTGTATTAGTTTTATCAGTTTTTTATCCGAAAAAAGCATTCGAACTTCCGATCCAGATGGCATCTTTTTTATTGAAGTCTACATTCACCATGGCGGCTTTAGTCATTCTTCCCAGATTTTCCAATAGGATAGGGCGTTCGTCATTTTCCCGCCAAATATACAACAAACGGATCTCTGCTTTTGAAAAATCTCCGTTGATATCTTCAAAAATGGGTTCATAATAGACTTTTCTCTGCAAAATATAGTTTTCCTTATCCTGAATAGAGTCTGTAACTTCTTTTGTCGGATTCAGATTAACTCCACTTCCGGCGAACGAAAATAATGGTTTCAATACAAAATCATCCAGATTTTCATTTTCCGGAAATTCATGCAGAAAATAACTTTTCGGAACAAACTGATGTTGTAATAAAGGCAAAAGGAATTTTGAAATTTTAAAGAACCAGTTTGGGTGGGTAATCCATTTTACATCCACTTCCTCGCGGAAATCAAATTCTGTATGCAGATCCGGAATATTGTCCAGTTCATCAAATATAACCCGGTTGTAGATTCTCTTAATTTCGGTAAGCTTACCATTATTTTCATAATACAGTTTTCGACCCTGTTTTTTTACTTTTGTCAGGCATACTGTTTTGATGCCTAGCAGTTTCTCGGTCAGAGCAAAATCAATAGCCGTTTTTTGTTTTTCCGGAAAGATTTCAAGCAGAATTACATTTTCAGGATGTTCATCACTTACAATCAGTTCCTTCAAATAGTTTTTAAAGGTTTCATGGGGCATAGGATTTCTGATCTCCGAAAGAAAAGGGTAGACTTCACAATACGTTTCCTCATATACTTTCTGGAAAGCATACAAAGAAGGAAATGCCTGAAGTTCTATCAGCTGAGGTTCTATTGCTCCGTCTTCGCTTTTGCAGACTCCAAAATCTATGGTGAAAAAATGAGGCTGTTGGGTGTCATTGGGAACCCTGCAGTTTTCAGGAATGGCTTTTTGAAGGAGTTCTGCCGGCATTGCTTGAATCTGGCTGATGATACTTTCACTGGCGTCTATGAGTTTTTTCTCAAATTCTTTAGTCAGAAAAATAGGACTTTCTGAAACTCTGAAACCAGGTGCTGTTCCTCCTTTTTCAGTCAGTATATTTTTGAGTTGATGGTATTTTTCATCTGAAAACTCCTGATTGAACTGTTTTCTGTATTCTGGGATCATATTTTTTTTCTTTTGTGGTGTTAAAAAACCGGACGTTTATGCCCGATTTGATTTTACCACAAAAGGCACAAAAGTTTTAGAATATAAAAGTTTAATACACTTTTATAAAAATACCTATTTAATTGGGAAATCTTTGATTTTCAAGAAAGCTTATGTGTTCTTCTCAACAGCTTTTATGATTGTAATACCCAAATCCCTTTTGTGACTTTTGTGGTTTGTATTGATTAAGCCAAAGATTCAGCTTCTTTCAAAATGTTTTTTTTTGCAAACTGCAGGAATCTCGGAAGGATCTGATGTCTGGTCAGAACGATTTTATCTTCATCGTCTATTCTGTCTATCGTTTCAAGATATTTTTCCATCCCGAAATTTTCGATCATGGCTTCTCTGTTTTTTTCATCTTTCAGATTTTCGATCAGAGATTCAGGATTGGCTTCAGGGTGAAACTGTGTTCCGAATATCTCCTCCGAAAAACGAACGGCCATTACCGCTCTTTCCAGGTTGATATGAGGACGGAATTTTTCAATGGCCATGATGGTCATACCCAGTTCTTCAAAACGCTCATGATCCGGTTCAATAAACTGGTAGGCCCTCGAATCTACCGCATAAAAAGGATCCTGAAGATTTTTGAATAAGAATTCTTCTTTACCTTCCTCTGTTTTATGAACAGGCATTACCCCGAAGGAATAAGACCTTCTTTTGCAGATATTCCCCAGATTCCAGTGGATACTTGCCAGCTGGAATGAATGGCAGATCAGGAAAAGGTACTTTTTATCTTCATGGTATTGATTATGCTCGAAAACAGCATCTAGGAAATGGGCAAATCTGTCTTCCCAGGCCAGACCTTCACGATGTGGATTGCCAGGCCCGCCTGAAGAAATGAAAATATCAAAGTCACCTATTTCAGGCATTTCATCTTTATATCTTACATCAAACGTTTTGATCACCACATTTTCTTCAGAGTTCTGCTGAAAAGTTTCGGAAATTTCTTTAATATTTCTAAAACCTTGATTCACATGATTGTTGTTCATGTCCAGCAGAGCAATTCGAATATCTTTCATTACATCATATTTTTTGCAAAGTTACCAAAATATTATGAAGCAGGTTCACCATGGGTGATGCCATACTCCGTTTCAGAGATCATATAATCAACTACTTTCGTCAGATCACCCGTTTCCTTGAAGATCTGAAGCTGCCGGTCTGCACCGGTTCCGTTTTCAAGGATTTTCCAGGCATATTCCACTTCCTGGCGGCATCCCAGATCATCTACCACATCATCAATAAACTCTAAAAGTTCTTTCAACAAATGAGGATAAGGAACAGATTCTTCTTTTCCAAAATCTATGAGATGGGCTTCAATACCACTTTTCGAGGCACGCCATTTATTTTCGTTCAGCAGTAATCTTCTATAGCTTCTGAAGCTGAGATTTTGCTGGTGCAGTTTATATATTTTGGCAACAAGACTTTGCATTATGGCAGCAAGACAAACGGTTTCGTCAATTCTTAACGGCATGTCACAGATTCTGAATTCGATAGTTGGATAAAACGGATGTACCCGTAAATCCCACCAGATTTTCTTGGCATTGTCGATGGTTCCTGTTTTTACAAGAAGATCCACATAACTGTCGAATTCTGCCAGAGAGTTGAAATAACTTGGAATCCCGGTTCTTGGGAATTTCACGAAAATTTCCTGTCTGTACGATTTAAAACCTGTATATCTTCCAATCCAGAAAGGTGAATTGGTAGAAAGGGCGTATACGTGAGGAAGGAAATATCTCATCACATTCTGAATTCTTACGCCTTCTTCACGATTAGGAATTCCAATATGAACATGCAGTCCGAAAATAAGATTTTCACGGGCTACATCTCCCATATCATCAACAATTTTAATGTATCTTTCTCCCTGAGTGATATTGTTTTCAGACCAGTGAGAGAATGGGTGAGTGCCACCTCCGGAAACACGAAGTCCCTGTTCATGGGCGATATTGATAAGATGACGCCTTAAATTCGTTAATTCAGCTCTGGCTTCCTGAATATTCTGGCAGATTCCCGTTTCCATTTCAATCATGGATTCGTGCATTTCGTGCTTTAAGTTTTCACTTAAAACCGCTTTGCCGCCTTCAATGATTTTTGAAACGTGAGAAACCAGATCTCTGCTTTCCACATCGATGATCTGATATTCTTCTTCAATCCCAATAGTAAACTGATGATGCATTTATTTTGTGTTTTTTAATTTCTTTTTCAATGTTATTTAATGGAATCCTTCACGAATGTTCCCCAGGCAATGTTAGGTTTCCCCGGAACATATTCTTTAGCTTTTTCAATAGCCAGTTTGGTAGCATGTTCTATGATCCATGCAAAGTTTTCTTCTCCTACAGAATTGCGGTCTGCATCAGGAGCCGGGTTGCAGAAATCAATCGCATAAGGAATACCGTCTCTTACAGCAAATTCCACGGTGTTGAAATCATATCCCAACGCTTGATTCATTTTAATCGTGTAATCATGAATGGTTTTCAATAGCTTTTCAAGTTCTTCACCTTGGGTCTGATGAGTGGTGGCATATCTTAAATGAGGCGCATTTCTCGGCTCATAAGGCATAATGTGGACATATTTTTGGCCCAGACAGTACACTCTGTAATAATCGTCAAAGATAATTTCTTCCTGTACCATCATCACCAGCTGCTCGGTTTCTCCCAGTTTGTTCCAAAGATCATCCGGGTTTTCCACTCTGTATACATTTTTCCAGCCGCCGCCATCATGAGGCTTCATATAGGCAGGAAACCCTACATAATTGAAGATATATTCCCAGTCATGAGGAAATTTCAGGTTTCTGAATGAAGTTTCTGAAGTATTGTCCGGTCTTTCGTGTGATGGAAGCAAAACCGTTTTAGGAAGTGGAATTCCCAGTTTTGACATCAGGGCATTGTTGAAAAACTTCTCATCAGCACTCCACCAGAATGGATTGTTGATGACATAAGTGCCGTTAAGGGCAGCATTTTTTAAATAAGCTCTGTAAAAGGGAACGTCCTGTGAAATTCTGTCGATGATCACTGCATAACCATAATCTGCACCCTGTTCCAGTTTATCAATAGTAACGGGTTCAGCGATGATATCGCCACCTCCCATTTCATTTACTTTTTCTATAAATGCCCAGGGAAACGTGTCTTCCATACCGAAAAGAATTCCTACTTTTTTTGTCATAATTTTTGTTTTTAAGGTGGGTATATTTTTTCTATTTGTCTTTTTTATTGTTTTTAAGAGAAAAATGCTCCTATGAAGGTAGGGAAGACCATTCTCCATAGCGGCCAGTCGTGGCCTATCCATTTTCTTTCATCGTACCAGAAATCTATGCCTTTTATCCTGAGGATTTCAGCCATTTCAACATTTTTATCCCTGCAGATATCCTGATCGGAAGTGCTCAGTACAATATGCATGTGTTTATATTTCCAGGCTTCATCATTTCTTACAAACTCTCTCGGACAGTTGAAGTATACCAGATCATCAGAGTAGCCATCCATAAAATTCCTTATACTGAAGGCGCCGGAAAGACAAAACAGATGAGAAACCAAATCCGGAAATCTGAAAGCAAAATTAGCGGCATGATAGCCCCCGAAACTTGCTCCTGCAACGGCAACGCGGTGGGTTTTGTGAAGTTTTTGGATATAAGGAACGAATTCCTGGACCAGAAACTGTACATACCGTTCATAATTTCTTATTCTTTGCTGAGGCGAGATTTTTTCATCATAAAAACTCCAGCTGTCGATGGTCTGTACATTGTAAAGCTTTACCTTTCCCTGTTCTATAAACCAGTTGATACTTCCGTTAAGATGAAAATCATGATTCTGGGTATATTGTCCCTGGGAAGTTGGGAACATAATGATAGGATGGCCGTAATGCCCGGTCACTTCTACTTTGAGACTTGTTCCCAATATATTTGAATAATACTCTGTATGTTCTATGTGAGGCATTTTCCTTGTTTGGTTTTATCTTTCTAAATTACATTTTAGCAGAGAATCTTGGAGCAGATTGTATATTATGAATTCGATAACATTTTGAATATCAATGTCAAGTTTCATTGTTAAGAACTCAATTTATTACCTTTCGGAGGCAGAATGTTCAGCATATCCGCATGAATCATTTCAGCAGCAGAATCCAGCCTGTCCTGTACAACAGAGGCGTCTCCGGATTTATATACAATTCCGACATGATAGTCTATCGGAAGAAATTTGACAACCTCTTCACATTCAAAGCTGCTGTAATCCGGTTCTTTATCTTTAATCAGAGCTACAATCAGGCCTGAATAATAGCCTGTAGGCAGAGAAACGCTGTAATCATGACCTCTCAGAAGAGCATCTTCAATTTTAGCCCATTCTCTCCAGATATTGATGCCGCTTGATGCTTCAACCAGATCCGGAATATGAGCGCCGCCAACCCTGGATGAGGTTTCAAGGAAGTACCATTTTCCGTCTTCTTTTCCACGGATAAATTCTGTATGGGTGGCTCCGTTGACAAGTCCGAAGTTGGAAAGAACTCTGGCATTTATATCTTCCAGTGCCTTAAACTCTTCGGAATACCTTCCTAATGTTTTGGATCTGAAAACCCCACCTTCGTGAGAAACCTGCATGGGAGGAGCAAGATATTTTGAGGCAGAAGTGAATATTGTTTTTTTGTTAAAAGTAAGACTGTCCACATGGTAAACATCTCCAGGTTTAAAACTTTCCAGTAAAAAAAGATGACGTTCTTCTCCCAGTATTTCCAGGGCTTCAAGAAGCTGTTCTTTGGAGGTTATTTTCTTAATGCCCGATGCGGATGCTTCAGACCTTGGTTTCAATACCCATGGAGCAGGAACGCGGTCTGTAAATTCATCCACTTCGTTATCATTGAACACAGCGGTGAATTCAGGAACGCTGATCCCGGAATCCTTTGCTTTTTGCCTCATGGCAAGTTTATCTCTGAAATACCGGTGGGTTGTCTGTCCCATACCGGGAATACGGAATGTTTCTCTGATTAACGCTGCTTTTTCAACATCATAATCATCCAAAGCCACCACAGCATCTACTTTTCTGGTCTTCATCAGGTGGGAAAATCCCTGAATTAAATGTTCCAGATTCCATACGGAAGGCTTGAGCTCGGGCATATAGAATGTTTCATCAATCGCGTGCCAGGGCCAGTTTTTTTCTTTGAGGTTTTCGGAGGTTACAAGGATGATTTTATTGCTGAGCTTCTTCATTTCGTCCATAAAATCGTAGCCTTTGTAATAGCACGAAATACACACAATAGTTTTCTTCTCCATATAATGTTTTTTAAGATTTAGTGAATTTTCAAAAATAAAAGCATTTATATATTATTTTATTAATATCAAAAAATAAAATATTGTGCGTTTTTGAAAATCCACTAATCAATTATACAGAGTTTTTTTGTAAAAAACTAATTTTTAGTGATAATTTTCAATTAAATTCACCAGGAGCTGAACACCAAAACCTGTTGCTGCTTTTTCTTTTGCATAGCCCACACTTCCAAAGGCTACTCCTGCAATGTCTAAGTGCGCCCATTTAGGATGGTTCTCAATGAATTGCTCTAAAAATTTTGCAGCAATAATACAGTCTCCCACAGGCTTTAGAGAGATGTTTTTCATATCGGCCACATCAGACTGGATATCATCTTTCCAAACATCCCATAAAGGAAGATTCCAAACCCTCTGATTGGTCTGGTCACCGGTTTTGATTAAGTTGTTTTTCAGTTCCTCGTTATTGGAGAACATAGCAGCACAGGTATCTCCGAACATTCTCACTGAGCTTCCCGTTAAGGTAGCCAGGTCAATAAGGAAATCAGTTTTGTAGTTTTTAGAAAGATAAGACAAACCATCTGCAAGAATTAATCTGCCTTCTGCATCAGTATCAAGTACTTCAATTGTTTTTCCGTTGTAGGCTGTAATCACATCACTTGGAAGCAGGGCCTTTTCAGAGACCGCATTATCAGTAATAGGGAGAACAGCGACGATGTTTACAGGAAGCTGCATTTCTGCGGCATAGATTAACGTTCCCAAAACAGCCGTTGCTCCGCCCATATCGGACTTCATATAATGCAGATTGGCAGAGCTTTTTATTGATATTCCTCCTGTGTCAAAGAGAATACATTTTCCTACCAGACCGAAAGTCTTGGCGTTTTTTGCTGTCGTTTTATATTCTAAAATAGTGAAAGCGGCATCGTAAGCACTTCCTTGATTCACAGAAAGATAAGCGCCTAATCCAAGTTCTTCACATTTCTTTCTGTTAAAAGCAGTGTATTTTAAGTCATATTTTTTAGCCAGATTTTTAAGGTATGCGCTTAAGATATCCGGTTTTTTAAGATTGGCTGGTTTGTTAAGCCAGTCCTGGCAGGCAGTTTGCCCGTTAACCAATGCTTCTGCTTTCTGGCTGATATGATCTAATTTTTTCTGGCTTAAATTTTCAAAGTGCAATTCAAATTTCGTATTCCAGAAAGCGTGTTTTTTATCAAAAGGGTAGTTGTAAGTTCCTGTTAAAAGTCCTTTTACAAACTCCTCGAACTGCTTTTCATTCAGGAAGTCAGCAAGGGCTAATGTAGGTACGGCCAGCAGTTTTTCTTTCTGTGTCTGTGAAAATTTAGCCGCCACCTGCTGGATCTCGAAATTTTGTAAGGCGGATTTTCCTAATCCAATGAAATACGTAATTCCTTCTTCATGAGCATTGACAAAAACTTCATATTTCTTTCCGGTGAAAAAATTGGAAATGTTTTTGTTGAAATTTTTACTGGTTTTCGTCCATTCTTCCTCCGTAAACAGTTGGAAAACCTGAGTGTAATTTTTGTTTTTTTTATTGATTAGTTTCATAAATAGATGTTATAATTTCTAAATTCATAAAGAGTGCCGCCTTCATTTTGTCCCTGTCCGGCTTACATTTTCTGCAGCAGTTTTTATGCATTTAGTTTCTGATGCTTTTTTGTTGTGGTTTTACTTCTACAGGATTTTCTGTGTTGTCATAGAACAGCCATTCTATAGCCCTTGGGAACTCCTGAGACCAGTAAAACTCATTGTGGGTGCCTTCAGGATTGATATTGGTTTTGAATTCAAAATCAAAAAGCTTTTTCTCTTCCCATCTTTTCAGATATTCTTCAAAAATATGAATTCTTTTGACCATTTTAGAACCTTCCTGGCCGCCGCCGTAGAGATAGATCTTCGTTTTAAATGGAACCCGGAAATTCATCATCGGAAAGTTGTTATTGGGTTCTACCCATAGAGAAGGCGAGAATATCAGTAGTTTGGAGTACACTTCAGGATAAAGAAATCCGCTGTATATACTGATCAATGCTCCCAATGAACTGCCTCCGATTCCGGTATTGTCTCGGTCTTTTTTAGTTCTGTAATTTTCGTCCACAAAAGGCTTTAAAGTATCGGCAATAAAGCGGATGTACTTTTTTCCTTCAGAACCGTTGGCTACATGATCATTATCAAAAATATATTCTTTGATTCTTTCCTCACTGCCATGTTCTATCGCAATGATGATAAGATCGCCGCGCCCGTATTCAGCAAGGATGGATAATTTTTTGTCGATTTCCCAATTCCCGAAACCGCTTCCTTCATTGAAAAGATTTTGTGCGTCCTGAAGGTATAAAACTGGATATTGTTTATCCGTTGTATGATAATCATAAGGAAGCAGTGCCCAAACCTTGCGGTAACGGTCAAGCTGCGGGATATAAAAATTTTCAGAAATAACTTCTGCTATAGGATAATATTCTTCTTTAAACGGTCCCCAGTTCAATCTCCATTTTTCTACAGAGTCGGACGTTTTACCGGCAGATTTTTTCGCTTTCCGGTTGGGAGTGATATTTCCATATTGATCCAGCTCTACGTTTTCCCAGCCTCCTTTTGTGAACTTGTATTCAATATCATCAGGAAGAAGCTGATCTTCGATTTCTATAAAATAACCGGAAGGATCAATTTGTTTAAGCTGGAAATTATAATCTTTGGGATTCCAGCTATTGAAATTTCCGGTAATAAATACCGGCCTGTCATCTATTTCTGCTGTATAAAGTTCAAACCTCATCATAGGTGTTTAATAATATTGATGTTAAATTTATAAAAAAAGATTGTTTTGAAATCATAAAAAATGTGAGTTAAAAAATGATATATTTGATAAATAGACAAAACATGAAATGATGTTGATAATTATTTGATGAATAATTCATCGCTATTGTCAGTATTTTTCGTAGTTTCAGGGAAAATATAAATATAAACTGATCTTGATGAATTCTGTTAAGACCTACACGCTTTTCACCGATCATGATGTGTATCTTTTTAAAGAAGGTAGGCACTATAAGCTGTATGGTAAATTTGGAGCACATTCTGCAGAAAAAGAGGGCGTAAAAGGCGTATATTTTTCCGTTTGGGCTCCTAACGCAAAGAAAGTTTCCGTGATCGGAAATTTTAACAACTGGAATCATAAAGATCATATTTTGTTTCCACGATGGGATGAATCCGGGATTTGGGAAGGATTTATAGAAGGATTAATCTGGGGAACATTATATAAATATGCTATTGAAACGCAAGGAGGCGAAATTCTTGAAAAAAGTGATCCTTATGCATTGAGCTGGGAACAGAATATTCAGGCAGCTTCTCTGGTTTCTACAACCTGGTACGAATGGAATGATCAGGAGTGGATGAATAACCGCTGGAAAAAAAACAGACTGGAAGCTCCGCTATCGGTATATGAATTACATCTGGGTTCCTGGGTAAGGGAAGAAGATCAGCCTCAACGTTTTTTAAACTATAGGGATATTGCGAAAAAGCTGGTTCCTTATATCAAAGAAATGGGGTTTACCCATGTGGAATTCATGCCCGTGATGGAATATCCTTACGAGCCGAGCTGGGGATACCAGATTACCGGTTTTTATGCAGCAACTTCACGCTTTGGTTCACCACAGGATCTGATGTTTCTTATTGATGAACTTCATAATAATGACATAGGCGTTATTCTGGATTGGGTTCCGTCCCATTTTCCGGGAGATGCCAATGGGCTTCACCGATTCGACGGTTCTTATCTGTATGAACATGAAGATCCGAGAAAAGGGTTTCATCCGGATTGGAAATCACATATTTTCAATTACGGAAGAAATGAAGTGAAATCCTTCCTGATTTCAAATGCCATGTTCTGGCTGGATCGTTATCATGCAGACGGATTGCGTGTGGATGCCGTGACTTCAATGCTTCATCTGGATTATTCAAGAAATGAAGGCGAATGGGAACCTAATATATATGGAACCAATGTGAACCTGGAAGCGAAAGCCTTTCTCCAGGAATTTAATACAGCTGTCTACAAAGAATTTGGGAATAATATCATCACCATTGCGGAAGAAAGTTCAGATTTTCCCATGCTTACAAAACCTGTTCATGACGGCGGTGTAGGATTCGGAATGAAATGGATGATGGGATGGATGCATGATACGCTGGATTATTTCAAGGAAGATTTTATTAACCGTAAATTTCATCATCATAAACTGACCTTCGCTTCCATGTATATGTATAATGAAAATTATATGATGCCTTTGTCACACGATGAAGTCGTACACGGAAAAGCAAGTCTTATTTATAAAATGAAAGGGGATGAATGGCAGAAATTTGCCAATCTCCGTACCCTATATGTATATATGTATACCCATCCCGGAGCTAAGCTGCTTTTTATGGGCGATGAATTCGGGCAGACCAATGAATGGAATTTTACAAGAAGCCTCGACTGGCATTTGCTGAAATATCCTGTTCATAAAGGAATGCAGGAAATAGTGAAGGAACTGAACCACTTGTACCGATCAGAAACTGCCTTTTATGAAAATCAGTTTGATAGAAATGGTTTTGAATGGGTGGAAGCAGATGATCTGGAAAACTCGGTGTATGTCTACCTCAGAAAAGGAAAAAAGAAAGATGATGTACTGATGGTGGCTTTAAACCTGGCACCCAACGTATTGGATTATAAAATTGGGATTCCTGCCGGCACCCACTGGGAAGTTGTTTTGAATTCAGATGATGAAAAGTACAGTGGAAGTGGAGTGGAGCCTGAAATCCTGGAAGAGAAGTATGAAGAATGGAGAGGATACACCAAAACAATGACCGTGAAGCTGCCGCCGTTGGCTGGAATAGTTTTACGTCAGAAGAAAGATAAAAAATATAAATTACACAGAATTAAACATAAGAGATAAAGAATGGTTATTTATCATTTAAGTACAGAATGTTATCCCGTAGCAAAAGTAGGCGGTCTGGCAGATGTGGTGGGAGCGTTACCAAAATATCAGAATAAAATAGCAGGAGTAGAAGCCAGAGTGGTAATGCCGTGGTACAACAAATCCTTTGTATATGATCATGAATTTGATCTGGTTTTTGACGGATTTATTCATCAGGCAGCCAATATGCTGCAGGTTCAGGTATTGAAAGAGAAGACCAATGTTCTGGGATTTGAGCTGTATATGGTAAGAATTCCGGGATTATTGGACAGGGACAACCCTTATGGATACCAGGATGAAAACTTCCAGTTTCTGGCTTTCCAGCATGGCGTTTTGCATTGGCTTTCTGCGATGAAAATCCGTCCTGATGTACTGCATTGCCATGATTATCATACCGGTCTGGTTCCTTTTATGGTAGAAAACTGTTATGAATTTGAATTCTTAAAAGGAGTAAAAACAATAGGAACTATTCATAATGGCGAATATCAGGGCATGATGAGCTGGACTATGGCACAATATATGCCTTCTTTCGATGCATACAAATGGGGACTGATGGATTGGAACGGATTGATGAATCCTCTGGCCAGCATGATTAAATGTGCTGATGCTTTTACCACTGTTTCGGAAGGATATCTTGAAGAACTCTTTATCAGCTTCCGCGGACTGGAAAGCCTAGTTCGTCAGGAATTCGGAAAGGCATATGGAATCATCAATGGTATTGACACAGAAGTCTGGAATCCTGAAACCGATCCGATGCTTGATTTTAATTTTAACAGTACCAATGCAGTCGCTCAAAAGAAAAAAAATAAAGAAAATCTCTGTAAAGAATATGGATTGAAACCCGAACTTCCTTTATTCGCATTTATCGGAAGATTCGCAACAGAGAAAGGAGCAGATCTGCTGCCGGATGTTGTATGGAGAAGCATTAAGCAGAGTTATGGCGCTTTAAATATTATGATTCTCGGATCAGGGAACACCTATATAGAAAATAAACTGAAAGAATACGATTATACGTACACCAATTTTGCATTGGATCTCGGATATAAAGAGCATCTTTCCCATAAGATATATGCCTCGGCAGATTTTCTTCTGATGCCTTCAAGAGTAGAGCCATGCGGACTGAACCAGATGTATTCCATGAGATATGGCACCGTTCCTGTGGTAAGATATACAGGAGGGCTCAGAGATACGGTAGAAGATATTTCAACAGGTGGAGCAGGACTGAACTTTACTTATCCGGGTGTAGATGATGTTGTACATGCCATGAACAGGGCATTGGCGATTTATAATCAAAAAGGGGTTATGGAAGATCTTATCCATGCCAATATGAATTTTGATTTTGCATGGGAGAAATCTGCAGAAAAATACATAGCTTTATATAATAGCTGATAGAGTGAAGATTTTCGGATTTCTTTCTGTGATAATGTTTATGCTGTTTTCATGTAAAGAAGACAGAGGAAGCTATCATGGAGGTTATTATTGGATCTATGGCTATGGTCTTCCGGCAACGGAAAGGTATGAAGCGATGGCTGCTATTTCCGAAAAATGGAAAATAAAGCATTACTCTGTAGGTGAATGTCTGGTAGAACCTGAAGAGATGAAGAGAATAGATGCTCTTAATAAAAGGACTTATAATGCCATAGAAAGAAAATATGGGAAAGGCTGGAGAGAAAAGTATCGTAAAGATGTCGACGGCTTTGTAATGAAGAGTGCTGATGTGATGGATGTACTTATTACAAATCCGTTCTTCAGCAATGAACTTAAAAAATATAATATTGAGATCTATAACCTGGATAAAGAGGTTTTAGTATTGAATGATAAAGATGAGTTTCGGGTGACTGTTTATAAAAACGAACTCCAATATGAAAACAAAGAATGCTTTAAAGTAGCAGTAAACACTAAGAACAGAACAGTAAACTTAATAAAATAAAACGCAAGATATTTATGAATCGAAATGTAATCTCTATTGTTTTAGGAGGAGGCAGAGGAACAAGATTATTCCCGTTAACGTATACGAGATCTAAACCGGCTGTTCCTATTGCAGGAAAATACAGACTGGTAGATATTCCTATCTCAAACTGTCTGAACTCAGGATTGAATAAAATTCTGGTGTTAACGCAGTTTAATTCTGCTTCTCTCAATTCACATATTAAAAATTCTTATCACTTTGACATCTTCAGCAAAGGCTTTGTCGATATTCTGGCAGCCGAGCAGAATGTGGAAAATGATAGCTGGTACCAGGGAACTGCAGATGCTGTCCGCCAGTCGATGAAGCATCTTGAAAAATATGATTACGACTATATCCTGATTCTTTCAGGAGACCAGTTGTATCAGATGGATTTCAGGGAAATGCTGGACTTCCATATTGAAAACGGAGGTGATCTCACTATCGCTACCATTCCGGTCAATGCAAAAGATGCCACCGGTTTTGGAATTTTAAAATCCGATGACGAAGGGAATATCACTTCTTTCCATGAAAAACCGGATTTTGATATGCTGGCAGGCATGAAATCTGAAGTTTCAGAAGAAAATAAACGCACCGGAAAAGAGTTTCTGGCTTCCATGGGGATCTATATTTTCACAAAGAATATCCTTAAAAAGATGTTTGATGAAGGGGCAGGTGATGATTTCGGAAAAGATATTATTCCAAGTTCCATTGGAAAATATAAGACATTAAGCTATCAGTATGAAGGCTACTGGACGGATATCGGAACGATTGAATCTTTCTACGAAGCCAATCTTGACCTCTGCCTTGATCTGCCGCAATTTAACCTTTTTTCTTCATCTCCGATCTACACCAGAGCAAGGATGCTTCCGCCGTCAAAAATCAATGGTTCCTATGTAAGCAAAGCTGTTTTTGGAGATGGATGTATCATCATGGCAGATAAAATTGAAAATTCGGTGATTGGAAACAGAACCAGAATTGACAAAGGAAGTACCATCGTAAACTCCTACGTTATGGGAGCTGATTTCTACCAGAATACGACAGAAATCGTCATCAATGACAGAGGAGGACGTCCGAATATGGGAATCGGAAAATACTGCTATATAGAAAAAGCAATCCTGGATAAAAACTGTTATATTGGTGACAATGTGAAGATTATCGGTGGAAAACATATTCCGGACGGAGATTATGGAACCTATTCTGTTCAGGATGGGATTGTGGTAGTAAAGAAAGGGGCTGTTATTGCACCGGGAACACATATTGGATAGGAGAATGGAAGTAAGAAGATGGAAGCTGGAAGTTATGAATGTCGGAATAGAAATGTTAGTTTTTCATAAGAAATCCTGACCTATTTTATTTGTTTGAAGAATTTTTCAATCAAAAATCGGGTAGCAATATCTGTCAAATAATAACTTCCCGCTTCCCGCTTATAACAAGGTTAATTATTGTTAAACATATAATCAGAGTGATCAGCATATTGTTCACTCTTTTTATTTGTATTATTTTTGTGCGATGCGTATTTTTAAAATCTTAGCGGTAATCATTATTCTTTTGGGAGGAGCGTATGCTGCTTCCATGTATTATTTTGTAGATGAAAGTAAAAACTTTACGATTGAAAAAGAGATCGATTATCCTGTGGATAAGGTTTTTGCTCAGTTTAACAACCTTCAGAATTTTACAAGATGGAATAACTTTTTTACCAGTTCACCCTCTATAGATATTGATTATTATACGCCTTACGAAGGACAGGGAAGTGCCATCAGCTATGCGGATCCTAAAAATGATACTGATGGAGAAATGTTCATCAGATATGAGAACCTCAATAAAACGTTGAAATACCAGCTTTTTGAAGATAAAAACGAAAATCCGACATTGGTTGATGTTAAATTCAAACCAGTTTCTGCAGAAAAAACAAAAATTATCTGGTATGTTCACACCCCCAAATTAGCGGTCTGGAGAAGAGTGCAAAACTTCTGGACTGAAGACCGTTTTGCTGAAAATATCAACAAAAGTATGGTGAATCTTAAAAATTCTTTAGGAAATAAAGTAGAAAAAGATAACCAGATGGCGGCTATCAAATATGATAGTCTTATGGTGGAAAATGAAGAAGACAAACTTTTGTTGGGAATTAATGTAAGTACTTCAAACAAGAAAGATGCTCTTTACAAAAATATTGTCATGAATTATAATAAAGTCTATAATTTTGTGACGATGGATCTCGGGAAAAGAGACGATGAATTCGGGTACCCGATCCTGATTACTGACGCCGATAATTACAAAGACAAAGAGGTTTCTTATTTCCTCGGAATTCCACTTTCCAAGAAAATCGGAGTGTCTGATAATAATTTCAATTTCAGGTCCGTAAATCCGTCTCAAAATTATGTAATTTACTACAAAGGGAGCTACGAGGGGCGAATTCGGGCCATTCAGCAGCTCATTCAGAAAGCCAAAAAAGACGAGATGCGCTTCGGAGATATCCGTCAGACCTTTATTGAACGTCCTATGGAAGGTCAGGAGGTGAATGTTAAGCTCTCATTATCAGTGTATAAGTGATTTTTTTTTAATTTATTTTTTCTTAAGTTTTTTTAACGGTTTCAGACTGTTCTAACTCGGTTTTTTTTATTAAATTTGAAGATTAATTCTACAAATAAATTTTAATAAATAGATAAACTGTAATAATGGACAGATTTTCATTCCTAAACGCAGCTCATTCTCAATTAATTGAGGATTTATACCAACAGTACTTAAAATTCCCGGACTCTCTTGAACCATCATGGAAAGCTTTCTTTCAAGGCTTCGATTTTGCTTTGGAGAACTACGGAGATGACGATAACACTCAATTTATTCAGGCTTCAGCCAATGCTGCCCCGGCAGTTCAACAACAGATTTCTCAGGCAGTATCCAACGGAGAAGTTCCTGAGCATATCAAGAAAGAATTTAAAGTAGTAAACCTTATTGAGGCTTACAGAACGAGAGGACACCTTTTTACAAAGACTAACCCGGTTAGAGAAAGAAGACACTATACCCCTACTTTAGACATTGAAAACTTTGGACTTTCTAAAGAAGATTTAAATACAAAATTCAACTGTGCGGTTGAAACCGGAATGAAAGAGCCTGCTACGCTGGCAGACCTTATCAAGCACCTTGAAAACATCTACTGTGATTCTATCGGAGTAGAATACATGCACATCAACAACGTTGAGGAAAAAGATTTCATCAAAAGATGGCTTCAGGTAAATGAAAACCACCCAAGTCTTTCTGCCAACGAAAAAACAGAAATCTTATTAAAATTAAATCAGGCGGTAGCTTTTGAAAACTACCTTCACACAAAATTTGTAGGACAAAAAAGATTCTCGTTAGAAGGAGGTGAAACATTAATCCCTGCTTTAGATCAGCTGATCTCAAGATCTTCTCAGTTAGGAGTAGATGAAGTAGTATTAGGAATGGCTCACAGAGGTAGACTGAATGTTTTGACTAACATTTTCGGAAAATCTTACAAGCAGATTTTCTCAGAATTTGAAGGAAAAGAATTTGAAGAAGATGTATTCTCAGGTGACGTTAAATATCACTTAGGATCATCTAAAAAGATCAAAACAGCTTCCGGAGAAGAAGTGTCCATCAACCTTACTCCGAACCCGTCTCACCTTGAAACAGTAGCTGCTTTGGTAGAAGGTATCTGCCGTGCAAAAGTAGATGACAAATACAAAGACTATTCTAAAGTATTGCCAATCATCATCCACGGTGATGGAGCTATTGCCGGACAGGGTATTGCTTACGAAGTGGCTCAGATGATGACTTTGGAAGGATACAGAACTGGAGGAACAGTTCATATCGTTGTGAATAACCAGGTTTCATTTACAACGAACTATATGGATGCAAGATCTTCAACATATTGTACAGACATCGCAAAAGTTACAGAATCTCCGGTAATGCACGTAAATGCTGACGATGCTGAAGCGGTTGTTCATGCTATCCACTTTGCTGCTGACTTCAGAGCGAAATTCGGAAAAGACGTTTATATCGACCTTTTAGGATACAGAAAATATGGCCACAACGAAGGTGATGAGCCAAGATTCACTCAGCCTAACTTATATAAAACCATCTCAAAACACCCGAATCCAAGAGAAATTTATAAAGATAAATTGCTTAAGGACAGCATTACTTCCAACGATGTAATCGCTAAAATGGAAACGGAATTTAAAGCGCTTCTAGATAAAGATTTTGATGCTTCAAAAGAGATTGAGAAAAACGTTATGGATGTGTTCATGGCTGAAGATTGGGTAAATTATCCAATTGGTAAGAGAGGAGCGGTTCAGTCACCGGTAGATACAAAATATGATCTGGCGAAACTGAAAGAACTGGCACTTAAAATGTCTACACTTCCGGCAGATAAAAAGTTCATCAATAAAATTACAAGACTTTTTGAAAACCGTATCAAAGCTATTGAGGCAAACTCATTAGACTGGGCGTTAGGAGAGTGGTTAGCCTATGCAACACTTCTTGTAGAAGGTCACAATGTAAGAATCTCCGGAGAAGATGTGGAAAGAGGTACATTCTCTCACAGACATGCTGTAGTAAAAACAGAAGATACAGAAGAAGAATACATCCCGTTAAGACACGTTTCTGAAAACAGATTTGATGTATTCAACTCTCACCTTTCAGAATATGGTGTACTTGGTTTCGACTACGGATATGCAATGGCTTCTCCAAATACATTAACCATCTGGGAAGCTCAGTTCGGAGATTTCGTGAACGGTGCTCAGATTATTGTTGACCAGTATTTAGCAGCTGCAGAAGAAAAATGGAAAATCCAGGACGGATTGGTGATGTTATTGCCTCACGGTTCAGAAGGACAGGGAGCAGAGCACTCTTCGGCAAGATTGGAGAGATTCCTTACCCTTTGTGCTAATGAAAACATGGTAGTAGCCAATATTACTTCACCTGCCAACTATTTCCACTTATTGAGAAGACAGTTGAAATGGGCGTTCAGAAAACCATTGATCGTAATGAGCCCTAAATCTCTGTTGAGACACCCTAAAGTGGTTTCTCCGCTTGAAGATTTTGCAAACGGTGCATTCCAGCCGGTATTAGATGATCCTGCTGCAGATCCTAAAAAAGTAGAGAAATTAGTTCTTTGTTCAGGTAAACTGTACTTCGAATTATTAGCGAAGAAAGAAGAACTGAACTGTGAAAACATTGCTTTGGTAAGATTCGAGCAGTTATATCCGCTTCAGACAGATGCTATTGAAGCGATCTTCAACAAATATGAAAACAGAAAACAACTGGTGTGGGCTCAGGAAGAACCTGAAAACATGGGGGCATGGTCTTATATCCTGAGAAACTTCAGAGATACAGGAATTCAGGTAGTTGCTCCGGTACCAAGCGGTGCTCCGGCTCCAGGTAGCCACAAAATGTTTGAGAAAAACCAGAATGCAGTGATCAACAGAGTTTTCGACAGAGATGATGCTCCTGCAAAAAGACCCGTTACAGCTTAATTTAAATAATAATCAATTAAAAAATAAAAAATACTCGATATGTCAGTTTTAGAAATGAAAGTTCCTTCACCGGGCGAATCAATTACAGAAGTTGAAATTGCAACTTGGCTTGTAAAAGATGGTGATTATGTAGAAAAAGATCAACCTATCGCCGAAGTGGATTCAGATAAAGCAACTCTTGAATTGCCTGCAGAACAAAGTGGTGTTATCACTTTAAAAGCAGAAGAAGGTGATGTGGTACAAGTAGGTCAGGTAGTTTGTTTAATTGATATGGATGCTAAAAAGCCGGAAGGTGCTGCACCTGCTGCTGAAGCTCCAAAACAGGAAGAAGCTCCGAAAGCTGCTGAACCTGCTAAACAGGAAGCTCCAAAACCTGCTGCTCCGGTAGCTGCGCCACAAACTTATGCAACAGGAGCTCCATCTCCGGCTGCTAAGAAAATCCTTGACGAAAAAGGAATGGATGCTGCTCAGGTTTCAGGAACAGGAAGAGACGGAAGAATTACTAAAACTGATGCTGAATTAGCAGCAGTGCCTGCATTAGGAGGAAGCCCTCTTACTGCAACAGGTTCAAGATCTACTACAACTACTAAACTTTCAGTTTTAAGAAGAAAAATTGCTCAGAGATTAGTTTCTGTGAAGAATGAGACAGCGATGTTAACTACTTTCAACGAAGTTGACATGTCTGAAATCTTCAGATTAAGAAAACTATATAAAGAAGAATTTGCTCAGAAACACGGAGTTGGACTTGGTTTCATGTCTTTCTTCACAAAGGCCGTTACAAGAGCATTGCAAATGTATCCTGATGTAAACGCATCTATCGATGGTGATTTCAAAGTAAACTATGATTTCTGCGATATTTCAATTGCGGTTTCAGGTCCTAAAGGATTAATGGTTCCTGTATTGAGAAATGCAGAAAACATGTCTTTTAGCGCTGTTGAAGCAAACATCAAAGATCTTGCTACTAAAGTAAGAGATGGTAAAATTACAGTTGACGAAATGACTGGTGGTACTTTCACCATTACAAACGGTGGTACTTTCGGATCTATGATGTCTACACCAATCATCAACCCTCCGCAATCTGCAATCTTAGGAATGCACAACATCATCCAGAGACCGGTTGCTGTTGACGGACAGGTAGTAATCAGACCAATGATGTATGTAGCTATGTCTTATGACCACAGAATTATCGATGGTAAAGAATCTGTAGGATTCCTTGTAGCGGTAAAAGAAGGTATCGACAACCCTGTTGAAATTCTAATGGGTGGTGACGAAAGAAAAGGCCTTGGATTATAGTTTTTAATAAAATTATAACATAATATATGATCTCGCCTTAAAAAAGGCGAGATTTTTGTATTTATTAAGAAAATACTACATGATGTTTTCAAAAATGACTTCCAATATCAAAGTTTCAGTAATACCTGAATATGATAGTAAAAACAGTTATCCTTCCGAAAACCGTTACGTTTTTAAATACAATATCACGATAGAAAATGACGGAAGCTTTCCTATCAAAGTATTGAAAAGAAAATGGTTGATTTTTGATGTCGGATTCGGGTACACAGAAATTATAGGCGACGGAGTGATCGGATTGACTCCCGAGATAGGAACCAATGAAAATTTTGCTTATTTTTCCAATGTGATGCTTCGTTCCGGAGTAGGGAATATGAGCGGGAAATACCTGGTTAAAAACATGGAGACACAGGAAACTTTTGAAATTGATATTCCAAAATTCAATCTGTTGTCTGAAGTGTTGAGTAATTAATAACAGATGTCCTGTCAGAAAGTACAAGTTTTTACAAAGAAGCCGGGTTCTATTGTTTGTAGATAACTAAAGCTTTTTAATTTTTGCTTTCATATACTCATTTACTTCATCATTACTGGTGAGGAAGAGTTTTTCAAATGCCAGTAAAGATATTTTGGCACATACCTCCGCATCAGCTCCTGCTCTGTGATGGGTAAAATCAATTTGATGATATTCTGCTAATGGCTTCAGCCCATATTTCGGAAGATAATTCCATGATTTTTTTGCAAGCTGAATACTGCAAAGATAGTTCAAGTTGGGAGTAAACATTCCGTAATGCTGCAGGCATCCCCTTAAAACAGAGGCGTCAAACCCTGCATTATGAGCAATCATAAGACTTCCGTACATCATATCCTGAGCTTCATACCATATTTCATCAAAGGTAGGGGCGTCTTTTACATCCTCCGGCTGAATTCCATGCACCGCAACGTTGAATTTACTGAAATAGGGAAAACTCGGAGGTTTTATCAGCCAGGTCTTTGTTTCTACAATTTTAGAATCCTGTACGATACAAATTCCCATCTCACACGCTGAACTTTTCTCGTGTGTTGCCGTTTCAAAATCTATTGCACAGAAATCCATTGTCTTAAAATTATAATTAGTTGTGGGATTGCGAGTTGTTTTTTGTTGTTGGTTCTCTGGTTTAAGGTTTTGAACTTAAGATTGATTAAAGTTATAAATTTTTACTCTAATAAATCCTTAGTTCACAATAGGTAAGAAAGTCGTAATTTTCAATCAATCCCTAATCCCT
Organism: Chryseobacterium sp. DZ-32; assembly: GCF_059587025.1. Taxonomy (NCBI): domain Bacteria; kingdom Pseudomonadati; phylum Bacteroidota; class Flavobacteriia; order Flavobacteriales; family Weeksellaceae; genus Chryseobacterium; species Chryseobacterium sp. DZ-32. The sequence continues at coordinate 43,415 of NZ_JCAIOM010000018.1, forward strand.
AATCCCTATTTGCAACCTATAACCTCTCATCTGCCACCTAAAAAATGCTTAAAAATCAGCCATTTTGATTGATAAAAAACCTTCTTCTGATGGCTTTGACGAAGTTTCCAAGTTCCCGGAATGTGACTATAAAACGCAAAGTGTGCTCTCAATACAGCCCACATATGGGAAATGCCATACTTAATTCCAAAATATACTCCGGCAATACCATCTAAACATAATCTGAAAAAAATCACCCAGATTACCTGTGAAAAGGGAAGATTTTTAAGCAGCATAGAAAGATTGTTTCTCATATTTAAATAAGTCTTCTGTGCACTCTGCTTGTTGAGTGTTCCACCACCTACATGATAAACTTTGGATTTTCCTGTATAATAAATCTTTTTCCCCGAATTGATAAGCCTCCAGCAAAGGTCAATTTCTTCCTGATGGGCAAAAAATCTGGCATCAAAACCATTCTGCTCCCAAAAATCTTTTGAACGGATAAAAAAGCAGCATCCTGATGCCCAGAAGATCTCCGTTTCGTCATTATACTGACCTTTATCTTCTTCCAGGTCATCGAAAACCCTTCCCCTGCAATATGGATATCCAAGGTTGTCAATCAATCCGCCGGCAGCTCCGGCAAATTCGAAATAACTTCTGTTATGAAAAGATAAAATTTTGGGCTGTACTGCGGATATAGCTGGATTGTTTTCTAACAATTCCAACACAGGTTCTGTCCAGTTCTCAGTAACTTCTACGTCGGAATTGAGAAGACAGTAATATTCATATCTGATGGATTTCAGTCCTTCATTATAGCCGCCTGCAAACCCATAGTTCTTATCATTTTTAATAATATGTACTGTGGGAAAATTCTTTTGTAGAAACTCAACAGAATCATCCGTAGAAAGATTGTCTATCACATAGATGTCCGCATTCTGAGAAAATTGAACTACACCCGGAAGAAATTTCTCAAGCCAGTTTCTGCCATTCCAGTTTAAGATGGCAATTGCCAGTTTTTTCTGCATGTCAACCTATTTTTTTTCGGAATCAAAATTTTTGATAGAGTCCTGATATTTCCATTTTCTATGTGACCAAAGGTAGTTGTCAGGATGTTTATGTAAAGTGTTTTCCAGTAATTTATGAAATTTTCTCACGACCTCATTTTCTGTAAACTTTTCACCATCCGGATATATTCTGTGATAATTAACCTGATAATAACCCCGTTTTACCTTTTTCATTTCACAATAGATGAACACAAGGTCCATTCTTGTGGCAAGCCTGTCATAGCCTATAAAAGCAGGAGTACGTTGATTTAGAAATTCTAATCCGTAAGTGACATGAGCGTGGTGAGGCGTTTGGTCAGCGACAAACATATACGCTGAGTCACCGTTGTTTTTAGATCTGAAAATATTCAGAATAACCTCATTGGCTTCCAATGCTTCGTTTCCAAATTTGTTCCGGACTTTCTTCATCTGATTTTCCCAGAAATCACTGTTTACTTTTCTGTAAACGGGATGGCAGTGTGCCTGAGGAATAATTCTTGCCAGTGCATTGATCCATTCCCAATTGAAAACATGACCTGCCAAAAGAATAATATTTTTACCTTCTTCTTTAGCTTCGTGAAATAAATGCTGATTGATGTGCTGCATTCTCACTCTGGATTCTGTTTCAGAAATGCTGAAAGATTTAATCGTTTCTACCAGATAATCTGAAAAATTAAGGTAGAATTTCTTTCGGATCTTTTTAATTTCTTCTTCAGATTTATCCGGAAAAGAGTTTCTAAGGTTTTGAGTAATAACCTCTTTTCTGTATCCCACAATATAATAATTCAGGAAGAAGATAACATCCGAAAAAACATAGAGTATTTTCAGCGGAAGCTTTGAGATCAGGAATAATATTTTGATTAGAAAATTCATAAAACACGCAAATTTAGTGATAATAAAATTATGGTTCTATTTTTGCTGAGGGATATATGTTATTTTTTTTACTTTTATATTATGAAAAAATTGATAATATTCGCTTCTCTGGGATTAAGTGCTTTTGCTTTTTCACAAGAAGTAAAGAATTCGCCTGATAACGGAAAACAAAAAACAGCTCTTATAGTGCCTGCAGAACAGGCAAAATTAGAGGCTCAGAAAAAGGCAGCTGAAGAAAAGGCTAAGCTTCCTAAACCTTATGACCCAAAAGCAGATGCTCAGGCTGATATTAATAAACTGGTTGCTCAAGCTAAGAAAGAAGGAAAGAATGTGATGATCCAGGCTGGTGGAAACTGGTGTATCTGGTGTCTTCGTTTTAATAATTACGTACAGACTACTCCTGAACTGAAGGAATTAGTAGATAAGAATTATGTATACTACCATCTGAACTTTTCTCCGGACAATAAGAATGAAAAGGTTTTTGCCCAGTATGGAAATCCGGGTGAAAAATTTGGTTATCCGGTTTTTATCGTTTTGGATAAGGATGGGAAAATGATTAAGGTTCAGCAAAGTGATGTTCTGGAAGAAGGAAAAGGGTACAGTAAAGAAAAAGTAAAAGAATTCTTTACTACCTGGGCCCCAAAGAAAGGATAAAAATATAAAACTGCTTCAGAAATGAGGCAGTTTTTATTTTTGTGCATTGATTTATAGATATGTTATAATACAAATAGTTAAATCTGTACAAATATAACCTTCAGCATTACATTAATTTCTTTATCCAGCTTAATTTTTTCTCTGAATAAGGCGGATATTTGATATTCGGTTCTCCCCAGGTTGCTTTTTCAAGAACTGCTTTTGGGTGTGAAAAGGTTTCGAAACCATATTTTCCATGATAATTCCCAATTCCTGAATTGCCTACGCCTCCAAAAGGAAGATGATCATTACTTAAATGCATCACTGTATCATTGATACAGCCTCCTCCAAACGACAATTTACGGGTGAAGTTTTCTTTTTCTTCCGAATCATTAGTAAAAAGATAAGCGGCCAGCGGTTTTTCAAGTTCTAGAACAGAATTAAGAGCTGCATTGTAATTTTGAAAACTGATGACAGGCAAGAGAGGTCCAAAAATTTCTTCCTGCATAATGTCATCATTCCAGTCTATATGATTCAGAATAGTGGGTTCTATATAGAGTTTTTCTTCATCAAAATTTCCTCCTGAATAGATTTTTTCTTTATCAATAAGACGTACCAGGCGTTGAAAATTCCTTAGGTTAATAATTCTTGTATATTGTTCAGAGCCATGATCATATTTGAATTCTTTAATATATTTTCTGAGCATTTCCAGAAACTGCTCCTGAATGGTTTCTTCCACCAGGAGGTAATCTGGAGCTACACACGTTTGTCCGGCATTGAGGAATTTTCCCCACACAATTCTTTTGGCAGCCATTTCGAGATTGGCATTTTTTGTAACAATAGCCGGAGATTTTCCACCCAGTTCCAGGGTTACAGGGGTTAGATGCTCTGCAGCTGCCTTGTAAACAATCTTTCCGACTTTCGTGCTTCCGGTAAAGAATATTTTATCAAACCTTAGTTTTAAAAGAGCTGTGGTTTCATCAATACCACCTTCATACACATACAGGTATTCAGGCGGAAAGTTTTCATTAATGATTGCTGCCATTGCTTTCATTGTATTCTCTGCTATTTCACTAGGCTTCAGAATACAGCAGTTTCCGGCAGCCATTGCTGCAATAATGGGAGAAAGTGATAGCTGATAAGGATAATTCCAGGCTCCGATGACGAGTACACAGCCAATCGGGTCAGCGTAAATTTTACTGCTTCCCAGTTGGTTGACAAGATTGGTTCTGACTTTTTTAGGCTTTGAAAGGGATTTTAAATTTTTGATATAATAATTAATATCATTCAGAATAAAAGACAATTCTGTGGTGAAGGTGTCAAATTTTGATTTTCCAAAATCCTTGTTAATAGCCTCATACAGCATATTTTCATGAAAAATAATAAGGTTTTTAAGCTTTTCAAGATACATTTTCCGGAAAGCAAGGCTTTTGGTTTGTTGTGTTTTGAAAAAATCTCTTTGCTTCAGTAGAATACTCTCAATTTCCATCGGTGACTTTTATAATATTGAACGTTCTTATTTTCAGGATCGTATAGGTTGGAAATTTATTAATAATAATTAAATATCGATCTAAATAAAATCATTTTATATTATTTTTTAATTAATTTAATGATAAATATTATAAAAATCATTATTTGGTGATAAAAATTTTGTAGTTTTATTTATATTAAATTTAAGGATGAGAAAGTTACTCTATTTATTCCCTTTATTTTTTTATTATTTCAGTTACGCACAATGTACAGGCTGCGGTGTTCAAAACCCTACCGATCCCAATTATCATTTTCCTGATAATACAACAGTCTGCTTTACTTCCGATATGACATTCAATAATCCGACGTTCGGGACAAATGCTAAGATTTGTATTGCTTCCGGTGTTACCTTGCAGTTTCAGAATAGTATAAGCGGAGCGGCAAATGCTCCTGTAAGCCTTGAAGTGCATGGAACACTCAATTTTAATCAGACCATAACGAGTGTTGCTAATCTCAACGTTCATGTTTATAATACCGGGAATATAGCAGTAGGTGGAGGGAATGGAAATCTCACCATAGACGGACAGATCAATGAAATTGTCAATGAAGGACTTATAGAAATGGGAGTTTTGCAATTAGGGGATAATTCCACCAATAAGATTGATAATTTTGGAAATCTGAATATTAACGGCAACCTGAATATGAGCAGCTCTGCTACCACTTTATTCCGGAACGAAGGAGGCGGATTGATATTTATTGGTGGTAATTACGGGAATAACGAACAGAGTGTGTATGTCAATTGTGGAACCATTATCTCTCAGAACGGATTTAATATTAATGGCGGTAAAATTATCAATACTGGAATTTTTACAGTTGGGGGAGATATTAATTTGTCCGGAAGCAGCAGCGAAATTTTTAATTTTGGACTTTTTACCTCTACGGGAAATATGAATAATGCCCCTGCTGATGCTGTAGTTTATAATGAAGGAGAACTGGCGCTGAACCAGTATCAAGGGGGAAATGCTGCCATTCAGGGACCTGCTTCATCCACAAAAAAAGGATATATAGTGTTGCAAAATCCTATTCAGGTGGGAAATGTGGCTGTGGGGCCCAATCTTGATTTCAGAAGAACAACAGGTGTTTCTGACCCAGGCACGGTTTTCATGAACAGTAATCCAAGTTTTCTGACGAATGTTACCTATGATTGCGCTTCTACCAACAGCTGTAGTGCGCCTCTGATCATTAATCCCGGATTTTGTCCCGCCATTAATGGAGATTTTCCTCCAATGGCAGTAGATGATACCTATACTATTGCTGCAGGAGGATCTTCTGTGGGAATTGTACTGGATAACGACTTTGAAACGTATGGCGGAGCACAGGCAACCCTTTCCAATGTTATTTTATCTCAGGTATCCACCTCAAATCCCAATATTTCATTGAATATTACGGATGGACATATTCTGGTAGCTCCGGGAACTCCTCCAGGCAATTATACTTTAGTCTATCAGATCTGTCAGACCGCTTCCCCGTCAAATTGTGACACGGCAACGGTAACTGTTACGATTCAAGGGACTGTACCTTGTTATAAACCTGCAGTTACAGCAGGAACTGTTCTTTCTACGGATTTTGGAATTACTTCATTAAGCAGGGCAGATAAAGGAGGAAACAACTGGCCGGGTGTACGAAAAGGAGCGTGGGCTGTACTGGAATCAAAAAATAAAGGTTTTGTTCTTAACAGACTTACTGATGCTCAGGTAGCAGCCATTCCACAGGCAGATCTTAAAGAAGGAATGATGGTTTACAATACCACACAAAATTGTCTGCAGGTTAATACTGACGGAACAGCTGCAGGCTGGAAATGTTTCAATACCCAAACCTGCCCGGATTAACCAAAAACTGAATAGTTATGAAAAAAATATCCTTAATCATTATAATAACAGCTTCCGGAATTTTGAATGCACAGGTTGCTTTAGGGAAAACTGTTTTAGAATCAGCTTCATCATCTATTGAATTCGGGAGTGAGAACCGCGGGCTTGTTCTTCCCTGGGTAACTAATACCTCAGGCATTCAGAATCCTGAGAATGGTACTCTGGTTTTTGATACTTCTGATATGAAGGTGAAAGTGTATCAGAATAACCTTTGGAAAGATCTTTCCGTAGATACAACAGGTATTGCTGATACAAGTCTGCAGGATAGTCTGGCAGATCAGCCTGATGCAAAAGTTTCCGTAGGAACACCATCTTCCGTTTCAGGAATTCTGGTGCTCGAGGATAATAATAAAGCCATGATTTTACCGAAAGTAGCTTCTCCTCACCTTAATATTATCTCACCTGCTGCCGGTATGATGGTTTATGATACTCAGAAAAAGCAACTGGCTGTTTTCAACGGAACAGTATGGTCTTTTTGGGGAGAGTAATTCTACATAATATTTCGTACTGCTATTTTTACAGGATGATACAATAGTAGCCCAATTGCAGTAATAAGAGCCAGCCAGAACAGGCCCGTGAAAATTTCCATATTGGAAAGTAGAATAGACTGAGCTGTTATTTTAGCTTTAAAAGCGCCTGTTGTCATGGATAAAGAATCATTCACTGGCAGTTTTGAAATATTAGCACCGAAAATCTGGCTCCATTGATTGTAAAAAACAGGATTGGTGTCTGTAAGGTTAGCGCTGAGTGCATCGGAATGTTTTAGTGTTAAAAATAGCATCAGGTTTTGCATCAGAGCATATCCGATAGCTGTTGTCCAGAATCGGGTTGTTGTACCCAACGCAGTAGCATTGGATACATATTCTTCCGGAGTTCCTGAAATCAGAAAGAAAACAAGCGGTGTAAATAAGAATCCCTGAGCAACACCCTGCAGAAATAAGGGAGGACAGATGGTAGAAAGGGTAGTGTCAGAATAAAAAGTATAGGTAAACCATGCACAATCTATGGCCAGTAAAAGAAATCCGGTGAAGAAAACAATCCTTGAGGAAATTCCCCTAACCAGACAGATTCCTGACAACAAAATACCCAGAAGAGTTCCTGCTACATTCCAGTACTGGATGTTCACAATATAATCCCAGGGCCATTTCCATACGGTAGCCATGATGCTGTAGACATTATTCAACCCGGAACGGATCAGATAAAAAATGAAAAACAGGATCATTCCCACAATGACATTTTTGGAACTGAAAACTTCGAAATGGAACAACGGTCTCTTGGAATTTCTTTGTTTCAACATAAATAAGCCTCCGGAAAGAAGAAATATAAACAGACACATGATAATGGTATCAGACTCGAACCACATCAGTCTTTTACCATAAATAATGGCATAGCCGCCAGCCTGCAGGCATACCCAAAGAAGAAACCAGCTTGTAATATCCAATTGATACAAAGGTTTTTTAGGAAAAAACCGGTTTCTGTTGAACAGAGCAATACCGATGATCAATACAAACACATGGAAGTAGACCATCATCAGAACCATATGTTGGAAATCATAATCTTCAATACTTGATTTTAACAGGGAAGTCGTAATAGTTCCTCCGGTCAGCATAATCGTATACATAAAAAGATATGCTAAGACTTTGGCGTGCTTTGTTTTTAATTCTGCGATAATTAAAGGCAGGAAAATGGCACCTTCCAACAAACCGAAAATTCCTTCCAAAAACCGGATCACCAATATAACATGATAATCATTGGTGACTGATAAAATATAAAGAATAATCACGGAAATGGAAGCCGTCAGCAAAACATAGTATTTCACGCTGAAATAGGCCATAAACCTCTGTAATACTAAAAGGGTAACCACAAATGTCCCGTACATCAAAATCATTAAATACTGGATGTCATCTGAATCTACATCCATAAAAGAAGATGTGAAGGCGCTGTTAGAATGTAAAAGCGACAACAACATCAGGTGGGGAAACAATGCCAGTATAAGAAGTGGCAGTTTCAGCCATTGTGGTACCCATTTATGATAAACTGAATTGTGCTGCATAATTTTTAGAAGCATTAAGCTAAAAAACAAAATAGCAAATTGCTATTGAGTTGTGTTTGAAAAACGCGAAAAGACAAGGGCAAAAGGGTGTAAAAGTAAAAGGTAAAACGGCCAATATGCTTGAAGAAAAAATTGGCAGATTTGCTATTTTGCGGTTTGCCTTTTCGCTAAAAAAATAATTTAATTTGAAAATTTGAAATTGGGAGAATTTGAAAATTAAATTAAACCGAATATTTTATACACTAATACTCTAATACTCTCAAACACTCCCACTCTCAAACTTAAATCTTCTTCGCGCTCACCAGAACATTCATTCCGGAAAGCAGCTTTTCATTGTTTTTGTTATTATCCAGAATAATTTTTACAGGAAATCTTTGTTCTATTTTCACAAAATTTCCGGTGGCATTATCCGGTTTTACCAAAGAAAACTGAGAACCTGATGCAGGAGAAACGGAAAGAATTTTCCCTTTAAACTCAACATCGGGATAAGCATCCGCAGTAATAATTACTTCCTTGCTCTGATCAATCTGCCCAAGCTGTGTTTCTTTGTAATTGGCAATGATCCATTTCTCTTTGCTGACAATCTGTACCAAGGCCTGGCCTTCTTTAATCAATTGCCCTTCCTGAATGGTCTTCTTTCCGACCCATCCGTCATAAGGAGCCATAATTACGGTATAAGAAAGATAAAGCTTCGCATTGTTAAGACTGGCAGAACTCTGCTGGATCTGGCTTTTTACAGGGGCAACTTTCGTTTGTTGTTCGTTCGCTCCTGCTTTTACGGCATTTTTTTGCTGTTCCAATGCTAAAAGATTGGCTTTTGATTGTTCATAAGAAGCTTTTACATTCTCAAATTCCTGTTCGGTAGCAGCATCTTCTGCCAAAAGGTTTTTATATCTTTTAAAATCCTGTTCCGTTCTCCAGATATCAATTTTTGCAGAGGCAATTTTAGCATCAATAATCTTTGTATCACTTTCTTTGGTGCTGACACCGCTTTCAATAGTGCTGATGGTTGCTGTATTGGCATGAAGATTCGCTTCAGCTATGTGTACCTGATTCACAAACTCTCTGTTGTCGATGACAATTAAAGTGTCGCCTTTATGTACAAACTGATTTTCGTTAAACCGTATCGTTTTGATGAAACCTGATACCTTGCTGGATACAGGCGTAATATATTGCTCGATCTGTGCATCATTCGTTGTCACATTCTTTCTCGAAAAAAGATAAAAACTGATCATTCCCGTGATTCCGCTGATGATCAGAATCCAGGCCAGTAAAGTAATGGACTTGTTGATTCTTTTTTCCTTTTGTGTCAATTGTTTCTGTGCCATAGTTTTTATAAGTTTCCAATCGTATATTGGAGTTGGTAATATTTAAGTTGTCTGTTGATTTTAACGGAAATAAGATTAGATTCAGCTTCCAGATAAGCATTGTCTGCGTCTATCAGTTCAGTGATGAGACTTAGCTTATTGGCATATTTTGTTCTTACAATGCGGTAGTTTTCCTTAGCCTGGTTAATCGCTTCTTCAGCAATTTTTACCTTCTGGTCTGTCTCTTCAAACTTTTTATAAGCCTCATAAACATTGTGTCTTACATTTTCCTCATTTTCTTCAATCTGAAGTTTGGCAAGATCAATATTTTCCCGTGCTTCCTGCATTCTGTATTTATTTTTGTACAGATTCTCGATAGGATAGGTAAGATTTACCCCCACCATTCCCAACCGATACGCATAAGGTTCCGGAGGGAAAAACATCATGTTCGGATACTTTAGGAAATATTCTCCGCCAGCGGTAATTTTGGGTAAATAATTCGCTTTGGTAATCTTTTGATCCAATTCTTTAAGGGAAAGATTTTTATGGGTGATTTCAACAGACTCATTTTTGTTTAAAGCTGTTTCTGTAAGCTCATCAACATAAGGAATGGCAGCATTGTCTGAAATAAGATCTCCTGTATTGACGTGCATTTCCTGATTTTCCGGAAGCGAAAGAATCGTTTTCAGTTTGTGCTCTGCAATCTGAATATCGTTATCCAGTTCCGTCCAGCTCATTTTATGATTGGAAAGTTGTAAAGAAGTTCTTAAGACTTCATTGACCGTTACAACACCATTAGCTTTCAATGCTTTTACCTGCTTGATATTGACGGAATCTTCCTTCATTTTATCATTAATAAGACTCTGCTGCTCTTTTAAATGATGGATCTGTAGAAAAGCCGTAATGATGGTCATTTTAAGCTGTCTCTCATCGAGATGGGTTTTTAAAGCAGAAATTTCAGTGTCAATAGCCGCTTTCCTTTCTGTATTTTTGATTTTCCCTCCCATATAAACCGGGATCGATGCTGATAATGTAAAATCATACATTCCATTGATTACATCATACTTGGTGGCTTTATTAAATACACCATTCTGATGCTGGAAAAGGTTGGTTGCCTGATTATAGCTTGTATGAAATTCAATGTCCGGGAGTTTCTCCATCTTGAGATCTTTCTCTTTGGTCACGGACATTTCCTGTTTCAGATGACTGATCTGTATGTTTTTGTTGTTTTTCAAACCAATCTCTACAGCTTGCTGTAGGCCGAGATGCTGGTAATCGATCATCTGTGAATGTAAAAAACTGCTCAATAATAAGCACAACGCAATGCACATATACCGGCATGCGTTCAATATGATATTCATAAATTAATTAAAGGATTTTTGCTAAAATGATTTTGATGCAGCAAAGTTACGATGAGATGCTACAGACCCTATTTGTGAAAACAGAAAAATATTTGCTCATTTACGCCAATTTAAAAATTCTTCTTACCTTTAGAGTATGAACGACAGCCATTTTAAAGCGGTAGAAGAAGATGATGCCGAATTTTACATCTATCATGTGCTCACAGGAAATGTTACCACAGAGATTCATTATCACAGTTCAGCACAATTAGTCTATGCAGAAGGCGGTATTGTGCATGTTTTCACGGATCAGAAACACTGGTATCTTCCTGCCAGATGCTTTATGTGGATTCCTGCCGGTACACCGCATTATATTTTTTCAACCAGCCCCAAGGTTGATTTGTATAACTTTTATTTTAAGAAAGAAGAAAATGAAAGTGGCTTTTTTGATGAAATCAATATTTATTCTGTCAATAATCTCCTTCGTGAGATGATTTTCTTTACTAAAGACTGGGATGGGAAAATCACAAAAAATGATACCTCAAAATATTATTTTCTCAAAGCTCTTAAAGGAGTTTTACAGGAAAAGAAACATAAACATCTGGCATTTCCGATACAGCATCCTTTCCCAAAAGATGAAACATTGCTGAAGATTGCAAGATATATTCATGCTAACCTTGAGAAACCCCTCACGATTGAATCTACGGCAAAAGAATTCGGAATGAGTACAAGAACCCTTTCCAGGAAATTTAAAGAGATTCTGGGCATGAATTACGTTCGCTTTCTGAGAGCGTTGAGAATTACCCGTTCCCTTGAGCTGATGCTGGAAGGAAAATACAATATGTATGAGATTGCCATGATGGTTGGGTACAACAGCCTCTCGTCTTTCAGTAATATCTTCAAAAAGGTAATCGGAATGGCACCTACGGAGTATCAACATAAATTGAGAGGGGATAAGTAGTGAGTGGGAGTGTTTGAGAGTTTGAGTTTCGTGATTCGGGTTACGGGGCAGCGGGTTTTATAATGCTGGATAATATCTCTACAGATTTTCTTTTGAGCTAAATAAGGCAAAGAAAAAGCTATTTAGCGAGTAATAACAGTTAAGATTTCCTACATTCCCCTTCTCTGAAGGGTGGATTTTGCAAAGCAGAAAGACGGGGTAGTTCAATAAAAAACCACCTCAATAAATTGAAGTGGTCTTGTATTGTGAGAAATTCTCAGTTGCTTATTAAGCTTCTTCAGTTTTAGCTTCTTCTTTTTTAGGAGCTGCTTCCACTGGAGCATCAGATACGATATCAAACTCGTAGTTGTACTCAACATTTCTGTGAAGTCTGATAAGAGCTGCGAATTTACCAGTTCTCTTGATCGTGTTACCAGGAATCTTGATGTATTTTTTCTCTACAGAAACACCAGCTTTTTCTAAAGCAGCAGATAGATCAGCATTGTTGATAGATCCGAATAATTTGTCACCAGCACCTACTTTTGCAGGGATCGTGATAGAAGTTTTCTTCAATTGCTCAACTACAGCGTTAGCAGCAGCGATTAATTTAGCTTCTTCTTCTTTTCTAGCTTCTAATGTAGCTTCTAAAGCAGCTTTGTTTTTAGGTGTAGCTAAAAGAGCAATTCCTTGAGGAATTAAGAAGTTTCTAGCATAACCTGGCTTTACGTTTACTGTATCAAACTCAAGTCCTAAGTTTTCTACGTCTTTTTTTAGGATAATTTCCATTGTTGTTGTCCTTTTTTAGATTTTAGTTTTATATCTAAAATCAAGTTAGAATTAATGATGTATTCAGCAACAAAAGAAGAGGAAAAACCTCTTCTCTTATTTATTTTTGTCTTATTTCAATAAGTCAGCTACGTATGGTAGTAATGCAAGGTGTCTTGCTCTTTTGATAGCAGCAGAAACTTTTCTTTGGTATTTTAAAGAAGTTCCGGTGTATCTTCTTGGTAAAATTTTACCTTGCTCGTTTACAAACTGTAATAAGAAATCAGCATCTTTGTAATCAACATGCTTAATTCCGTATTTTTTGAATCTACAATATTTCTTTTCAGATTTTGTATTGATATCAAGCGGAGTAAGGAATTTTACTTCTGATTCTCCTCCTGCTGAGGCTTGTTTAGCCATTTCATCTATTGCCATGTCTTGTCTTTTTTAAAAAATAGGGTTAATAATTAAGCTTTAGCTGCTTTTACTTTAGCTCTTCTTGTTACAGCGTACTCTACAGCGTGCTTGTCAAGTTTTGTAGTAAGGTAACGGATTACTCTTTCGTCACGCTTGAATGCTAATTCTAAATCAGCAACTACAGTACCTTCTCCTTTAAATTCGATTAAAGTATAGAACCCATTCTTTTTCAATTGAATCGGGTAAGCTAATTTTTTTAATCCCCAGTTTTCTTTAGCAACGATTTCGCAGTTCTTTTCTTTGATTAGATCTACATACTTGTTCACTGCTTCCTCTACCTGTGCCTCAGATAGAACGGGAGTTAAAATGAAAACAGTTTCGTAATTGTTCATAATGTTAAATGAATTTGTTAATTATTTCGAGGTGCAAAAGTAGAAAATATATTTCTTATATGCAAGAGGAGCGGTGAAATAGTTAATGTTTCGTGAGAATATTTATTCACCTTTGCTATAGGTTCCCGGATTCTGTTCATCCCGGTCTCTTATTTCTGTCAGGAAATTCACCTTCAAAACATCATATAAAGAATGTCTGCTTACCAGGATGGAAGCAATAGAAGAAACCATTCCTGCAAGCATAAGGTGGAATATCAATGAATGTCTGTCTGTCATTTCCAGCACGATAATCGCTGAAGTAAACGGGGCTCTTGTAATTCCGGTAAGGAAAGCAACCATTCCGCCCAGAATCACCACATTGGTTTCGTTGGGTGTTAAATGAATAATTCCTGAAATAACAGAACCTATACTTGCTCCCGCAGTAAGAGCCGGAGCAAAAATTCCGCCGGCACCTCCGGAAGTAAAGGAAAGGGCAGGCCCCAGCATTCTCAGAATGGGAACATACCAGTCTTCATGTTTATCTTTAGTAAAAAGGACACGCTCCATAATTTCTTTTCCTGATCCCAGAACTTCTCTGTTGATGAAATAAGCGATGGAAGCGATAATTAAGGCACAAATGATCAGAAAAACTATATTGGCTTTATCTGTTTTCAGTTTTTTCTTCTTCCAGCTATTGATTTTAAGCATGGTAACAGCTAGCTGGCTAGCCATAATGCCGGCAGCAACAGCAACCAGTATAATAGGAAACATCACCATTAAGGAAACGTCATTGGTTTTTGGATATCCTAAATATAAATAAGATCCTGCCAATGTTTGCGCAGTAAGCCCTGCAATAATTACCGCAGTAAATAAGGCCGTTTTAAAATAATTAATATGAGTTTTTGACAGCTCTTCCACAGCGAAAACAATTCCTCCCAACGGAGTATTGAACGCTGCTGCAAGTCCTGCTGCCGCTCCTGTCATAATCATATTTTTTTTGGAAATCTTTGGCCACCATTCGGGAAGGTATTCATTCACTTTTCTGAAAACAGAGCCGGCAATCTGAATGGTAGGTCCTTCACGTCCTACAGCACCTCCTCCGATGACCAGAATAACGGAGGAAAGGATTTTGAAAAATATAATCTTAATACTTAAAAGATTCCGGATTTTCCTATGTTCTTTCGGATTGGCCAGTTCTACAGCCGCCATCACCTGAGGAATCCCGCTTCCTTTGGCATTCGGCGCAAATTCTTTCACCAGCCACCAGGAAAGTACAAATCCAACAGGTGCAATAATAAAGATCATCCATGCGTGCCAGTCGAAAATGAAATTCATCAGATGTTCGCCCCATGCAAATACCTGTGCGTACATCACAGCAAAAAAGCCTGTAATTACAGATCCTATCCAAAAGGGAATGGCCTGAAGCAGATTATGCTTCAGCTGTTCGTTCCGGATATTATCGAAGGAATTTTTGAGGGATCTTTTTATGAGGACGAAAATTTTCAGCATTTGTCAGTTTAGAGATGTAAAAATACGTGATCTTCTATAATGAGTATCTATTTCAAATAATATTTGTTTTAAAATTAATACTAATACCTTAAACTTCCAAAAAATATTTAAGTGTTAAATTATCAAATTAATAAATAAAAATTGTTTTTATTGAATTTTTATTGTTTGTTTTGTTTGGTTTTTAATCTTATGAGTTTTTATGAGTCTAATTAATAAAAACAAAAAAAACCTCCGATTACATCGAAGGTTTAGTATTTAAAATCAGCAAAAATTACTTATTACTGATTCTCATTACTTATATTTCTGTGTTCAGATCCCAGTTTTCCAGGTAGTCGTGAACGTGCTTCAGCATCATTCCTCCCAGAGAACCGTCTACCACTCTGTGGTCATAAGAGTGAGACATGAACATTAAGTTTCTGATTGCGATTACGTCTCCGTCAGCTGTTTCAAGAACTGCAGGCTTCTTAACGATCGCTCCGATGGCTAAAATAGCTACCTGAGGCTGAGGAATAATCGGTGTTCCCATAAGGTTTCCGAAACTTCCTACGTTAGAAATTGTATACGTAGCCCCTTGAGTATCTTCTGGTCTCAATTTCTTGTTTCTTGCTCTGTAAGCTAAATCGTTGATTGCTTTTGCAAGACCTGAAAGAGATAACTGATCAGCATTTTTGATAACAGGAACGATAAGGTTTCCGTCCGGAAGGGCAGTCGCCATACCGATGTTGATGTTTTTCTTTTTGATGATGTTTTCACCATTTACTGAAACATTGATCATCGGGAAATCCTGGATTGCCTTCACTACCGCTTTTACGAAAATAGGCATGAAAGTCAGTTTTTCACCTTCACGTTTTTCGAATACAGCTTTGTTTTTATTTCTCCATTTTACCACGTTGGTAACGTCAGTTTCAATGAAAGAAGTAACGTGTGGGGCAATTTGTTTTGCTTTCACCATGTTTTCAGCGATGATTTTTCTCATTCTGTCCATTGGAATGATCTCATCACCTGCACTTACCGGAATAGTAGCTGCCGGAGCTGATACTGCCGGTTGTGGAGCAGAAGCTGTCTGTACCGGAGCGGCCTGCTGAGCTGGCTGGCTTCCTCTGTTGGCAACATAAGCTAATATATCTTCTTTGGTAATTCTTCCTTCCAAACCGCTTCCTTTGATAGATTTCAGTTCAGTTTCAGAAATTTTTTCCTGTTGTGCGATAGATTTTACAAGTGGAGACAGATAAAGATCTCCTGAGAATTCTACGTTTGAAACAGCTACTGTTTGCAATGGCTCTTCAATCGCTTTTAAAGTTTCAGCATCCGGAGCAGCCGTTGGAGTTTCAGTTTTTACTTCTTCTGAAGCTGTACCTTCTCCTTCAATTTCTAAAATAGCAATGGCTTCACCTACTTTTGCAACTTCATCTTTTTGCTTTAAAATTTTTACAATTTTCCCCGAAACTGGTGTCGGTACGTCTGAATCTACTTTATCTGTTGCAATTTCTACTACGGAGTCATCCTCCTTTACGTTATCACCTTCATTGAATAACCAAGTGATAATTGTCGCTTCCATAACACCTTCTCCCATGGAAGGAAGCAATAATTTGTATTCTGCCATTTTTGATTTTTAGATTTTGACAAATATATAAAAAAAATCGGTTTTTTTAAGAAATATATAATCTTAGCTGAATTCGATATAAATATTTTCTCCCACATTCAGTCCAAACAGGCTTTTAGCACCGTTTTTCTTGCTTCCTTTGTAGATGGTAAGCTCCAATAACTGACTATCATTGAAGATCGCTGCAGACTGTCCGTGGAATTCGGTCTCCCTTTTCCAGTCTGAAACAACTTCTGTATGGCTGGAAAATATTCTTGAAAGGCTTAAATTTCTGAATTTTATGGTAAAACTGTTGTAACCTTTACTGATGTTCTCAAAAAAATCTTTATTGATATTTGATATTATATTTCCGAAATTATCAATATAGGTCACTTCACCAATAATCATCCCTTCCGATTCATTATAAACCGCCCGCGGGAACATCAGCTGTTTTGCTGTGCTGATTTTTCTTCCTATCACTTCAGGAAGTCCGCCATTGGCAAGATGCACTGCTGCAGGAACAAAAATGTCCGTAGAAGTAAAGTTGATAACGTCGTCAAAACGATTGTTCAGCGTAAGTTCGTAGATGGCTTCCGGTTTTATATCAAAAAATATAAGGCTCAAAAGGCCGTTGTCTGCCGCCAGGAAGTAAGATCCGTCTGCTTTATAGAGGATATTCTTTCTTGATTTGCTGTAAAAACTGTCTACAGAAAGAATGTGAATGCTTCCTTTGGGAAAATATTTATAAGCATTTCTTACAATATATGAAGTCTGTATAAGATTGAATGCCTGGATTTCGTGGGTGATATCAATAATATTAACCTCAGGGTTTAGAGACAGAATTTTGCCTTTCACAGCAGCAACTCTGTAATCTAAATTTCCGAAATCCGAAGTAAGGGTAATAATTGACATGAGCAATTTATAGAATAGTGTAGTATTGCAAAGTTATTTAAAATAAAAAGAAAGCCCGAAAGATTGTTGAAAAGAATTTGATATAAATTTGAAAAAAAGCTTTAATTTTAAAATCTAAAAATAAAAATACTGCATGTTTGAATTAACATATGATTTGGAAGATATCGATGCGAAAATCTTCTATGGAGTTAATAACCAATATTTCAACTTAATAAAATCAAGCTTTCCAACCATTAAAATTACAGGAAGAGATCATTTTATCTTTGCCATGGGAAATCAGGAAGCTTTAGACATACTGAAACAAAAACTGGATGATATTGTCAGTTTTATCTCCAAAAACAATTCAATAGGACTGAAAGATGTTGAAAATATATTGAATATTAAAGACGAAAACGAGAAACAACTGGTATTCGACCAGGATATTATCGTAAAAGGAGTCAACGGCAAAGTAATTAAGGCAAAGACGACCAATCTTAAAAAGCTGGTAAAAGAAACAGAGAAAAAGGACATGGTTTTCGCCATTGGACCTGCAGGGACAGGAAAAACATATACCAGTGTTGCGTTGGCAGCAAGAGCTTTGAGAGATAAAGAAGTAAAAAGAATTATCCTGACCAGACCGGCTGTAGAAGCAGGAGAGAGTCTGGGATTTCTTCCTGGTGACCTTAAAGAAAAGCTGGATCCGTATTTACAACCTTTGTATGATGCGCTTCGTGATATGATTCCCCATGAGAAACTGGAAGGTTTCATGGAGAAGAAAGTGATTGAAGTAGCACCATTGGCCTTCATGAGAGGGCGTACACTGGATGATGCTTTTGTGATTTTGGATGAAGCACAGAACACCACTCATGCTCAGATGAAAATGTTTCTTACCAGAATGGGAATGAATGCCAAGTTCATTATCACGGGAGATCCAAGTCAGATTGACCTTCCGAAAAACCAGCAGTCCGGACTGAAAGAGGCCATGAGAATTTTAAATGGAGTAAAAGAAATAGGATTTGTGCACCTTACAGAAGAAGATGTGGTAAGACACCCGGTGGTAAGAAAGATTATCCTTGCTTATAACGAAGAAGAGAAAAGACTAAGAAACGACTAGTAAAATGAGTAAAAGTTTCTGTTAACCTTTTATTAACCTTAAATTAGTTGGTTAAAATTTGTTAATTTGAAAAAAATAGTTAGTTTTGCACACCTTAAATGTAAAACTAACTAAACATGAAAAAACTTTTACTTGTTGCAGCAGTCGCTGCTATGGGAATTTGTGCCAACGCACAGGAATTTCGATTTGGTCCAAAAGCCGGTTTCGCAATGTCTACTATTAAACTAGACGATAAGCAAGATGATCTTGACGGAAGAAAAATGTCTCCTAAATATACTTTCTATATTGGTGGAATGGCTGAGTACAAATTCAATGATAACTTTGCAGTTCAGGGAGAAGTTTTGTATTCACCACTTGGAGCCAAGGAGAAAATTGATGGAGTAAATGCTGGAGGAATGTATTTTGGTGAATCAACTAAAGTAACTTTTGGAACTCTTTTGGTTCCTGTTTCTGCAAAATACTTTATTACAGAAGGGTTCTCTGTAGCTGCAGGTCTTAACGTAGGAATTATCCTTACTGCTAAACAAAAGACTGTGATAGGTTCAGATTTCCTTGACGTAGAAATGGAAGGAGATACCGGTGATGTAGATATTAAAAAAGATATCAAGTCTTTAAATCTTGCCCCTTTCTTAGGGGTTGAATATATGCTGGAAAACGGACTTTTCTTTGATGCAAGATACAGCTTAGGAGTATCCAACCTATCCAATGATAACAGCGGAGGTACAGTAAAGAACAGCTTTGCTCAGGTAGGTGTAGGTTTCAAATTCGGAGGAAATTAATTCTGAAAAATTTACTTTTAAATGATAATAAAAGCAGGACAAATTTTGTCCTGCTTTTCTGTTATAAGACAATTTTATTCTAATGATGAAAATAATTAGTATTTTTGCAGGGTAAAATTTAAACTTAAAAAAATGAAAAAACTACTATTACTAGGTGCTTTTGCACTTTTAGGAGGTGTTGCTCAGGCACAGGAAGGTTTTAAATTGGGTGGACATATTGGTGTTCCTGTATCTGATGCAAGTGATGTATCTTCATTTACATTAGGAGTGGATGCAGCTTATATGTGGAATATTGCCAAAGGTTTCGACCTTGGGGTAACAACAGGATATTCTCATTTCTTTGGAAAAGATAACTTTGATGATTTTGGATTCGTTCCTGTAGCTGTTTCCGGGAAATATAAATTTAAAGGAGCTCCTGTTTTTGTAGGATTAGACCTTGGATATGGTATTTCTACAAAGGATGGGGTAGATGGAGGTTTCTATGCACAGCCTAAATTTGGATACCAGATGTCCAAAGGAGAGTTGTATATCGGATATCAGTCTATCAGTAACACACGTGATTATGGTTGGTACAAACATAATTGGAACGTAGGAGCTGTAAACTTAGGATTTAATTTCTTTTTGAAATAAGAAAAAGCAATTGCATATGAGAACTCCGGCCGAAGGCCGGAGTTTTTTGATTATATTATATATAGACTGTGCAGATTTTTTATCAGAACTTTTGTTATAAAGGGGCTGTGACAACCAGAAAAAAGAAAAAAATCTCAAATAATAAACATTTGTTTAAATTTTAAGAGTTAATGGCTTTACAATAAGCAGATTAAGTTAATAGGTTTTAGCATTTTACCAGAATTTATGGGCTTTTGCTAAAAAATACAAAATTTAAAAAACTAAATATATTCAGCTCTTGTTGAAAAAAAGTAATTTTTTTATTCATAAAATTGTGAAAAACTTAATAACATCTCTTAACTAGGATTTATTTTTATAAAACCCTATATTTTAGTAATGATATTAATCACATTAACAAATTTTAATATTACTGGGGACCACTGTAAATTTGCCCTCAGAAAGTATTAAAATTTTTTACAATGAAAAAAATATTATTAGCGGGTGCTGTTGCACTTTTTGGTTTATCAAACGCTCAGATTGCTAAAGGAACTACATATTTATCAGGATCTGTTGGTTATTCTCAAGAAGAAACTAACAACGGTAACATTAAAAAAGAAAACTTCAACGTATTACCTACAGTTGGATATTTCGTAAACACTAACCTAGCAATCGGTCTAGGAGTTGGTTACCAAACTGAAAAGAACACTGTAACTACTACAGCAACTTTACCAAACACTACAATCGTAAATGACAAAGTAACTAAAACTCCAGCTTTTGTTGTTGCTCCATTCGTAAGAAAATACTGGACTTTATCTGACAAGTTATATTTCTTCGGACAATTAGCAGTGCCTATGCAGTTTGGAAAAACTGAAACTGAAGACAACACTGTAACTACTACTGGAAATACAGTTGTTACAAACTCTACTTCTACTGAAGCTAAATACACTAAAATCGGTGTTACTGTGAAGCCAGGTTTAGATTATTTCTTAAACAAAAACTGGTCTATCGAAGCTACTATCGGTGAGTTCGGTTATAGCAACTACAAGCCAAAAGATGGTGATGCTACAAACAACTACAACTTCGGATTGAATTTATCTTCTGTAACTTTCGGAGTTAAATATGTATTTGCAAAATAATAAACAAAGCATATAGCAATAAGGCCCTGAGATTTTCTTGGGGTTTTTTTGTATTTTTGGAAACATTTTTTTTATATAATAACCATGAAAAAACTATTATTAGCAGGTGCAGTGGCACTTTTCGGGCTTTCTAATGCTCAAATGACTAAAGGGGACTGGGTGATCAGTGGGAACACCGGGATGGGTTTTAACAACACTACAACTACGGTAAAAGTAGGAGGAAACTCTGTTGACGGACCTAAAGTAAACTCATTTTCAATTACACCTTCTGTAGGGTATTTTGTTATTGATAAATTAGCAGTTGGTATCGACTTAGGGTACTTTAATACTACTACTAAATATCAAGGTGTTAAATCTACAAATTCTACGTTCTCTGTAATGCCTACAGCTACTTATTATTTTACCAATTCCAGCAAGCTTGTGCCGTTTTTAGGGGCAGGTATTGGATATGCATCCAATAAGACGAAATATTCTTTTTATAATAGTAATATCAATAATGAAGGGGTTGATCCTTTATTAATGCAGGATACAGAGAATACTACGGACGGTTTGGCGTGGGGAGTAAAAGGAGGGGTAACTTATATGGCGACTCAGTCTTTAGGAATCAATTTGGGTATTTCCTATGATCAGTTTTCAAATAAAGAAACTATTATGAATACTGATGTTAAAACGAATATTAAAACTTTCGGGGTTAACGTTGGTTTCTCTTATTTTATCAAAGGAAAGGCTCAGAAATCTGATAAATAATCAGCTTATTTAAAGATAAGAAAAACAAAAATCCGACTCTAATTTTGAGTCGGATTTTATATTTTGAATATGTTCTTTTGTTATTTTCCAAACATTCCACCCATTCCAGGCATATTCGGCATTTTACTCATCATCTGCATCATTTGCTTTCCCTGAGGGCCCTGCATCATCTTCATCATTTTACCCATCTGATCAAACTGCTTCATCAATTGATTCACATCTTCAATTTTTCTTCCTGCTCCTTTAGCAATTCTGGCTTTTCTCTGAGTATTGATGATAGAAGGTCTTCTTCTTTCTTCAGGTGTCATAGAATAGATGATGGCTTCAATGTGTTTGAATGCATCATCACTGATTTCTACGTCTTTGATCGCTTTTCCAACTCCAGGAATCATTCCCATCAAATCCTTCATATTACCCATCTTCTTGATCTGGTTGATTTGCTTAAGGAAATCATCAAAACCAAACTCGTTTTTAGCAATTTTTTTGTGAAGTTTTTTAGCTTCTTCCTCATCAAACTGCTCCTGAGCCCTTTCTACTAAGGAAACTACGTCTCCCATTCCCAGGATTCTGTCCGCCATTCTTTCCGGATAGAAAAGATCTAATGCTTCCATCTTTTCTCCTGTAGAGATGAACTTGATTGGTTTTTCAACAACAGAACGGATCGTTAAAGCAGCTCCACCACGAGTATCACCATCTAATTTCGTTAATACAACACCGTCAAAGTTTAAGGCATCGTTGAATGCTTTTGCTGTATTTACAGCATCCTGACCAGTCATTGAGTCAACTACGAAAAGAGTCTCCTGCGGTTTGATGAAATAATGTACGGATTTGATCTCGTTCATCATCTGCTCATCAATAGCTAGACGACCTGCTGTATCCACGATCACAACATCATGACCGTTTGATTTTGCGAAATTGATCGCGTTTTCAGCAATGGTAGATGGATTGGTAGCGCCTTCTTCAGTATAAACAGGAACTTTGATCTGTCCTCCCAATACTTTCAGCTGGTCAATCGCAGCAGGACGGTAAACGTCACATGCTACCAATAATGGTTTTTTATTTCTTTTTGTCTGTAAATAATTAGCAAGCTTTCCAGAGAAAGTGGTTTTACCAGATCCCTGAAGACCGGCAATAAGGATTACAGTAGGTTTTCCTGAAAGATTGATTCCTTCCTGAGAACCTCCCATCAGGTCTACCAGTTCATCATGAACAATTTTCGTCATCAGCTGTCCCGGAGTAAGGGAAGTAAGAACGTTTTCTCCTAATGCTTTATCCTGAACTCTCTTTGTAAGATCTTTCGCAACTTTATAGTTAACGTCGGCATCTACCAATGCTCTACGGATCTCTTTTACGGTTTCCGCCACATTGATTTCAGTAATTTTTCCTCTACCAGAAATATTGTGTAATGCCTTGTCTAATTTATCCTGTAAACTATTAAACATATTTATTGTAAATTATAGGTTTGCAAAAATAAGGAATTTTTAGGATATCCAAAGTGTTTGAACACGTAATATTATATATACACGTAATATTATTACAAAGAAGAAAAATGATAAATATCAAATCATAGTATAATACGATAGAAAAAGTCTATTTTTGCGATCAATTAAAATATAGAATGAAAATTAATCCCAATATTCTTGTTGTCGTTTTATTCTTTCTGACCTTCCTGGTGCATTTTTCCCTATGGAAATTTGTTTTTCACCTGGATGAGATAGTGATCATTAAATTTTACCTTTTTCTAAGTGTCATGTTTATGATGATGATCACTCTTATTATCTTAATCAATAGAGTAGCACCGGAATTTTTAGGATTGTCTGTTATTGGTTTGATCCTTTTAAAATTCGGTTTAATGTACTTAATCAGAAAAAAACTGAACTTTGAAGTGATTCCAGGCTACAAATTCCATTTTATCATGCCTTATTTTGTCCTGACAGCACTGCTTACGTACTATGCAATCAAGCTTATTAATCATGATAAAAAACAGTAAAATTATTTATTGAAACTAGAAAAAATATCATATTTTTGCACAACGAAAAAAACCTATCAATGTTTAAGAAATTCGCAGTTTTATTCTACAGTATTTTTGTATTAAACTTAGTGTCTGCACAGCACGGAGAGGCTGCTGCTGGGGCAGCTCCTGCTCAAGAGCTTTCAGAGAAAGACAAAGTAAGCAAAGAAAACAAAGAGTTCATCGATCATCACTTATTGGATGCACATGATTTCACATTGATGGTTGATAAAGAAGGTCACCACATCGGTTTTCCTCTTCCTGTTATTATTTATGATAACGGTTTCCACTCTTTTATGAGTAACAAAGAAGGGTTCATGCATGGGGAGCCTACTGAAGTAGATGGTTCTTTTTATGTATTGCACCACGAGAAAATCTATAAGACTGATGCTGCTGGAACTTTAACACTTGGTGAAGACGGTCATCCTACCAATGTAAAGCCTTTAGATCTTTCTATTACAAAAAGTGTATTGATTATTTTATTAGTGTCAATCTTTATGTTTGTATTGTTTGTTGGAATGGCTAAATCTTATAAGAAGTCAGTAGTTCCTACAGGAGCAGCAAGATTCTTAGAGCCATTAATTATCTTTGTAAGAGACGAAGTTGCTATTCCTAATATCGGGCACAAGTATAAGAGATTCATGGGTTATTTATTAACAGTGTTCTTCTTTATTCTTTTCCTTAACGTTCTTGGATTAATGCCTTTTGGGATCAATGTTACAGGTAATATTACAATGACATTCTTCTTAGCTATCCTTACATATCTGATTACGACATTCTCAGCGAACAAAGATTACTGGAAACATATCTTCTGGATGCCAGGGGTGCCAGTTCCAATGAAACTGATCATGCTTCCAATCGAATTATTAGGGACAATCACTAAACCATTCGCTTTGATGATCCGACTTTTCGCCAACATGACTGCAGGACACATCGTAGTAATGAGTTTGATCGGGCTGATCTATGTATTTAAGAATTTTATCGCAGGTGTTGCATTCCCTTTCCTTACATTGGTGATTTATTTACTTGAAGTATTGGTAGCATTCCTACAGGCTTATATTTTTACAATGTTATCAGCACTGTTTATTGGAATGGCAGTAGAAGAGCACGAGCACGAACATCATGCAGCTCACTAATTGAAATTATAAATTAAAGTAAAACAAATTTTTTAAAATTATATATTATGGAAATCCCTAAAATTGTAGGTGCTGGTATCGTAGTACTAGGTGTAGGTATCGGTCTTGGTAAAATCGGAGCTGCTGCTCTTGAAGCTATCGCTAGACAACCTGAGCAATCTGGAAAAATCCAAACAGCTATGCTTATCGCAGCTGCACTTGTAGAAGGTGTTGCGTTTGCTGCTCTATTCGCAGTAAACTAATTAAATTCAAACCATTATCTGTGACGGTTGGTTACAGATAGTGGTTCTTTAAAAAAAAGTAATAATTATTTATACATTTATATAATGGAATTAATTCATCAGTTTTCATCAGGACTATTTATTATCCAGTCTGTTATTTTTCTAGCACTATTATTTTTGTTAGGTAAATTCGCTTGGAAGCCTATTTTAAATTCTATCAATGACAGAGAAACATCTATTGTTGACGCTCTTAATCAAGCTAAATTAGCTAGAAAAGAAATGGAAACTTTAAAAGAGGATAACGAAAGAATCATTCGTGAAGCTAAAATCGAAAGAGATGCGATCCTTAAAGAAGCCAGAGAAATTAAAGACAGAATCGTAGGGGAAGCTAAAGATGCTGCTAAAGCTGAAGGAGACAAAATGATCGAAGCTGCTAAACAGACTATCAACGCTGAGAAAAATGCTGCAATGGCAGACATCAAAACTCAAATTGGTACTTTATCTGTAAACATTGCCGAGTCTATCTTGAAGCAAAAGCTAGATAACAGCGAAGCTCAAAACGAATTAGTTCAAAATTATTTAAACAAATCAAACCTTAACTAAGAATGCTTACATCTAAAGTAGCTAAAAGATACGCACAAGGTTTACTTGACTTCACCAACGAAGCTGGGCAAACGGCTACTGTATTTTCAGAAATGAAAGATGTAGTAAAGGTAATGGCTGAATCTAAAGATTTAAACAAGTTTTTCCTTACTCCTTACATCGATTCTAAAAAGAAAATAGAAGTAGCAAACGAAATATTCAAAGGTTTATCTGTTTCTTCTCAAAACCTGATCAGATTGGTTATTAAGCACGGACGTGAAAACCAATTGAAAAATATTGCTCAGGAATTTATCAACAAAGTAGAAGACCTTAGTGGTGTACAAAGAGTAACGCTTACTACGGCAACTCCGCTTTCAAAAGAGAACCTTGACCAGATTTTAAGATCTACAAATCTTGTAAATGCTGATTCAAACTTTGATCTGAAAGTAAATGTTAAGCCTGAAATTCTTGGAGGATATATTCTGAGAGTAGGTGACCAGCAGGTAGATGCGTCTGTGAAGACAAAACTGAACCAAGTTAAAAAAGATTTCCAATTAAATTAAGAAAAACAACCATACAATGGCAGAAATAAATCCGGCAGAAGTATCTGCGATCTTAAAACAGCAATTGGCCAACTTCGATACTCAATCCAACGTTGAGGAAGTAGGTACAGTTTTAACCATCGGTGATGGTATTGCTCGTGTATACGGGTTAGAAAACGTACAATACGGAGAGTTGGTGAAATTTTCTAGTGATGTAGAAGGTATTGTACTTAACCTTGAAGAAGACAACGTGGGTGTTGCTCTACTTGGTGAAAGTAAATTAGTAAAAGAAGGTGATACAGTAAGAAGAACAAACAGAATCTCTTCTATCAAAGTAGGAGAAGGTATGTTAGGAAGAGTAGTAGATACTCTTGGTAACCCAATCGATGGTAAAGGTCCTATTACTGGGGATTTATACGAAATGCCATTGGAAAGAAAGGCTCCTGGAGTTATCTTCAGGCAGCCGGTAACTGAGCCTTTACAGTCTGGTATCGTTGCAATTGATGCGATGATTCCTGTAGGAAGAGGGCAAAGAGAGCTTATCATTGGTGACAGACAAACAGGTAAAACTACTGTTGCTATCGATACGATCATCAACCAAAAAGAATTCTTTGATGCTGGTCAGCCAGTATATTGTATATATGTTGCTATCGGTCAGAAAGCTTCTACTGTAGCACAAATCGTTAAAACGCTTTCTGATAAAGGAGCTTTAGCTTATACGGTAATCGTTGCAGCTAACGCATCAGATCCGGTTCCAATGCAGGTGTATTCTGCAATGGCAGGAGCTTCTATCGGTGAGTTCTTCAGAGACACTGGTAGACCGGCGCTTATCGTTTATGATGATTTATCTAAACAAGCTGTTGCTTACCGTGAGCTTTCTCTACTATTGAGAAGACCACCGGGCCGTGAAGCTTACCCTGGAGACGTTTTCTACCTTCACTCAAGACTATTGGAAAGAGCTGCAAAAGTAATCGCTGATGATAACATTGCTAAGCAAATGAATGATTTGCCGGAGTCTCTTAAGCCAATTGTAAAAGGTGGTGGTTCATTAACAGCCCTTCCGATTATCGAAACTCAGGCTGGTGACGTTTCTGCGTATATCCCTACAAACGTAATCTCTATTACAGACGGACAGATCTTCTTGGAGTCTGATCTATTCAACTCAGGGGTTCGTCCTGCAATCAACGTAGGTATCTCTGTATCAAGGGTAGGAGGTAACGCTCAGATCAAATCAATGAAAAAGGTATCTGGTACATTGAAACTTGACCAGGCTCAGTATAAAGAATTGGAAGCGTTTGCTAAGTTCGGTTCTGACCTTGACGCTTCTACTTTAGCAGTAATTTCTAAAGGAGAAAGAAACGTAGAAATCCTTAAGCAGCCGGTAAATGCACCACTTCCTGTAGAAAGTCAGGTAGCTATCGTATATGCCGGAACAGAAAACTTAATGAGAAACGTTCCATTGAACAAGATTAAAGAATTCCAACACGAATACATCGAGTTCCTTAGATCTAAGCACCCGGATACAATGGCTGCTATCAAAGCTGGAAAAATCGATAACGATATTACAGGTGTTCTTAAGCAGGCAGCTAACGATTTAGCTTCTAAATACAACTAAAAAATTCAATGTTTAAGGTTTGAAATATAGCGTTTTAAACCTTAAACTTTAGACCTTAAACTTTGAACCCAAATTAATGGCAAACTTAAAAGAAATACGAGGCAGAATTACGTCAATTTCATCTACGATGCAGATTACACGTGCTATGAAGATGGTTTCCGCAGCGAAACTTAAAAAAGCACAGGATGCAATCGTGATGTTAAGACCTTATTCTGAAAAATTACAGGAGCTTATCCAGAATGTAAATTCTAGCTCTGATCCTGATCAGATTTCTGTATATGCTCAGAAAAGAGAGGTTAAAAGAGTACTATTCATCGCTGTTACTTCAAACAGAGGTCTTGCGGGAGCTTTTAACTCTTCTATCGTAAAAGAGCTTAACCTTCAGTTTCAGAACAACGCTCAGTACGAGATTGAAGTTCTTCCTGTAGGTAAAAAAGTATATGATGCTGTGAGAAAAAGCCGTAAGGTATATACTAATGGAAGTACTGTATATGATAATCTGAACTTTGATGCAGTTGCTCATATCACTGAAGGGGTAATGACAAGCTTCAGAGAAGGTAAATTTGACGAAGTGTATGTTATCTATAACAAATTCGTTAATGCTGCTACTCAGGAAGTTACTACAGAACAGCTTCTTCCTATCTCAATGCCGGAAAATACTGAGCCGCAGGTTGAAACGGATTATATCTTTGAACCTAACAGAGCTGAAATCCTGGATAACCTGATTCCAAAGTCTATCAAAACTCAGGTTTTCAAAGCGATCTTAGATTCAGTAGCATCTGAGCACGGAGCGAGAATGACTGCAATGCATAAAGCAACAGACAATGCTCAGGCTTTAAAGAATGATCTTGTGATCTTCTACAACAAAGCAAGACAGGCTGCAATTACCAACGAAATCCTGGAAATTGTTTCCGGAGCAGAAGCTTTGAAAAATTCATAAAGAATTATTTTACTATACCATAAAAGCACCGAATTTATCGGTGCTTTTATGTTTGTGGAAGGCTGAAACGGATATTTACCGCTTAAAAATATCGTTTCTGTTGAAAAACGAGTCGTTGTTCCAATTATTTTTTTTATTTGAAAATAGCGGTATTTTATTGTGTCACTTTCTGTTCCGAAAATTCCTCCATCGAAATAATCTATCCCGGATTCAGGTTATTTTTATTTTACATATCTTTGTACCTAATAAAATTTATACAATCTCTAAATGGACTCGGACATAGTCAGGCTTTTGCTGGCCTTATTTCTTGTTTTACTCAATGGCTTCTTCGTAGCCGCAGAATTTTCAATTGTTAAAGTTCGTTACTCTCAAATTCAGCTAAAAGCTGCAGAAGGAAACTCTATGGCTAAGCAGGCAGAACATATTATCAAGCATCTTGATGAATATCTTTCCGCTACACAATTAGGAATTACATTAGCATCCCTTGCCCTTGGTTGGGTGGGAGAAAGCGCCTTGCACCACGTGGTTGAAAGCCTCTTTCATTCGTTTAATATAGACTTGACACAAACAACGATTACCACCATTTCAGTGGTGACCAGTTTTGTATTGATTACCATCATGCACATCGTTTTCGGTGAGCTTATTCCAAAATCAATCGCGATCAGAAAATCTGAAGCCACTACAATGGCAACAGCAGTTCCGTTGAGAGTTTTTTACACGATTTTTAAACCGTTTATCTGGTTGATGAATTCCATGTCAAATGGTTTCTTAAGACTTGTGAAAATTCACCCGGCTTCGGAACAGGAAATTCACTCTACAGAAGAACTTCAGCTTTTGGTAAAGCAAAGTGCAGACAGCGGAGAGATAGAAGAAGAGAACTATGAGATCATCAAAAATGCATTTGATTTTACAGATCATTCTGCAAAACAGATCATGGTTCCAAGGCAGAATATTACCTCTATTGATTTTGAAGAAGATATCAATGATATTATCAACAAAATAATGGATAGCGGTTACTCTCGTATTCCAGTTTATATTGATTCTATTGATAATGTGATCGGAATTTTCTACACAAAAGAAATTATAAGAGAATTTGTGAAGAGAAAAGGAGATCTGGATCATGAAGATCTTAAAGACTTAATGCGTGACGCCTTCTTCGTGGTGGAAAGTAAAAAAGTTTCAGACTTACTGAAGACTTTCCAGCTTAAAAAACAGCACATCGCCATTGTTATTGATGAATTTGGTGGAACTGAAGGAATTATTACACTGGAAGATATTCTGGAAGAACTGGTAGGGGAAATTCAGGATGAAGAGGACGATGAAGAAAAAATTGTTGATAAAATAGCGGATAATACCTATTGGGTACAGGCTACACAGCCTTTGGAGGAAATCAATGAATTCCTTCCCAGAAAACTTCCTCTTTCCGAAGAAAGCGAGTACAACTCACTGGCCGGATTTATTCTTTATGAGCTCGAAGAAATCCCTGAAGAAAACCAGGAGTTTGATCTTGCAGACTATCACTTTAAAATTCTGAAAATGAATAACAAGAGTGTTGAACTGGTGGAACTTGTTTATCAGGAACCTAATGCGATTGATAATCTGGCAGACAAAATAGGAGAAGTTTAAAAGAATAAAAATGAATTTTTATAACAGCATAAAAGATTACGAAAATCCAAAACGTCAGTACGAAGAAGAAGTACTTGTTCTGGATGATACGGATGAAGTTTATAAACTGGTACTGCATAACGATGATATCCATACATTTGATTATGTGATAGACTGTCTGATCGAAATATGCAAGCATACGCTGGAACAGGCAGAGCAATGCACGATTCTTGTTCATTACAAAGGCAAATGTACCGTAAAAACAGGCTCAATGGATGTTTTGAAGCCTATGCATGAAAAATTAATTTCGCGCGAATTAACAAGCGAAATCGTATAAAATAAAAAACCGGCAAATGAATTGTCGGTTTTTTTTATTAAATCCCAAAAAGAAAGTTAAGTAATACCAATAAATCATAAAGACCTGTCAGTTTTCAGAATGTATTTTAATCTTTAAATCCTTTAATCTTTTAATTTCTCAATACTCTTACATTGTCATATTTTATCTAAAATAGTATATTTGTACCAACTATAAAGAAACAAAAAAACAATGCTTGTAATAGGAATTGCCGGTGGTACAGGATCCGGCAAAACTACAGTTGTTGATAAGATACTTCAGCAGCTTGATATTGAGGGAATGAATATCCTCTCTCAGGATAATTATTATCACGACAACCAGGGTCTTACATTGACGGAAAGAGAAGCTCTGAACTACGACCATCCGAAATCAATAGACTTTGACTTACTGATAAAACATGTAAAAGCTTTAAAAAACAATGAGCCGATTGAACAGCCGATTTACAGCTTTGTTACACATTCCAGAACAGGAGATCATGTCACTGTAGAACCTAAAAACGTATTGGTAGTAGAAGGAATTCTTGTTTTGACCAACAAAGAATTGCTGAAAGAATTTGATCTGAAGGTATTTGTTCATGCAGATTCTGACGAAAGACTGATCAGGAGGATCAGGAGAGATACCCAGGAAAGGGGAAGAGATCTGAGCGAAGTATTGCACCGTTATCAGACCACATTGAAACCAATGCACCAGGAATTCATCGAGCCGTCTAAAAATGAAGCCGATCTTATTATCCCCAATATGAAACAGAATTCCGTAGCCATTGATTTTTTAACTACTGTTATTAAAAACTCGTTGAAAAAACATTAAAAAATGGAAGAAAACAACCTTATCAAAGACATTCAGCCGAAATCTGAAACATTCAAACTTATCCAGAAATATGTTTTGAACAAGTATACCATTACGATCTGTCTGTTTTTGGTATGGATGATTTTTTTCGATAAAACTTCATTTCTTGTTATTAATGAACTGAATGGTGAGATTCATAAATATGAAGAGCAGCTGGATTATTATAAGAAAGAGTACGAAAAAAATGATGCTTTTTATAAGAAACTGATGAACAACAAGTCAGAAAAAGAAAAATACGCAAGAGAAAATTATTTTATGAAAAAACCGAATGAAGAAATTTTCATTTTGGTGGTAGACAGCACAAAAGTGGCTAAAAAGTAATAAAAGTTGAATAGAATTACGTTAATGATGAAATTAATTTTTAGTTTTTAAAAATTCACTTGCAAAGCAAAATTCACCATTAACAATTCACAAATAAAAAACTAATGTCAAATACAGATATACTTTCAAACTGGGAAAACCTGGTCAAAAAACAACTTAAAACAGAGGATATTTATCCCGTTTTAGAAAAACAGAATCTGGAAGGAATAGAAGTGAAGCCTTTTTATACTGAAGTTCAGAAGCCTTTGGTAAACCTGCCAAGAGTTGAAGAAAGTACCCATCTGGTTGCAAGATACCACGAAAGTCTGGAAGAAGAAGTATTTGCATTTATGCTGGATCAGAATGTAGAAAATCTGGATCAGAAAACCATTTTTGTGAATAATAAAGATCTTGCAGGGCACATCAGTCCTAAAGAAGAAGACCAGTATTTTTCACTGATTGATGTTTTTAATGAAAAAGAAGGAAGTATTGATGATCAGCTGGTAAAAGAATTACTTTCAAAAGATTTTAAAAGAAATATCTGCGTAGATATCTCACTGCATCAGAATGCCGGAGCTGCCATCTATCAACAGCTTGGAATTGCCCTTGCGAAAGCTAAGGAGTTAGCAGAAGTGTATGGAGCTGAAATTTTAAATAAATTGATTTTCAGAATAGCTGTTGGAGGAAGTTATTTCTTTGAAATGGCTAAGCTGAGAGCTTTTAAGATTATTTTCAACCAGCTTTCAAAAGAATACGGACTGGATGTAGTTCCTTACATCTTTGCTGAAACTTCGTTACGAAATAAAGCTGTTTCAGATAATGAAAATAACCTGATCCGTTCTACGTTGGAGCTTGCTTCTGCCATGATTGGCGGAGCAGACGCTGTTTTCTCCAACAATTATCTTGTAGACAGAAGTACGGATAACTCGGAAGAGATCTCTTTCAAGCAACAGATTGTTCTGGCATACGAAAGTATCATCAACGTATTTGAAGATGCTTCAAACGGAAGTTATTATGTTGAAGATATTACCCGGCAGTTTGCAGAAAAAGCATGGGCTTTATTTGTTGAAATTGAAGAAGCAGGAGGATATCTTGAGCTGTTGAAACAGGGAGCTATTCAGAAAAAAATCTATGATCATGCGATTGAAGAGCAGCAATGGATTGAAGAAGGTAAAATAAAGCTGATCGGAGTGAATCTGTACCCTAAATTAGACGTTAAAAAGTCTATTACGGATCTTTACAGCGAAAAAGAAATAAAAGCCGTACGCTGGGCTGAAATGTTTGAGTAATGAAAGAAAAACTGATAGATTTATTTGAATATACCCATCATTTCAACGCTGAGATGATTAAAGTTATTTCTGAAAACAGAGAGCTTATTAACGATAAAACGGTCAGTTTGATAAATCATACCTTTAATGCACAACAGATCTGGAATGCCCGGATATTGGGAGAGGAAACCTTTGAAGTATGGCAGATCAATCCCTTTGAATCCCTGGAGGAGATTAATCATAAGAATTTTCTTAAAAGTATTGACATTATCAGTAATCTTGATTTGGATAAAAGAATAGAATATCAGAATTCAAGAGGGACAAAGTTTGAAAACACTATTTTTGAAATGCTTTTTCATGCAGTAAATCATTCTACCTATCATAGAGGGCAAATCAATTCTTTGCTTAAACAGAAAGGTATAACACCGGTATTGACTGACTATATTTTTTATAAAAGATAATTTTAAGATAGTGATACTTTGACTCCGCTTAGTATGACACGGTTAATTATACTGTCTTAATCTCTCAATAGTAAATTAGGCATTTAGCATTAGCATTGTCATGCTGAGCGGAGTCGAAGCATTTTAAACACATGAATATAAGTAGTGGCAGAATCTGTGGGAAATAAACTGTTAAACAAAGACGTTCAAAACTATATCAATGCAAATCTAAAAACAGATCTGCACTCATTATTACTAAAAAAATCCCCTTTTCCTGAGGTTTCCATGCATGAAATTGTACAACAGATCAAAGGAAAACAGGTGGCAGAGAGAAAATTTCCGTTTCTCTTAAAAGAGGGTATTCTCTTCCCACCACAGCTTAATCTTGAACAGTCTTCATCAGAAAAAACAGCGCTTTATAAATCAGGATTTCTAAAAGGAAATAAATTCATTGACCTTACAAGCGGTTTTGGGATTGATGCCTTTTATCTGTCTCAAAATTTTGAGAATGTCACTTTAATAGAGCAGAATACAGAGCTTTTAGAGATTGTTGAAAATAACTGGAACATCCTGGGCTGTAAGGCAAAATTTGTCAACAGAAAACTCGAAGATTTTCTGGATGAAAATCAGGAATATTTCGATGTTGTTTATCTTGATCCGGCAAGGAGAGACCAGCAAAAGAACAAAGTTTTTCTTTTAGAAGACCTGTCACCTGATATTCTTGAAATTCAGGGAAAATTACGGGCTATTTCCGGTCAGGTAGTTGTTAAACTGTCACCTCTTATTGATCTTAAATATCTTGTCTCTGTGCTGCCCGGTATTACAAGAATTGATGTTATTGCCCTCAAAAATGATGTGAAAGAAGTTGTCGTATTTCTCTCCAACGAAAATACGGATAAGATCATCTGTAATTGTGTGAACCTTGAAAGCGGAGAAGAGACTTTTACATTCAGATTTGGGGAAGAAGAAACTGCGGAATCGGAATATTCCGAACCGGAAAAATACATTTATATTCCCAATCATTCTATTTTGAAGGCGGGAGCTTTTAATTTGATTTCCCTGAAATTCGGATTGAAAAAACTTCATCCCAACAGCCATCTTTACACTTCCTCTGAAAAGATTGAAAACTTTCCGGGAAGGATTTTAGAAATGGAATCTGTTGATTCTAAAAGTATTAAAAAGAAAGGACAGTTTAATATCATTGCAAAAAATTACCCTTTAAAACCTGAAGAAATCAAAAAGAAATACGGTTTAAAAGACGGAGGAGATCAGTATCTTATTTTTACCCAATCCAAAAAAGGGAAAATAATATTAAAATCAGTATAAAAATGTTGCCGAAAAAAGCAGGATTTCTTACTTTTGGGCAATCAAAAATTGAAGCATGTAATCGCTTGCTGTTTGGAGGGTCAGAATAGATTGAAAATAGTGCGGTTCCATATTATCTTTTAAAAAAAATAATTTTACATATGAAAAAATTAGTTATCTGTTTAGCGATTGCAACGGTAGCGGTAAGCTGTAAAAAAGTTCCGCAAGGAGGAAACAAAGCTACTTTGAAACTTGAAGAAGGAGTAGAAAGATATTCTGACGCTCCTCAGGGAGAAGCTCACGGACATGAAGCTGCTGCAGCAGAGCATAAAGAAGAAGCTCCTGCAAAACCTGAAGAAGCTGCTGCTCCAAAAACAGACAGTACTGCTGCTGCAAAACCTGCTGAAGCTGATAAAGCTCCAAAAGCTGAACACTAATTAGAAGTACAAAATATATAAGTGCCCTGTTTCTGCAGGGCATTTTTTTATTAAAAAGAGGGCTATGGGGTTCATTAGCATGAGATTGGGAAAATCCTTTCTTTTTGTTTGTCCCTGCCAGGCATTTTTTTTAATTTTAACAAAATAAATTTTTACAATGCAAGAGACATTAAATTACATCAACGAAAACAAACAACGTTTCGTGGATGAATTATTTGAGTTATTGAGAATTCCTTCTATTTCTGCGGATCCGGCGTATAAAGATGACGTTTTGAAATGTGCAGATGTAGTGGCGGCACACCTTAAGAATGCTGGAGCTGACAATGTTGAAGTTTGCCAGACAAAAGGATATCCAATTGTTTTCGGGGAGAAAATTTTAGATAAAAGCTTACCTACAGTATTGGTATACGGACACTACGATGTTCAGCCGGCAGATCCGTTGGAATTATGGACAAAGCCACCTTTTGAGCCTTATATTGAAAAAACTGAATTACACCCTGAAGGAGCTATCTTCGCAAGAGGTTCTGCTGACGACAAAGGACAGTTCTTCATGCATCTGAAGGCTTTTGAGGCCATGATGAAAACCAATGCTCTTCCTTGCAATGTTAAATTTATCTTAGAAGGAGAAGAAGAAGTGGGTTCTGTAAGCTTGGGAGACTGGGTAAACGAGAACAAGGAGAAATTAGCTTGTGATTGTATCTTAATTTCCGATACCCATATTTACAGCAATGAGCAACCTACTGTAACAACTGGTTTAAGAGGTTTAAGCTATGTAGAAGTAGAAGTGGAAGGTCCAAACAGAGACTTGCACTCAGGTCTTTACGGCGGAGCGGTTCCAAATCCTATCCATGTTCTTTCGAGAATGATCGCTAATCTGATTGATGAAAACGGTCATATCACTATTGATGGGTTCTACGACAATGTAGAAACTGTTTCAGATGCTGAAAGAGCTGAAATGAACAAATTGAAAGACAATCCGGAAGAATTCAAAAAATCAATCGGATTAAGTAATATCGAAGGTGAAAAAGGATATACTACTCTAGAAAGAACTTCTATCCGTCCTACTTTAGACTGTAACGGAATCTGGGGTGGTTACACAGGAGAAGGAGCTAAAACTGTAATTCCTTCAAAAGCTTTTGCTAAAATTTCAATGCGTTTGGTTCCTTACCAGACTCCTCAGGAAATCACGGAAAAGTTCACGAAATATTTTGAAAAAATCGCTCCGGATACAGTAAAAGTAAAAGTAACTCCTCACCATGGAGGAATGCCTTATGTTTTACCAACCAATACAAAAGAATTTGCTGCTGCAAAACAGGCGATGGAATCAGCATTCGGAAAAGAAGTTCTTCCTTACAGAGGTGGAGGAAGTATTCCGATTACCGCCATGTTTGAACAGGTGTTAGGGGCTAAGTCTGTATTAATGGGCTTCGGGTTGGATTCTGATGCGATCCACTCTCCAAACGAACATTATGGATTGTTCAATTTCTATAAAGGGATTGAAAGTATTCCATTGTTCTTTGAGAATTATTCAAAGTAATTGATCAATAATACGATATCATAAGGTATTTCTGGAAAGAGATACCTTATTTTTTGCTTTATATTATCCTGTTATCAACTGCTGGCAGAGTCTTTTTAAGAATTTTAAAAATTAAATTCACTGAAAATAAAAGGGTTAATTTTTATTTGCAATAAGTTATTTCACTATTCATTGAAAGTTTATATTTTTAATACAAAACTTGATTTACTATGAAAAAATACTATTCAGTTGCAATTTTGCTATCTTCAATATGCATTTTAGCTCAGCAGACCATTTCCTTTGAGTCTAATGAAGGGTTTAACACCGGAGATATCAATGGGCAGACAGGCTGGATCAGTACTCCCACAGGAGGTATACCGCAAAATGTTACCCATCAGACCATCAGCATGGATAAAGCCAGTGATGGTAGCCGTTCCCTTAGAATCGTAAAAGAAAATACATATGGAACTCAGAATGATCCGATCATAGGAGGGTTTTATAATCTTCCGGCACCGTTGGCTTCCAACAATTTTTCTGTATCATTCGATATCAACATGTCGCAGTTCAACGGCTCTGATTTTGGTTTTCAGGGTGTAGACAGTATTGATGACCAGTCTGTGGTGAGATTGGATTTTGAAAAAACAGGATCGGTAAAGATTTTAAACACGGTTTCAGGTATACAGAATCTGATTTCCCTGCCTTCAATCTGGATACCTAACACCTGGTTTCGGTTAAAAATAGTAGGAAGTGCCACAGATGTGCGGTATTACCTTAATAATGTGCTGATCTACACTGGAACAGCCGCCAATTCTTTAAATATAGACCAGCTTCGTTTCGTCCATAATAATTCATTGGGATCAGCTTATATTGATCATATCAAAATTAATAGTGAACTGGGGGTAATGGCGGTACATGATTCTAAAGAAAACACTAAGGAAATTGCGGTTTATCCTAACCCCGCCCATGATTTTATCAATATTAATACAGTTGCCAAAGTAAAAAGTATTGACCTCTATGACGAGACAGGAAAACTCATAAAGACGGAAATAAACAACAATAAAATAGAGGTAAAAGGCTTAAGTGCAGGAATATATAATGTCAATGTTAAAACCGAAGGAGGAAATTTTACAGAAAAAGTGATCATCCGATAAATTATTTCTTACCTCTGGAAACATGGGATCTTTTTAGCGCTTTAATGTATTCATGGATGATTTTTCGGAATTGATCTTCTTTCTTGGATTTAATATCTTTGCGATTTTTGATTAAAAATATTATGTTAATTCGTTAATATGTGTAAAAAATTAACGTGTTTTGTTTTTTAGATTTAAAACGTATATATTTGCTTGAAACTAAAAAAATATCATGAAGAAACTTTACATTTTCGCAATTTCGTTGATTTCAATATCATCTTTTGCCCAGCAGACCATTTCTTTTGAAGCCAGTGAAGGATATACAGCAGGGAACATTAATGGACAGCAGGGTTGGGTTACTACCAATGATGGAGGAGTACCGCCGGTATATATAACAACCCAATTGGTGTCATCTGAAATAGCAAGCCAGGGATCAAATAGTTTTAAAATCACTCCGGATCCAGCGTATGGGCCGCAACAGAGCCCGGTAATGGGTGGCTTTTATACCTTTACGACACCCCTGACATATAACAGCTTTACACAGTCATTTGATGTAAGACTTACCCAAAAAAGTACATCCAGTTCAGATTTTGTTTTTAGAACAGTAAGTACAACAGGAGCTGGAGGAATTGTTACCTATATCGATTTTTCTTATGACGGAAGTATTTTACTCGCTACAGCAGGATCCGGTAATCTGGTTAATACCAACCAGACCTGGAATGCCAATACCTGGTACAGGGTAAAAATAGTTTCTACGGCTACAGGAATCCAATATTTCCTGAACGATGCTCTAATCTATACAGGACAGCCATTCAGTAATAATAATATTAACAGAATGGATTTTGTACATGACAACTATGGAGGTTCGGCCTATATCGATAATATTAAAATCAATAATGAAGCAGCGTTATCTACGAAAGATGCCGTTAAAAATGATGTGAAACTGTCCATCTATCCAAACCCTGCTACTGAGGTTATAAAAATCACAACTCCTAACAAAATTAAACATGTTGAAGTATATGATATGTCCGGAAAAAGAGTGGATGCAACACTCAATGGCGATCAGGTAAACGTTAGAAATCTATCTGCCGGAACGTATTTATTAAATGTAGAAACAGAAGGAAGAAACTTTACAGAGAAGTTCATCAAAAAATAATTACTGATAAATCTTAGTATCAGCAGAACGCTCCAATTGGAGCGTTTTTGTTATTTTAGAGAATTAAAAATTTTAATCATATGTCAGATCATAAAACAGCTTATATAACAGGCGGAACCAAAGGAATAGGTTTCGGGATTGCGAAAATTTTACTTGAAAATGGCATTTCTGTAGCATTTTCAGGAAGAAAAAGAGAAGATGTAATGAAGGCGGAAGAAGAACTTAAGCAATATTCAGAAAATGTTTTGGGAATTGTTTCTGATGTAAGAAGCTTGGAAAGCGAACAGGAAGCTGTAAAATATACCGTTGAAAAGTTCGGAAGGCTGGATTATGTTATTGCTAATGCAGGATTAGGGATTTTTAAGCCCGTAGATGAACTTACCGCAGCAGAATGGAATGATATGATAGAAACCAATCTTACAGGGGTTTTCTATACTTTAAAAGCCTCTGTAGAAGAGTTGAAAAAGACAGAAGGCTACTATATTACCATTTCCAGTCTTGCAGGTGCCAATTTCTTTGAAAACGGAACTGGATACAATGCTTCCAAATTCGGAGTGGTAGGTTTCACTCAGGCTGCCATGATCGATTTAAGAAAATACAATATTAAATCTACTGTAATTATGCCTGGATCAGTAGCCACTCATTTTAATGGAAATATTCCGTCTGAAAAGGATAATTGGAAGATCCAGCCTGAAGATATGGGGAATCTTGTACTGGATATTTTAAAGATGAACCCAAGGGTTTTGCCGAGTAAAATAGAGTTTAGGGCAACAAAACCAGCGAAGTAACTACATCTAATGTATTGAATAATAATTTAATAAGTATTATGCATGCATAATATATTTTTTATTTATATTAGCAAAAATTAATTCAAACAAAATCTCTGCATAAACTGTCATGATTTTATGCGCCAAAAGGGAAAAAATAAAATAGCACACATGAAACCTTAAGGTTACATATGACCAATAAAAAAATTAAGAACAACATATGAAAATATTAGTTTGTATTAGTAGTGTTCCGGATACTACTTCCAAAATTAACTTTACAGCAGACAAATCTGCTTTCGACAAAAACGGAATTCAGTGGGTAATTAATCCTCTAGACGAATTTGCGTTGACAAAAGCGGTTAAACTTCAGGAATCTCAGGGAGCAACAGTAACGGTAATCAACGTAGGTGATGCTGCTACAGAACCTGTAATCAGAAAAGCTTTGGCAATTGGAGCTAACGATGCTGTAAGAGTAAATCTTGACCCGAAAGACAGCTATTCTACAGCAAAAGAAATTGCAGCTGTAGCTCAAAACGGAGGATATGATCTTATCCTGTGCGGAAAAGAATCTATCGATTATAACGGAGGTTCGGTTCCTGGAATGGTAGCTCAGTTATTAAACCAACCTTTCGTAAACGCTTCAGTAGGATTAGACGTTAACGGAAGCGAAGCTACTGCAGTAAGAGAAATTGAAGGAGGAAAAGAAACTATTTCAGTAAAATTACCGGCAGTTATTGCAGGTCAGAAAGGATTGGTAGATGAAAAAGATCTTATCATCCCAAATATGAGAGGAATTATGTCTGCAAGAACAAAACCTTTGCAGGTAGTAGAGCCTTCTTCCTCAGAAGTAAAAGTTCAGGGTGTATCTTATGACAGCGTTCCGCCAAGAGCTGCTGTGAAAATGGTTTCTCCTGATAATCTGGATGAATTGGTAAGATTACTTCACGAAGAAGCTAAAGTAATCTAATCTTTAAATTTTTCAATCTTTAAATTTTAAATGTAAAACAATGGCAGTATTCGTATACGCAGAAAATATAAATGGAGTTTACAAAAAAGCAGCTTTCGAAGCAGTTTCTTATGCTAAAGCTATTGCTGATAAAGCGGGAGATACCGTTACGGCAATCTCTGTAAACCCAACTGATTCTTCAGATCTATTATACAAATATGGAGCATCAAACGTTATCAATATCAAAGACGAAGGTCTTAAAAATTTCTCAGCAAAAGCATTTGCACAGGCTGTAAGTGAAGTAGCAGACGGAAATATTATCGTTTTCCCTCACACTACTGACGCTTCTTCCGTAGCTCCTATGCTTGCTGTAATGAAGAACTATTCTTTAATTACCAATGCATTGGAAACTCCAGAAAGCCTTTCTCCTTTCCAGGTAAAAAGAAGAGCATTCTCAGGAAAAGGTTTCATGCATGCAAAAGCAGAAGGAAACGGAGTAATCGTTACTGTTTCTCAAAACGCTTTCGGTGTTAAAGAAAATGCAGTATCAGGTTCAGAAGAAGTGAAAAACTTATCTGTTGCCAATGAAGATACTAAAGTGATTTCTCACGAGCAGAGTTCTGGTAAATTAGACCTTAA
The DNA here is from genome assembly GCF_059587025.1 of Chryseobacterium sp. DZ-32. NCBI lineage: Bacteria > Pseudomonadati > Bacteroidota > Flavobacteriia > Flavobacteriales > Weeksellaceae > Chryseobacterium > Chryseobacterium sp. DZ-32. Next base: position 84,658 of record NZ_JCAIOM010000018.1, read on the forward strand.
AGAAGCTGAAATTGTTGTTTCTGCAGGTAGAGGTATGAAAGGACCTGAAAACTGGGGAATGATTGAAGATCTGGCAAACGTTTTAGGAGCAGCTACAGCATGTTCCAAGCCGGTTTCTGATATCGGATGGAGACCTCACACAGAACACGTAGGACAAACAGGTAAAGCAATTTCTCCGAATCTTTACGTTGCAGTAGGAATTTCAGGAGCGATTCAGCACCTTGCGGGAGTTAACTCTTCAAAAACTATCGTGGTAATCAACAGTGATCCTGAAGCACCATTCTTCAAGTCTGCTGACTACGGAGTAGTAGGAGATGCTTTCCAGATTATTCCTGCATTAACAGAGAAAATTAAAGCAATAAAAGGATAAGAAAGTAAATTGTGAATAGTCAATTCGCTTTGCTCGTCAATTTTTTAATGAAATAATTCACTTGCGAAGCAAAATTCACTATTGACGTTTGACAATCATCAACTATACAGATAAAAGCTCGGCTTTCCGGGCTTTTATTTTTGCGTAAAAAAGTGAAAACACAATAAAAAATTAATCTATATTTGTAGCTATGGATTATAAGCAGCTAATTATTCGCGGAATATCGTACAGCCAGACCCAGTCGGGGGCTTATGCATTGTTATTGGAACATGAAGAAACACACATAAAATTACCTGTTGTTATAGGAAATTTCGAAGCCCAGTCTATCTCTCTCGGATTGGAAAAAGATATTCATCCACCGCGTCCTCTTACTCATGATTTATTTACAAAATTTATAGTTTCTGCCAATTATGAGTTAATTTCTGTCATCATCTATCAGATTGTAGACGGAGTTTTCTTTTCAAATATTAACTTTAAAAATAAAGTAACAGAAGAAGAACTGATCCTAGATGCCAGAACTTCAGATGCTGTTGCCATGGCCGTAAGATTTGATGCGCCAATATTTACAACGCAGCAGGTTTTAAACGAAGCAGGAATTTTACTGGAACTGGAAGACGTTTCAAAAGAAGAACAATCATTCTCAGAAACTGTACAGACAGAAGATAACTTAAAATCTCTTTCTATGGAAGAGCTTCAGAAATTATTAGATGAAGCCGTTAAAGAAGAAGACTATGATACCGCTCTTGAAATCCAGGAAGAAATCAAGAGGAGGAAAAAGAAAATTGATTAAAGAGATACTTTTTATATAAACTATGAATTTAAAATTACGACTGACCATCCTCAGTTTTCTCCAATTTTTTGTTTGGGGAGCGTGGCTGATTACGATGGCAAACTTCTGGTTTGGCACAAAACATTGGGATGGAACTCAGTTTGGAGCTGTGTTCGGAACAATGGGAATTGCTTCTATCTTTATGCCAACCATTACTGGAATTATCGCTGACCGTTGGGTAAATGCGGAGCGTATATTTTCAGTATTACACATTCTTTATGGGGTTATTCTTTTTATACTGCCTCATTCTGCAGATCCGAATTCCTTCTTTTCGGTAATGCTTGTAGCCATGTGTTTCTACATGCCTACCATCGCATTGGCCAATTCAATTTCTTATACAATCCTGAAAAATAACAATCTGGATGTAGTGAAAGACTTTCCACCGATTCGTGTATGGGGAACTATTGGTTTTATTGTTGCCATGTGGATCACCAACCTTAGTGGAAATAAAGCAACAGAAGGTCAGTTTTATATCGGAGGTGTTGTAGCAATTTTCTTAGGAATTTATGCCCTTACACTTCCAAAATGCCCACCACAAAAGCTGATTGATAAAAACTCTCCATTATCTGAACAGTTAGGCTTAAATGCTTTCAAGCTTTTCGGAAACTATAAAATGGCATTATTTTTTATGTTTTCAATGCTTTTGGGTGCTGCGCTTCAGCTTACCAATGCCTATGGTGATGTATTCTTAAGTGAATTTGCTAATTTCCCTAAATATGCAGACTCATTCGTGGTACAGAGATCTACCATCATTATGTCAATTTCCCAAGTTTCAGAAACCCTGTTTATTTTGGCAATTCCTTTCTTCCTGAAGAAATTCGGAATTAAAAAAGTAATGCTGATGTCTATGCTGGCCTGGGTGTTAAGATTCGGTTTCTTTGCTTATGGGGTACCGGACGGATTTGGACTTTCATTGATCATTCTTTCATGTATTGTGTACGGAATGGCCTTTGATTTCTTCAATATCTCAGGATCACTCTTTGTGGAAACAACTACCGATAAAAAGATACGTTCTTCAGCTCAGGGATTATTTATGATGATGACGAACGGTTTTGGAGCTGTTTTTGGAAGTTATGCTGCAGGATGGGCTATTGATAAGTTCTTTACCCATAAGTTTTCTACGGCTTCAGATCTTTCTGCTTATCTGCAAACGACACCTGATAATCCTACATTCCTGGATATTTTAAAGAAGAGTTTCAACGCAGCTGTGAATTCAGATGGAACTCTTTCCTCTGTGGTGATGGTAAAAGACTGGCAGCAGATATGGCTTTCTTTCGCAATCTATGCATTAATACTGGCTGTTTTCTTTGCGGTATTGTTCAAGCATAAACATAACCCGGAAGATGTTTCATCAGTTAAACATTAATTAGACCTTATATATATTAAGATATTAAATTGCATTTTTGAAAAAAGATGCAATTTTTTTTTATTCAAATATCCTTTTATCAAATAATGCTTTGCCGGAGAAAAATATGGACTTCAGATTGATATAGAAACAGTAAATGTTAATTTTTAATTTGATAATAAATCTCATTTTTCTTTATATAATAATTAGAAATATCGATTTTTTTTTATGGCTAACAAGTGTTCGGGTGCGGAATTTCTATTTTTAAAACACCCTATTTAAAAGTGTGTTTTTTTTTGTATTTTGGCACTTTAGTAAATATGAAAAATATTCAGTTATTAGGATTACTGTTAGTAATTGTAGGTAGTTTTCTACCCTTGGTACATGTACCTGTAATAGGGAACTGGAACTATTGGAAGCTTGATCATTATCTGGCTATCGCATGCTGGATTTTCTCCGCATGTGCAGTTTTTGGGATTGTAAACAATAGTGCAAAAATTGTAAGGTTCTTTGGTATTCTCCTTATTCTTCTATTCGGATTTACCTTAGTTGCTGTGAAAATGCAGTCGCTGCAATACTTTAGCTTTTTACCATTCAAATCCTGGCAGGAAACTTTTGCAGGAATCGTTACATTGAAATGGGGTTGGGCTGTAGAGTTTTCAGGTGCTTTTCTGATGGTTTTTGCACGAGGAAATAAAAAAGTAAATAACAGAACACAAATATAATATGAACTTTTTAAAAAATTTTTCAGCAGGAATTTTGTTGATGACAGCTGCACAGGTGTATGCTCAGGCAACAGAACAGAAAAAACCGGATAATCCGCCTAAATGTACTAACATAAAAGAAGGAAAATTTCTAAGACCCAATTATCCGGAAGCAATATGGCATATGACCATTAAAGATAATGTTCAAACCGAATATTTCAATAATGGAAAAGATTATATCAAATCGACATTGGTTTTTGTGGATGACTGCAATTATAAAGCAATCGTGATAGAGAAATCTGATAAAAATGATCCTGCACAGATAGGAGATGTCTTCAATAATAAAATAGTCGCCACTCAGGATAATCTTCTGAAAGTGAATACCAAAATTGAAGGGACTCAATTTGACCTGGTATACATAAAAGTGAAATAAATTCTAACTATAAAAACGGGATTTTTATTCCGTTTCAGCTAAATAAAAATTATATACATGAAAGAAGTATTCATTGTTTCCGCAGTAAGAACGCCTATGGGGAGTTTTATGGGAAGCTTATCAACGGTTCCGGCTACAAAACTGGGAGCAACTGCTGTAAAAGGAGCATTAGATAAAATCGGTTTAGATCCTAATCAAGTTCAGGAAATCTATATGGGAAATGTTCTTCAGGCAGGGGAAGGCCAGGCGCCGGCTCGTCAGGTTGCTTTAGGAGCAGGTCTTTCAATCAATACACCTTCTACTACAGTCAATAAAGTTTGTGCTTCAGGAATGAAGGCTGTAACAATGGCAGCTCAGGCTATTAAAGCTGGTGATGCAGAAGTAATTGTTGCAGGAGGTATGGAAAACATGTCTTTAGTTCCTCATTATTACAATGCAAGAGTTGCTATAAAATTAGGCGATATCAAAATGCTTGACGGAATGGTACTTGACGGACTTACAGACGTGTACAACAAAGTACATATGGGAGTATGTGCAGAAAAATGTGCTACAGACTATAATATCACAAGAGAAGATCAGGATAACTTCGCTGTAGAATCTTATAAAAGATCTGCAAAAGCCTGGAGCGAAGGTAAATTCAGCGAAGAAATTGTACCGGTTTCTATTCCTCAGAGAAAAGGCGAACCAGTTATCTTTGCTGAAGATGAAGAATACAAAGCAGTAAACTTTGACAGAATTTCAACACTTCCTACCGTATTCAAAAAAGAAGAAGGAACAGTAACAGCAGCAAACGCATCTACTCTGAACGATGGAGCTTCTGCGTTGATCCTTGTTTCTAAAGAAAAAATGGAAGAACTTGGATTGAAGCCTCTGGCAAAAATCGTTTCTTATGCTGATGCAGCACAGGAGCCTGAAAACTTTACAACAGCTCCGGCAAAAGCGTTACCTATCGCGCTTAAAAAAGCAGGATTAGAAGTTTCCGATATCGATTTCTTCGAATTCAACGAAGCTTTCTCAGTTGTAGGACTGGCAAACAACAAAATCTTAGGGCTGGATGCTGCTAAAGTAAACGTAAACGGAGGGGCTGTAGCATTAGGACATCCACTGGGAAGTTCAGGTTCAAGAATCATCGTTACATTAATCAACGTATTGAAGCAAAATAATGCGAAATACGGAGCTGCTGCTATCTGTAATGGTGGTGGCGGTGCTTCTGCAATTGTGATTGAAAACGTATAATTGATAAGTATATAACCGCATTTTGTGGTTTAAAATATAAAAATCGGGGTCTTTAAACCCCGATTTTTTAGTTACAGGGCTGAACTTTATAATTCCAGCCAGATAATTTATCTACATAAATATAGGAGGTTGTATACCTTCAACAGATGCGGTCTAACCTTTGATGGTATCAAATGTGATTAAAACTTTGCTGAGTTATTTCAATACTTTACAATTATTATTTTCAAAATAATATTAAAAACCGTAGAATATTCCGTAGTTTTTCTATTTTTGTGCTACTAATATATATTTGAAATGTCTGAAACTGAGAATCGACAGCCTAAAAACATAAAGAATAATCCGAAAATTATGAAAGCCTGGGCTGTATATGACTGGGCAAATTCTGTTTATTCCCTGGTGATTACCTCTACCATTTTTCCCATTTATTACTCTATCCTTACTACTGCTTACGAGAAAAAAGAATACGTGGCAGAAACAAAAACATGGATTGATGTTCCGGTAAGACATATGATCAAAATTTTTGGAGAAGAATATCAGCCAGATGCGGTGTATGGATATTCCCTTACCATATCATTCTTTATCGTAGTATTGCTGTCTCCATTTTTATCTTCATTAGCGGATACGATTGGAAATAAAAAGTCTTTCCTGCAGTTTTTCTGCTATCTTGGTGCAACATCTTGTATGGGATTGGCCATGTTTACGGGAATGCATAATGTATTTCTGGGACTTTTATTCAGCATTACAGCCAGTGTCGGTTTCTGGGGAAGTTTAGTTTTTTATAACTCTTTCCTCCCGGATATTGCAACACCGGACAGACAGGACGCGCTTTCTGCAAGAGGGTATGTTTACGGATACATCGGTTCCGTAGTTTTGGTGGTGATCTGTTTGGTACTGATTCAGGTTTTTGCTAAAGGAGCCGCGCAGCAGCTGCTGTTTACAAGAATCAGTTTCCTTCTGACAGGAGCATGGTGGTTCGGTTTTTCTCAATATACATTCAAGCACCTTCCTCAGTTTGGGGATGTGAAAGATAAACTGCCTAAAGATTTAGTACTGCTGAACTATAAGAATATCTTCAAAAAACATGAAGAACAGGGAGGCTTCTTTGAAGTATTTAAAGATAACCTGAGCTTCTATAAAGATATTGCAAAAGAAAGTTTCCACGAGCTGTTTAAGGTAGGAGGAGAGCTTTTCAAAGATAGAAACCTGAAATTCTTCCTGTCGAGCTTCTTCTTTTACAGTGTAGGAATGCAGACGATTTTCCTTATGGCTACATTATTTGGAAAAAGTGAAATTAACCTTGCTCAGGATAAGCTGATCGGAACTCTTTTGGTGATTCAGATTGAAGCAATCATTGGAGCGGTTATTTTCTCACGGTTATCAAAGAGAATTGGTAACAAAAATGTTATTTCAATTGCGATCATCCTATGGATTGTAGCTTGTCTTTGGGCTTATTTCCTGAACAAAGAAAACCCAACAGTAGAATACCAGTTTTATGGAGTTGCTGCAGTAGTAGGGTTAGTAATGGGAGGGCTTCAGGCAATGTCCAGATCCACCTATTCAAAACTTCTGCCTGAGAACTCAATGGAGAATACAACCTATTTCAGCTTCTATGATGTGTTGGAAAAAATTGCTATTATCATCGGAACATTTATCTTTGCAACATTGATCGAACATTTCAATAATATGCGTATTGCAGCATTGTCCATGACTATATTCTTCGCCGCAGGATTGGTTTTAATCAGATTCCTGAAGGTTAAAATGAGAAAAGACAGAGAAACATTATAAAATTGAAAGACGTTATTTTTAACGTCTTTTTTTTGTCAAGGTAATTCATTGAATTTTATCTGTGAAATTATAGTATTTACCATATTTTTTCGTATTTTTAATAGAAGAACTGAAGAAAGAAAAATAAAAGACAATTCGGCCTGAGTTTTGCTTATATTCAGCGGAATAATTTTTAACTTTGCAAAAAGATTTATTGTCAATATGACCAATCCTTTATTTTATGCAAAAATAATCCTGTTTGGAGAATACGGAATGATTGAAGATTCCCAGGGGCTTGTTGTACCTTACAGCTTCTATAAAGGGACTTTGAAATTCTCAGATCTGAGTTCTGATTTCGAACTTAATTCCAACAGACATTTGCAGAAATATTCTGAATTTCTTACAGCACTTGATCTTTCCGACGACTTTAAGCTGGATATCGAGAGCTTCAAAAATGATATTTCAAACGGACTTTTCTTTGATTCCAATATTCCTCAGGGATATGGAGTGGGAAGTTCCGGTGCTTTAGTGGCTGCTATTTTTGAAAAATATTCAGTCAGCAAGCTGAATCCTGAAAACATTTCAAAAGATAATCTTAAAAAATTAAAAGCTGTTTTTGGTGAAATGGAAAGCTATTTCCATGGAAAAAGTTCAGGAATGGATCCACTGATCTGTTATATGAATCTGCCAATCCTTATCGAAAATAAAGAAAATTTAGACAGGGTGAATATTCCCGAAGGCGAAGAAGGAAAAGGAGCTATTTTCCTGATCGATTCCGGAATGACTGGTGAAACAGGACCTATGATTCAGATTTTCTTCGAAAAAATGAAAACAGAAGGTTTCCGTAAAACCCTGAAAGAAGAGTTCATCCGTTATAACAACGCATGTATCGAATCTTTCCTTAAAAAAGACATGAATCCGTTCTTCAGAAACCTTAAAAAGCTTTCTCACTGGGCTTATGAACATTTCCGTCCTATGATCCCTGAAAGTATTTTTAACATCTGGAAAAAAGGTCTGGATTCTAACGCTTATTATCTGAAACTGTGCGGTAGCGGTGGAGGCGGCTATATCTTAGGATTTACCAAAGACTATGCAAAAGCAGAAAAAATGCTTGACGGCTTCCAAAAAGAAGTGATTTACAGATTTTAAACAGATTGGAATGAATTCTGAAAAAGAACCTTTCCAATCTAAAAACTATTTATCAAAATCTCTATTTTACAGATTTTCACAATTCGTGGGCTTTCTTCTCGGAGCACGGTTTTTTGTAGCTGCTCTGTTGACGTTTGCACTTTATGTATCTACTTTTTTCCTGTTCAATCAGGATGAATCTTTCAGAAAATTTGTCTTCGATTTCAAAGTACACGGGATTATTTTTTGTACTGTCCTTACGATTCTGGCAGGTGGTATCATCAACCAATTTTACGATCTGGAGAAAGATCATGTAGTAAAACCCTTCAGAACAAGGGTTCAGAGTTTCATCAAACAAAAATATTTTCTCTATGCCTACCTGGCACTAAGTGCAATTTCTCTAGGGGTAGCCTGGATAATTTCTCATAATGTATTTGTTTTTTTTCTGGTCTATCAGTTCTTTATGTGGTTTTACAGCCATAAACTGAGCAGAATACTGATCCTGAACAACCTTACTTTTGTCAGTCTGACGCTGTATCCGTTCTTTGGAATGATGGTGTATTACGAAACTTTTTCCAAAAAGGTTTTTCTGATGGCTGTTTTTCTATTCCTTATCCTGCTATGTATTGATATTGTGAAAGATACGCTTACTAGAAGTGTGGATAAAGCTTTCGGATATACTACCATTCCCAATTATTTTAAAAGCAGAAATACAAAAATTATTCTGACTTCTTTACTGATCGTTACCATGGCAGTTTCAATGAATATTATTACGAAAACCAGCACTACCGGATTCATGGCTTATTATTTTGCCGGCGGGCTTTTTGTCATGATTGTATGCATATATCTTCTTTTAAATGCTTCCAGAAGAAGTAACTTTCTTACATTGAATGTATTACGATTCTGGGTTTTTGTCGGAATCATCGCCATGCTTTTAAACGGAATAGAGCATAAATTGTAAAAAAATTCTTTAAATAAACTGAGGTTATTATTACCTTTGCATAACTAAATTTAATAAATAGGAATGCCCATTTTTAATGATACTAAAATTGCATTTGCAGACAAGTCTGATGCACAATTGAGAAAGGCTTACTGGATGTTTAAAATGATTGAACAGCCCACTCTTACAAGCCTTGGAACATCTGTTCTGAATTTCACAGTACACAACAATTTCCCTTTCGTTACCGGAATTGTAAAAAATACCTTATTTGAGCAGTTCTGCGGTGGTGAAACCCGTGAAGAAAGCATGAAAGTTGTAAAACAGCTGTTTAAAAGGGGAGTTGGGAGTATTTTTGATTATTCCATTGAAGGGAAAGAAGATGAAGAAACTTTTGATGCGGTTTGCAAAGAAATCAAGGACATTGTAAGATTCTCAGTAGGAAATCCGGCGATTCCTTTTATTGTATTTAAACCTACCGCATTCGGAAGAATTGATCTTTATGAAGCTGTTGGAAAAGGCGCTGAGCTTACTACCAGCCAGAAAGAAGAATGGGAAAGAGTGGTAAAAAGATTTGATGAAGTATGCAGTCTTTGCCATGAACATGATAAAAAAGTAATGGTAGATGCTGAAGAAACCTGGATGCAGGACGCAGCAGACCATCTTTGTGAAGAAATGATGGAGAAATATAACCAGCAGAAACCTATAGTTTGGAATACCATCCAGATGTACAGAACCGGAAGACTGGAGTATATGGAGGCACATCTTCAGAGAGCAAGAGAGAAAAATTACTTCATCGGTTATAAAATCGTTCGTGGTGCTTACATGGAAAAAGAAAGAGCCAGAGCAGCAGAAAAAGGATACGCAGATCCTATTCAGCCGACAAAAGAGGCTTCAGATAAAAATTATAATGCAGGAATTGACTTTGTAATGGATCATCTGGATAAAGTGTCAGCATTCTTTGGAACCCATAATGAAATCTCTTCTGAGCTGATTATGGATAAAATGAAAGCAAAATCTCTGGAAAACAGCAATCCGCACATTTATTTCGGACAGCTTTACGGGATGAGCGATAATATCACTTTCTATCTGTCAGATAAAGGCTATAATGTGGCTAAATATCTTCCATACGGACCTGTAAAGGATGTTGTCCCTTATTTAACTAGAAGAGCCCAGGAAAACACCTCTGTGGCCGGACAAACCGGAAGAGAGCTTGGACTGATCAAAAAAGAATTGGAAAGAAGAAAGAAATAATAGTATTGTCCACAATATATATAAAGAAATAATAGTATTGTCCACAATATATATAGGGCCTGCAGTTTTGCAGGTCTTTTTTATTGGAATTAAAAGACGGAATGGAACAGTGAATTAATGATAATGAATATAATAGTAAGATGCGTTGGTTATAGTGTAAAATAATTCGATTTTTATTGTTGATTTAATTTTAAATAGTTATATTTGATAAAACTATAAAAAAACATAAAACACTATCTTCATTTACTAGTACACTTCTGTCCTCTGAGAATAACTCTCCAATACACTAATCACTCTTATTAAAACTAAATTATAAAAATATAATAGGGGATCAGACGATCATAAAAGATAAAAATTCTATCAGCTTGTATCCGTGAAAATTTTTTAAAATAAAATAAAGCAATAGCTTTAGTTTTCTTCTTCAAATATTTTTTTAACCTGATCATTTCCTTGATCAGGTTTTTTAAGGCTCAAAACTTTCAAATTTTCCGTTTTCGTAGAACAGAACAATTCGTTTTATCTTACTTTGTTGATTACCAAATAGTTGTCCTAAAATATGATCACCCGAATTTTCTAATCGCTGAGAATCCGATATTTGCGGCTGAGCTTTATCATGGGCCGGTATAAACGATTCTCCAGAGCTTGATTTTGGAGCTTCTTTTTCCGTTTCATTACTTCCGAATTCATCATCATCATTCATCATCGTAAAAAGATCGGGTAGTGGAGTTGTTTTTATTTTCTCCTCTTCCGTATATTCTTCTTTAATTTCTGATTCGGGCAGCTGGGACTTTAGCATCTCACCTTCACCTGTAACCAGCCAATCCCATAGAAGTTCCGGGAAACGGGATTTTATTTTTATGATAAACTCAAGAGAAGGTTTGTTTCTTCCTGACGTGATATGTGAAATAGACGAACGCTGCACATCAATCTCATCAGCAAACTCGGAAGGGGTAAGTTGAGAATACTCTATAATTTTTGAAATTCTTTCATTTAAACTCATAAAAATAAGCTTTTAATTATTTTACAAATGTAACTTATATAATTTACAAATACAATACACAAATGTAAATAAATGAAAATATTCTTTGTATACATTTGTAACTTGATTTTAATTATATTTAAATCAGTTAGTTATGCTTTAATTACAATTGTATTTGCTTATTATACTAATCTATTGTTAGAATTTTCAACAGGTTATTTGTATCTATTAAAAGACTTGTACTTTTCCAAAATATTGGTTTAAAAATGTAAATCCAGCCCATTTAGGGAGCTATTTTGTCCATTAAATATCTTTAAAAACAGAGTATACATTATTAAACAGCTTATATCGTTTTCGGTAATAAGATTATCAATAAATACCTCATAAAACGCCCATAAACGCCCATTTAACAGAGTTACATAGGTAAATTACTGATGTAAATACATCATTTTAAGCCCATATTTGGCTAAATCGGAGGTAAAATGGGTTCCTGTTAAGCAACTCATTTTATCAAAGATTAAAACTCCTGATAAAAGTATTATTTGAATAATTTTCAGACATCCATTTGATTTTTCTGTGGTTTTACATATGTATACACTACTAAGCAACTTGGTTTTCCACAATTTTTATGTTTAGCAAAATAACCCTCAAATAGCAAAAACACTCTATTTTTACACTTAAAGTACGGTTATAAATACAGTTGAATTAAACTTTATAAAGTACTGACTTTTAATATTTTAAATATATCATATTAAATTATTCGCAATCCACAATTTTATCCACAGACAAATTGTCCTCCAGTGCTGTTTAATAATATTACAATTGTCAATTTATTTTTATAACTCTCAATTTGAATAATTTAAATCTTGTAAACAATTTTCAGAACAGATGTCAAATGTAAATTCGTGAATTTTGCTAACATTTACAAATGTTAATTTAAATTTTTGGCTAAAAATGGCTAAATTTGATTCTTGTAAACTATTCCTACAATGAATTTTGAACAGATCTATTCTCAAAACCCCGATTTCTCAAATCGCTATATTTCCCCTGAAAAATTATTTTCTTATCTACAGGCCAATCTCAGCGATTATATTCACGAGATCGGAACATCCTATTTAGATAAACCGATTTATCAGTTAAGTATCGGAACCGGAAACATTCAGGTATTGGCCTGGTCACAAATGCACGGAAATGAATCTAATGCCACTCATGCTATGCTTGACCTTTTGGTAAGCCTTGATAAAGCTCCGGAAATGAAGGAGGACTTATTCAGTAAAATAACACTTGATTTTATATTCATGCTGAATCCGGACGGATCCGAAAGATGGACCAGACTGAATGCTGCCGATATTGACCTGAACAGAGATTTTCATAACGAAGCAAGTAAGGAGATTAAATTCCTGAAAAAAGCAGCAGCTTCCAAAAAATATGATTATGCTTTAAATCTTCATGAGCAGAGAACCATTTTTACCACTGATGGTATTCATCCTGCTACGCTTTCCTTTTTGGCTCCTTCGGAAAACGTAGAACGGACGGTTACCGAAAACAGAAAGAAATGTATGGCAGTCATTGGAAGTATATACAACCACTTAAAAGAAATGATCCCCAACCAGATCGGAAGATATTCTGATGAATTTTATCCGACTTCTACCGGAGATAACTTTATCAAAGCAGGGATGCCAACCATCTTATTTGAAGGCGGGCACTTTGTAGAAGATTATACCCGGACAGGAACAAGAAAATACTATACAATTGCTCTTTATTATGCTTTGAAAGCAATCAGTGAACTTAACTCTGATACTACAGGCTGGGAAACTTACCTTGAAATCCCTGAGAACCAGGAAACTCATTATGACTTGATTTACAGAAATGTAAAGCTGAATACAGAGCATGAATGTATTCTTGATATTGCAGTTCAGTACAGGGAAATCAAAGAAGATGGGAAAAGTGACATCTCATTTATTCCTTTCGTAATGGAAGCCGGAGATGTGAAACAAAAAAAGGGCTGGCTGGAAATAGACTGTACCGGAAAGAAATTTATTTCTGCAACTAAATATCCCAAACTGGACGCAGTTGTGGATTTTAAAATAGAAGATTAAAAGACTTTAAATATCTCCCATATAAAAAGTTTCGGCAGCCCTTCAGGCTGCCGAAACTTTTTATATAACTAATTTCCAAAATTCAAATGGGCTATCCACTCAATTATAATGTTATTCAATAGGAATGGGCTTTAGCCCATTTAATTTAATGAATATTCATCCGGCTTTAGCCAAAACTTAATTTTAGAATGTCGATTCCTCTAAAGATTAGTTAACCACTTTAATTCCATTCGCTACAAATCTGATTTCTTCTTTGGGCTGAGTGATAGCATCAATTTCAGACTGAGGCTTTTTAGCATCTTCCGCGTAATGTTTCTGTTCATTTACAGAAGTTACTTTTCTTTCTGCGTTCCCCTCCAATACAACATTTTTCCCTTTTAATGCGGTAGGTACAAAGAAAGCGTAATCTTTCATTTTTACAAAAAACTTAGAATTATCTTCGGTCTGGATCGTAAGCCAGCAGCCTTTTTTGTCGCATACGTCTGTTACTTTTCCTTTAACGGAAACATTCTCAACTTTTTTGTTATCTTTTTTAAGCTGCTTATTCAATTTATCTGCGGTGATCGCTTTGGATTCAGCGGATGAAGTTACCTGATCTCCGTAAGTATCACCTACCAAAGCTTTTCCTTCCGGTGGTCCGGATTGAGCAAATGCTAATGAAGAAGCTGTTAAGGCTGCACCCAATAATATTGCTTTAAATTTCATGTTTAATATTTTTCTCAAAAATACTAATTAAAATTGAATCATAAAGGAATAAAAAATAACAAAAAACAGGTATTTCAATGAATTTTCAACAAAATTGAAAATCAAAGACAGATTTGATTATATTTGACTCCTATACTTGACTATGCAAAAAAAACTGAAACTATGGGATGCCATCATGCTTGTGATGGGATCTATGATCGGAAGCGGGATCTTTATTGTAAGTGCTGATATGATGCGAAACCTGGGATCAGGATATTGGCTCATTGTGGTGTGGGTGATCACAGGAATAATGACAGTAGCCGCAGCCATAAGTTATGGAGAACTGTCCGCACTGTTTCCGAAAGCCGGAGGGCAATATACTTACCTGAAAGAAATCTTTGGTAAAAGAATGGGATTCCTTTACGGATGGGGATTGTTTACCGTAATACAGACCGGAACAATTGCAGCCGTAGCAATGGCTTTTGGTAAATTTACAGCGTATTTGATTCCTTCATTAAACGATGCTGCCCCTATTTTCCAGAGTGGTGAATTTAAAATTACCTGGATACAGATTCTGGCAATTGCTGTGATTCTGTTGCTTACGTACATCAATACCAGAGGTGTAGAAAGTGGGAAAATTCTTCAGAATATCTTTACCGGTTCCAAAATTATTGCATTACTGGGACTGATTGCCGCCGGTTTTATATTGGTAGACATTTCTCATTTAGCAGAAAACTTTAGCTGGGGAACAGATTCTTTTAATAACCTTAAAAAAGATTTGAGCGGAAATTTCCTTAAAGAAGGCTGGGAACCGATTGGAGGAATGACTCTTTTAGGAGGAATTGCTGCTGCAATGGTAGGATCTGTTTTCAGTTCCGTTGCGTGGGAAAGTGTAACATTTGTTTCCGGGGAGATTGAAAATCCTAAAAAGAATGTAGTCAAATCAATGATTTATGGGACTTCTGCTGTAATGATCCTTTACATCGCTGTAAACTATGTCTACTTAAATGCTCTGGACAGAGATGGAATTGCATTTGCTGCTAATGACAGAGTAGCGGTAGCGGCATCCCAGAATATATTTGGAAGTGCAGGAACTATCATCATTGCCTTATTAGTAATGATTTCTACATTTGGATGTAACAACGGATTGATTCTGGCGGGAGCAAGAGTTTTTCAGACGATGGCCAAAGACGGCATGTTCTTTAAGTCAGCAGTAAAAAATAATAAAAATGAAGTTCCTGAAAATGCATTGTGGATGCAGGGAGTCTGGGCTTCCATTTTGTGTCTGAGCGGGCAGTATGGAAATTTGCTGGATATGATCTCTTTCGTGATCGTTCTTTTCTATATGATTACGGTTTTTGGAGTTATTTATTTAAGAATCAAACAGCCGGAACTGGAGAGACCTTATAAAACATGGCTTTATCCTGTAACGCCGGTTATTTATCTTGTCATAGGAACATGTTTCTGTATCCTGTTGCTTATTTATAAGCAGCAATATACATGGCCTGGTTTTGTTTTGGTATTGCTGGGACTTCCTGTGTACTATTTTATCAATCGAAAAAAGGTGGATAATTAATATAAAAAATAATATAACAGATTCATGGGCCTTTCAATTCAGTTTGAAGGCCCTTGTTTTTGAATAATATTTTAAAGTATATCATTATTATTTGTCGAAAATGTGTAATTTGGTATTTCGTTTTTAGAACAGGACCATGAAGTAAAAACAATAAGTTATGGATACACCAAATTACAGAATGCCTTTCGTACCGTCTACTTTAATGACCGAAGGCGGAAGTATCGATACCTGCGATATGGGCGAAAGTATTGCCCACAATATTATGCTGCTGATCACCACCAAAAAAGGGGAGAACAGATATGATGAAAACTATGGAAACGATGTCTGGAACCTTGAATTCGATAATGGAGTTACAAGTGCCATCTGGGAAAGCGTTTTTATCAAAAGCTTAAGAAGACAGATTCAGGAATATGAACCAAGAATCGTGAACCCGCAGATTGATGCTCACATACAATTTGTAGAGCACAGCTACGATACTAAAGAACACACCGAAATTAAAAAGAAAGTAAGAATTGCCATCAATGCAAAAATGGAAGAAACAGGAGAACGGTTCAGCTTCTCAACAGAACTGTTTCTAAGCCCGATGTCTATTGATTAATATTTTTAACAGCGAAAGAAAATTATGAATTTAGATCAGAATATTTATTCCAAAGAATCTGTAAAAGCAAGAATGCTGCAGAATGCAACTAAAGTATGGGGACTAAGAAGCCCGCAGTCTTTAGATCCTTTTGTAAAACTGCTGATAGACGCATTCAGTACAGAGGTCTTCAAAGCGAATAATGAAATACAGACGGTGAATGCCCGTATATTGGAAAAACTGGCAAAACTGCTTACACCGTCCATTTATACACATCCTATTCCGGCTCATTCCGTAGCTTTTACACAGCCTTATGAGTCTTCTGAAATTTTATTGGAACACACGGAATTCTTTTTCCGTAAACAGATGACTTCCACGGTGAAATCGGAATCGGACAAACAGCTGAACATTCCATTTACTCCCGTAGGAAATGTGAGAATCAATAAAGTTCACACTTCGATCATGTTTGTAGGAAATACCTGCTACAGCATCGACGACAGATTCAACAAAATTCCTATTGCAAGATTTCAGGGAAGACCTGAAGATTACAGAAAAATCACAATAGGAGTAGATGTAAGCAAATATGTAAGTGAAAACTTTCCCAAATACCTGAGCATATTCTGCTCCAATCCTGCCTTCGAGCACCTTGATTTCGTATACAAATTATTACCGTATATCACGGTTTCAAGCAATGGTAACCCTCTGTTTGTAAGAGAAGGATTAAGCTATCTTACGGAAAGTCAGAACGATGGTTATGAGCAGATGTTCAAAGAACAATCCATCAGAAATAAGGTGATTGAAGATATTAAAAGTATCTATCGTCATAAATTTATTGAAGTAACAGGAATCTCTCAAAGTCTGTTCTCAGAACCGGGACAGCTTCCACAGAACCTTGATTTCCTGGCTGGAAAAGAAGAAATTACTAAATTTCTGGATAATAAAAGTTATCTGTGGCTTACGTTTGAGTTTCCGCCACAGTTTTCAGCAGAAATCCTGGATAATTTCTCATTTGTGCTGAATGCTTTTCCAATCTATAACAGAGGCTGGAAGAAAACAGAATACAGCCTTGATATCATGGGGAATAATATCCCTTTGGTGACAGACGAAGGCGAGCATTTCCTTTATGTGGATGAGGTACAGGATGGTGACGGCAGAAGATATACTGAAATTCCTTTTACTCCGGCCGATGATCTTAAAAAAGGATTATATACTGTAAGAAAGGGAGGAATGGAACGTTTTACCAGCCGAAATGCAGTAGATATGATTGCCAATGTTCTGGAACTGACAAGAGATGAAATTGCTGCATTTTCCCTTTTGAACAGAGATAATGTAAAAGGAGTTCTCAGCGAAATGTCTGACAAAATGAAATCCATGGTGCAGAAAGTAAATAATGCCAAAAGGAATATCAGACAGGAGCTGAATTACGTGATCATGGAACCGGTAGAAAAAACCGATCATACTTACGCTTCTTTTTGGATTACACACTGTACGCTGGCCAATCATATGCGTCCGGGAACTGAACTTTCCAACCAGCTGAAATCTCAGACTGTGGTACTGCTTACCGAAACATTGGGAGGGGCCGAAGAACAAAAAGGAACGGATAGTATTCAGGCTTATAAATATGCATTAACAACCAGAGATAAGATCATTTCTTTAGAAGACGTTAAAAACTACTGCCGTATGATTCTGAAAGATGAAGTAAGAGAAGTAAGGGTAAGAAGAGGAACGATGATCAGCAACAAACCAAAAGAAGGATTTGTAAGAACGGTTGAGGTAGAAATCATTCCTCAGAACTATTCTTTCTACGGAAGAGCCTATTGGGAAAATATGGCCAATATTATAAGGAATCAGATTATTGCCAAAGCCATTGATGGAATCGAATATATCGTAAGGATTACCAATGAAGATATTGATTTCCAGGATATGTAATCCTTAAAAAAATAAATCAGTTTAAAATATAAAATGCCGTATCAATTGCGGCATTTTTGAATCAATAGGAACGGGCTTTGACCCGTTTTTTTAATAAATGAGCTTTTCATTGGCTTCAGCCAAAACTTATAAAATCTTTCCGGAAAAATTCAATAACATTGGGTTCAATGCATTAACAATACCTAAGAATTTTTTATGAAACTTTTATCCCTTTTATATTCAAAAAAAGTCTATAAAATTTCGTATTTTTGCACGTTGTGATTTTCAGGCAAAATCACCCCAAATTATGAGTAAATCAACAGAATATATAGAAGTTTACGGAGCCCGTGAACACAATCTTAAAAATATTAACGTAAAAATTCCGCGCAACGAATTGGTCGTGATTACCGGCCTTTCCGGAAGTGGAAAATCGTCGTTGGCTTTTGATACTATTTTTGCAGAAGGCCAGCGTCGTTATATCGAAACATTCTCTGCCTATGCACGCCAGTTTCTGGGCGGATTGGAGCGTCCCGATGTGGATAAAATTGAAGGACTTTCTCCGGTTATTGCCATTGAGCAGAAAACAACCAATAAAAACCCGCGTTCTACCGTAGGAACGGTCACCGAACTGTACGATTTTCTGCGTCTTCTGTATGCCAGAGTTTCGGATGCGTACTCTTTGTCCACAGGACAGAAGTTGGTAAGCTATACTGAAGATCAGATCCTTGAAACCATCAAAGAAAATTATAAAAAAGAGAAAATCATGCTTTTGGCGCCCGTGGTGCGTTCCAGAAAAGGACATTATCATGAGCTTTTTGTTCAGATGGCCAAAAAAGGTTACGGGCAGGCAAGGATTGATGGTGAGCTGCAGGATATTGAATATGATTTAAAACTTGACCGTTATAAAACCCATGATATCGACATTGTAATCGATCGTTGGATTATCGGGGAGAATGCTTCGGAAAGCAGAATGGAAAAATCATTGCGTACTGCAATGGAAATGGGGGAAGGAATTATCGGAATTCAGAAACTGGGAAGTACAGATATTGAATACTTTTCCAAAAATCTGATGGATGCGGAAACAGGACACTCTCTGGCGCTGCCGGAACCGAATACCTTCTCATTCAATTCCCCAAAAGGAAGCTGCCCGAATTGTAAAGGTCTTGGAACTATTAAAAAGATCAATACCGATTACTTTATAGACAATCCAAAACTATCTATCAATCAGGGAGGATTACTGCCGTTGGAAGATATCAAGTCCAACAAATGGATTCTGTCACAGATCAAAAACATTCTTGAAATCTTTGGATTAGGATTAACAACGCCATTGCAGGATATTCCTGAAGAAGCACTGGATTATATCTATAACGGATGTCATAAAGAGTTTAATAAAGACCTGAAATACGCCGGAATTACCAAAAAAATAAAAATTGGTTTCGATGGTCTGATTGCTTTCATGGAGGAGATTATTGATGATAGAGACTCATATGAAGCTGTTTTATTGGAAAGACATTTTACTACAGAAGAAATATGCCCTGAATGTCATGGTACCCGCCTTCAGCCTTCAAGCTTAAGTTTTAAAATTGATGGAAAGAACATTGCAGAGGTCAATGCTTTAAGCTTAGCGGATTTAAAAGACTGGCTGGCTGATGTTAAAGATAAATTCTCAGAAAAGAATAAAATCATTGCTCACGAGATCTTAAAAGAAATTGAAACCAGACTTCAGTTTTTGCTGGATGTAGGATTGGATTATTTAAGTCTGAGCAGAAGTTCAAAAACACTTTCCGGAGGAGAATCACAGAGAATCCGCCTGGCAACACAGATCGGATCTCAATTGGTGAATGTTTTATATATCCTTGATGAACCAAGTATCGGGCTTCACCAGAGAGATAATGAAAGACTCATCCATTCCCTGAAAAACCTGAGAGATATCGGAAACTCCGTATTGGTAGTAGAACATGATAAAGACATGATTCTTGAAGCTGATGAGGTGCTGGATATTGGTCCCAGAGCAGGAAAATTCGGTGGAGAGATTCTTTGGCAGGGAAAACCAAAAGATCTTTTGAAAGCTGATACCATCACGGCACAGTATATTAATGGAAAAAGAAAAATAGAAATTCCGGCAGAAAGAAGAGCAGGAAGCGGTAAAAATATTGTGTTAAAAGGCGCTACAGGGAACAATCTTAAAAACGTAACCCTGGATATTCCTCTTGGAAAACTTGTAGTGGTAACCGGAATTTCAGGAAGTGGAAAATCTTCATTGATTAACGGAACATTGTATCCGATCCTCAACAAGCATTTCTACAGAGCGGTTCAGGAACCGTTACCTTACAAGAAAATTGAAGGGTTAGAGAATATTGATAAAATCGTAGACGTAGACCAGACGCCAATCGGAAGAACGCCACGTTCGAATCCTGCAACCTATACCGGAATGTTTACCGATATCAGAAACCTTTTTGCAGAGCTGCCGGAAAGTAAAATCCGCGGATATAAACCGGGAAGATTCTCTTTCAATGTAAAAGGCGGAAGATGCGAAACCTGTCAGGGCGGAGGATTGAAAGTGATCGAAATGAATTTCCTTCCGGATGTATACGTGCACTGTGAAACCTGCAACGGAAAACGTTTCAACAGAGAAACCCTGGAAGTCCGTTACAAAGGAAAATCAATCTCTGACGTATTGGATATGACGATTGATGAAGCGGTAGATTTCTTCCAGCCGATTCCTAAGATTTTTGCGAAAGTGAAAACATTACAGGATGTAGGTTTGGGATATATTACGCTTGGACAGCAATCGACAACCCTTTCGGGAGGTGAAGCGCAACGTATCAAGTTAGCAACCGAACTGGCAAAAAGACAAACCGGAAATACCCTTTATATCCTTGATGAACCTACTACAGGATTGCATTTTGAAGATGTGAAAATCCTGATGGATGCCATCAATCAGCTGGTAGAACTCGGAAACTCATTCATCATCATCGAACATAATATGGATGTCATTAAATTAGCAGACCATATTATTGACGTAGGACCAGAAGGAGGAAAACATGGCGGGCAGATTGTAGCACAGGGAACTCCCGAGGAAATTGTAAAGTCTAAGAAGAGCTTGACCGGGAAGTTCTTGAAGAGGGAACTGGAGTAGATATTCATAATTATGCAGTATTTATCATTCCAAAGAATCTAAATGATTTCCGTTAGAATATTTTATAATAAAAAGGCTAAACTATTAAAGTTTAGCTTTTTTAATGCTTAAAAATTACCTTTCAATATTAAATTTTCAATTATTTTTAAAATTTATAACACTGATAATCAATTAATTAACCTTTAATATTAACTCAATGTTAACTGAATGTAAAATTAATATGAATTATTTTTAATAACTTTGGTTAAGAGATACAAAAATAGGTTAGTATAACATTTAAAACCAGTTAGTTATGAAAAATAGAATTCAAATATTGATGGCTTCACTTTTCGTTTGCGGATTTGCTGCTGTTTTGAACACTGCTAAAGCTCAGACTACAGATCATAATACCATTCAGGAAATTCAGTTGAACAGGAGTGAAACATTTAATGATATCAGAAATAAACTAGAAGCTAATTTTGATCTTACCAATCCTGATTACAAACAGGGAACCGTAAACTCTGTGGTGAAGTTTGATATTGCTAAAAACGGAAAAATCGTTAATGTTCATTCCAGTGGTGACTGTAAAACCGTAAGCAAGGAAATTGAAGCAGTGTTAAGCGATCTTGACTATAGAGTAGACCGCAAAAAACTAACTGATAACATGGTTGCTTACACCTATGTAATGCCTGTGACAGTAGAGATCCACAGCAGATAATATTTATTGCATATTATTCATGAATGTGTGAATAATGAAACCTTATCAGATTAAATTGTAATAAAGAATAAACAGATATGTTTTAGTTTTGGGCTACCATAAAATTAAAACGATATGAAAAATTTAAAGAAGCTGACAAAGTCAGAGTTGAAGTCAGTGAACGGAGGAGAACCTGTAAAATACTGTACGTTTTGCGAGTGGGCAAATAAAGTAATCTGCAGCGATATTCCAATCGTTCAATGTCCGTAAAAAATAAAGCCGCTTACAAAAGCGGCTTTTCTATTGTTGTGTACCCTGAATAAACTCTGTTAATCTTGCTTTAAGATCTTTAGAATTTCCTATTGTATCAAAAGTAACATTATCTATTCTCCATCCTTTCTCTGTATTGATAAGATGCACGGTGTCCATCCAG
This sequence comes from Chryseobacterium sp. DZ-32, assembly GCF_059587025.1. NCBI lineage: Bacteria > Pseudomonadati > Bacteroidota > Flavobacteriia > Flavobacteriales > Weeksellaceae > Chryseobacterium > Chryseobacterium sp. DZ-32. The sequence continues at coordinate 106,729 of NZ_JCAIOM010000018.1, forward strand.
GTTTCTTTGGGGGAAACTGCATTATATTCAAAGGCTAACAATGCTTCAGCAGTCTTATCCTGTATCTTAACAGACTTGATTTTATAATCTGTAAAGCCTTCATACAGGCTGGAAAAAATAGCCCCTTCGAATATTAAAGGTTTCTCATCAGGATGATCACTCTTTTTTACCTTTTCAATATCAGCCTTTGATGCATTGATGGCCTCGTCTAAAGCTTTTTTTAAATCCTGAGAAAATAAAGCATCTGGAATCGGCTGGTTATAAACAGCTTCGTTGGATTTTCCATATTGAGTATACAGTTCATTTACTTTTTCAATAATGGCAGTTTCTGAAAACCGGGTAGGTTGAGGTTCATTCTTTTTGCAGGATACAAAAAACAGAAATATTCCTAAACAGAGAAAAAAAATTTTCATTGGTGTTATTTTGTGGTATTATTTGAATTTCAAGCTCAAAATGTATACCAAAATCTGTCCGTAAAATATTTCCCACGAATCACAAAAATCAATACATTTGAGTAGATAAAAAAAATTGTGGATCCTATTCTTAACGTTGCTGTCCGTTCCCTCTGCGTTTACCTTTTCATGGTAATTGCCATCCGGTTATTTGGTAAAAACCAGCTTTCTCAGCTGAATGCAGGGGATGTTGTATTGCTGTTATTAATTTCAAATGCTGTTCAGAATGCAATGGTAGGTCCTGATACCTCTCTTCAGGGAGGAATCGTGGCGGCATTGGTTTTGTTTGTTGCTAATTTCATTGTGAAGAGATTCATGTTTTCCAGCCGCTCCTTTCAGACTTTTATGGAAGATGAGCCGGTTATTCTGATCAAGGATGGAATTGCCGATCAGGCAGCCCTGAATCGGGTAAAGATTACAGAAAGCGAATTGGAAGAAGCGATAAGAGAACACGGAATTGAAAACATTAACAATGTAAAGCTTTCCGTTCTGGAAGTGGATGGAAATATCAGTGTGGTTTCTCAGGACGAAAAAAGCAAGCAGACACACTACTCAAGAATTAAAAGAAAAATCAAAAGAAAATACCATTAAATACGATGAATTACGAATTAAGAGAAATGCTTCCCACTGATGAAGCCAGGGTTCTTGAAATTTTCCGCCAGGGAATAGACGGTGGAATTTCCACTTTTGAAACAGAAGTCCCAACTGCTGAGGCATGGAGCATGGGCTATTTTAACGACTGCCGCTGGGTACTGGAAAATGAAAAAAATGAAGTTGTGGGATGGTGTGCCTTAAAACCGGTGAGCAAAAGAGAATGCTATAAAGGAGTTGCAGAGGTAAGCATTTATTTTGATAACGAATATCAAGGAAAGGGATTGGGTTCCGTATTGCTTAAAAAATTGATTTTGGATAGCGAGGATCACGGATTCTGGACATTACAGACCAATATCTTCTCCGAAAATGAAACTTCTATCAAATTTCATCAGAAAAACGGTTTCAGAATCGTAGGCGTCCGTAAAAAAATCGGAAAACTCAACGGAGAGTGGAAAGATATTATCCTGATGGAAAAAAGAAGTGAAATCGTCTAGAGAACTATAATCGATAATAGATGATTGATAATTGATGATTTTGTTGGTAATATAATTCTCCCTAACAAAATTCCCCATTGACCTGCGAAGCAAAATTGACCATCGACAATAAAAGCCCATCTATTCCAGCCTTAAACCTTAAACCTTAAACTTTGAGCTTTGAACTTTAATTTTTTTAACCTTTGGCATTACCATTGTTATATTAAATAAAGTTGAAAAATAGAAATAATGAAAAATTTGATTAAAATTACAGGAGTTCTTATTGTAACATTCATGTTATCATCTTGTGTGGTGCATGACAATGGACGCCGGGTTAAAACAGTTCCGCCAGGACAGGCTAAAAAAGTGTTTGGAGGAAGTGCAAAAGACTATGCTCCTGGGCAGGTGAAAAAAAGAAGCGGCTATTAACTGGTACAAAAAATAAAAAATTAGCAGTCAGTTTTAACATACATTAGCTTAATTTCAATTTATTTTGGCATTAACATTGATATATTTCGCTATCGAAATTGAAAAAGTGAAAATAATGAAAAGTTTGTTTAAAATGGCTGGGGTAGCTGTGGTAGTTTTAATGCTGTCATCTTGTGTGGTACACGATCATCATGGAAGAAGAATGCCACCGGGTCATGCAAAAAGGTATTATGGCGGAAGTGCAAGGTACTACGCACCAGGACAGGTAAAGAAAGTGTATATTTATGACGATCGCGGGCATCATCACAAAGGTAAAGGCCGTGGTCATGGACATCACAGATAAAAAAGAAAAGCACTGAATTTTTTCAGTGCTTTTTTATGATCTGTTATAATCTCGATTTTTTGGGATTAAGGAAAGTGTTGAAAACCATTACTTCCTGTCCGAACTTTTTCTCAATTCTTTCGGAAATATTTAAAAGTTCACTTTTAATAAAATCTTCCCTTAGTTCATCATTATCAAAAATTAACAGGAGATTATAATTTTTACCTTCGTCGATAAAGTCACTGTGCACCTCAGAAAGAATATATTTGTTAACATCCATAAGGTTTTCAGTCATTAAAACCAGTGTTTCATCAATATAATTTTCCCATTCTTCCAGGTTATCTTTTGTGCAGTGGAAAGTTATACTTAATACGCTCATATTTTTATGAATTTTTAAGATTTTTTGGATAAATTCTACCACAAAAATCGGCTTTTTTTTCGTAAATTAGCCCGTTAATAAAAATTGGAAATAAATAATTTTCAAACTGACAGCTAAGAGTTTGAATATCATTACAATAAAATTTGTTTATGCAAAAAGAAGGAGAAAGACTGATTCCTATCAACATTGTTGATGAAATGAAGTCGTCTTATATCGATTATTCGATGTCCGTTATCGTTTCAAGAGCGTTACCGGATGTAAGAGACGGCTTGAAACCCGTTCATAGAAGAGTACTGTATGGTATGTATGGACTAGGGGTGTTTTCTAATAGAAAATATTTAAAATCTGCGAGAATTGTTGGGGACGTTTTGGGTAAATACCACCCGCACGGAGATTCCTCTGTATACGATGCTATGGTAAGAATGGCTCAGGACTGGAGCTTGCGTTATCCTCAGGTAGACGGACAGGGTAACTTTGGTTCCATGGATGGTGACCCGCCTGCAGCAATGCGTTACACCGAGGCAAGATTGAAAAAAATCTCTGATGAGGTTCTTTCAGATCTGGACAAAGAAACAGTTGATTTCCAGAATAACTTCGACGACAGTTTACAGGAACCGACCGTAATGCCTACTAAAATTCCGAATCTTTTGGTAAATGGTACTTCAGGTATCGCCGTAGGTATGGCAACGAATATGGCGCCTCATAACCTTTCAGAATCTGTAGATGCAATCTGTGCGTATATCGATAATAAAGAAATTACGATTGACGAACTGATGCAGCACATCATTGCACCGGATTTCCCTACAGGTGGTATCATCTACGGATATGACGGAGTAAGAGATGCTTTCCATACAGGAAGAGGTAGAGTCGTTTTAAGAGCTAAAGTTAACTTTGATGAAATCGGAAACAGAAACGCGATTATTGTTACCGAAATCCCTTATCAGGTAAACAAAGCGGAAATGATCGCCAGAACAGCAGAGCTTGTTAAAGACGAAAAAATCCCGGGAATCCACGAAATCAGAGATGAGTCGGATAGAAAAGGACTTCGTATTGTATATGAATTGAAAAACGATGCAATACCGAATGTCGTTCTTAACCTATTATATAAATATACAGCACTTCAGACATCTTTCAGTGTAAACAATATTGCATTGGTACACGGAAGACCAGAGCAGCTGAACCTTAAAGATATCATCCATCACTTTGTAGAGCACAGACACGAGGTCATCGTAAGAAGAACTCAGTATGAGCTTAAGAAAGCAAAAGAGAGAGCACATATTCTTGAAGGATTTATGAAGGTGATCGGAACTCAGGATGCTTTAGACAGAGCAATCTCTATTATCCGTCACAGTGCCAACCCTCAGGCTGCAAAAGAAGGCTTGATCGAAGCTTTTGAACTTTCTGATATTCAGGCTCAGGCAATTCTTGATCTTAGATTAGCCCGTCTTACAGGAATGGAGCTTGATAAGATCCGTGATGAGTACGATGCGATCATGAAAGAAATCGCGAATTTGGAAGACATCCTAGCTAACGAGCCGAGAAGATTCCAGATCATTAAAGAAGAATTAATCGAAATCAAAGAAAAATACGGAGACGAAAGAAGAACTGAAATAGATTACTCAGGAGGAGAAATGTCTATCGAAGATATTATCCCGAACGAATCTGTCGTTCTTACTATTTCTCATGCAGGATACATCAAGAGAACTTCTCTTTCAGAATATAAAATCCAAAGTAGAGGTGGTGTAGGTAATAAAGCGGCAACGACAAGGGATTCCGATTTCCTTGAATATATTGTTTCTGCAACCAACCACCAGTATATGCTGTTCTTCACTGAAAAAGGAAGATGTTACTGGTTAAGAGTATTTGAAATTCCTGAAGGCTCCAAAACGGCAAAAGGAAGAGCAGTACAAAACCTTATCAACATTGAACCGGATGATAAGATCAAAGCATATATCAGAACCAACAACCTTAAGGATTCCGAATATGTAAATCAGATGAGCGTAGTGATGGTAACTAAAAACGGAACCATCAAGAAAACATCGTTGGAAGCATATTCAAGACCAAGAGTAAACGGGGTGAATGCTATCGAAATCAGAGATAATGACCAGCTATTAGGAGCTTACCTTACCAATGGAACTTCTCAGATCATGATTGCCACTAAAAATGGTAAGTGTATCCGTTTCCCTGAGGAGAAAGTAAGAGAAGTAGGTAGAGGATCTATCGGGGTAAGAGGAATCCTGCTTGAAGATGGTGACGAAGCTATTGGTATGATTGTTGTGAACGATGTAGAGAACGAAACAGTACTTGTAGTATCTGAAAAAGGATATGGTAAGAGAACTGCGGTAGAAGACTACAGAATTACCAACAGAGGAGGAAAAGGAGTTATTACGCTTAATATTACTGAAAAAACAGGAAATCTTATTGCTATTCAGAACGTAACAGACGAAGACGGATTGATGATTATCAACAAATCCGGTGTTGCCATCAGAATGGGAATGGATGAAATGAGAGTAATGGGTAGAAATACTCAGGGTGTAAAACTGATCAACCTTAAGAAAAATGACGAAATTGCAGCCATTGCAAAAGTAGAAATGGATAAAGATGTAGAGGAAGATTCTGAAGAACTTGAAGAAACAGAAGAAGGTGTTGTAGGATCGCTATTTGATAACCAGGAAAACGAAGAGGCTCCTCAGGCTGAAAATGAAAATTCTGCAGAGGAAAATGAGAATTCTGATTCCGAATAAATTGTACAATATAAATATAAAATAGTTATTATGAAGAAACTAATTTTAGGAATGGCTATCGTAGCATCTGCTTTTGCTTTTGGGCAGAAAAAAGATGCGGCAGCTTTAAATGCTCAGCTTCAGGAAGCTAATAAAGTGGCTATGGATGCATATAATGCAAAAAACTATGCTGCTGCAGCGCCTAAGTTTATAGAAGTCTACGACTTGTTAAAGGCTAACGGGCAGGATAATAAAATATATATGTATTATGCCGGATTGAGCCACGCATTAGCTAATAACAGTGATCAGTCTATCAAAATATATACAGACCTTATCAATTCCGGATTTACAGGAGTAGAAACTACATACACTGCAAAAGAGAAGAAGACAGGTCAGGTTGTAAATCTTGATAAAGCGACGTGGGAACTGATGAAAAAGAACCCTGATTACAGTGATTTTAAGACAGAACAGACTAAAAGTATAGAGTCTGATTTGTATGAAACTTTGTCTTCATTGCTTTTGAATGCTAAAAAACCAACTGAGGCTCTTACGATTATCGAAAAAGGTTTGGTGAAATTCCCAAACAATGCTAAGCTTAAAGAGGCTCAGACTACAGCATATCTTCAGTCTGGAAATACAGACAAATTTGTTTCAGGATTGAAAGAACAATTGGCTAAAAACCCTAACGATGCTACAAACTGGTATAACCTTGGGGTAATGCAGGCTAAAAACCCGGCTACTGTTAACGATGCTTTGGAAGCGTTCAAAAAAGCTGTTGAGCTGAAGCCTGATTTCTCTGATGCATATCAGAATTTAGTATATACGACTATTGGTGATGATGCTAAAGTAGTAGGAGAGATCAATGCCTTAAGAAAAGACAAGCCGGATGAGGCTTCTAAGCTGATTGATGCAAGAAGAGAAAGATTTGGAAAAGCACTACCATATGCTGAAGGATGGTATAAAGCCAACCCAAAGAGTCTTGATGCGGTTACTGCGTTAAAAGAAATTTACATTGTAACTAAAAACATGGATAAAGTTAAAGAAATGAAAGCTAAAGAAGCTGAACTTACAGCTGCTGGTGCAAAATAATCATTTTTTGACACAACAGATAAAGCCGGAATAGAAATGTTCCGGTTTTTTTTATTGTTGTCTCGTCCTGAAAAAGGTTGACTAAAAAACCATAAAATTAGTCACCCTTATGAATCTAAAAAAACCATCGTCCCC
>NZ_JCAIOM010000019.1:0-106082 GCF_059587025.1 Chryseobacterium sp. DZ-32
TGAGTTATTTAGCCAAAACTGTTCTCTCACCCCTTTTGCTTTGTATGTAAATTTATTCTTTTGCAAACATAGGAGCCGAAACTTAAAATAAACTTCAAGCTCTAAAAACAAAAAAGCTGTTCAAACGAACAGCTTTTTCAATTTATTTTAAAATTTCAGCTTCAATGGAGCTGTCATCATACACTTTGATGAATGCTTTGGTGTAATCTTCTTTGTTGGCAAAATTCGGGTTATCCATAAATTTCTGTGGATTGATGGCGAAAAGCGGGAACCATGTGCTGCTGATCTGAATCTGGATTTTGTGTCCCTTTTTGAACGTATGAACTACATCCTGAAGTCTGAAGTTAACAGCCGTCTTCTGGTTCGGAACCAAAGCTTCTCCCTTTTCTTTGGTATTTCTGAATCTTGCAGGCATGATCTCACTTCTTACCATCTGGTGGTAGTTGCCATAGATAACGCCTTCTTTCTTTTCTGCAGGTTTGAAATCTTCAGGATAAACATCAATCAGTTTTACTGCAAAATCGGCATCTGTGGACGTGGAAGCAATATTCAGTTTAGCCATAATCTCTCCGGCAAATGTAATATCATCAGTCAATACATCAGTAGTGAATGTTAATACATCTGGTCTTCCTACAGCAAATCTCTGGTCTTCCGACATATAATTTTTTGGAGTGAAACCGTTAAAGTCTTTTAAATGATCTGAGCTTAGAACAGGATTGTTAGGATCACTATAATATTCAGAATAGCCTTGTCCTGATGATTTTTTCAGGGTTTTATCAGAAAGATAGAAATTCACTTTCTGAGCATTTTTGGGTGGGTAAGAAGCAAATTCCTTCCATGCTTTAGCACCGGTGTCATACATCAATGCTTCAGGAAGTCCTGCATCTTCTTTGGTATTGCCTTTCAGATAATGATTGAAAAATTTTGTTTCAATATTTTTCTGATAGTATGTAGCAATGCTGTCACCAAAATACGTTTCACTGTGGAAATGTTTTCCCTGCTCCTGAGACCAGCCGCCATGAGAAAAAGGTCCCATAACGATAGTATTTTTGGCTTTAGGGCTTGTTTTTTCGATGGTTTTATAAATATTCAATGGTCCTGAAAGATCTTCTGCATCAAACCATCCGCCGACAGTCATTACAGCGTGGTTAATATTCTTCAGGTGAGGAAGAAGACCTCTTTTCTGCCAGAATTCATCATAGTTGGTATGATTCATAATCTCTGTCATGAAGAAGTTGTTCTTATAATACTTTTCATAGCCATCTTTCAGCGTACCCATATCTCTGTAGAATTTCAAACCGTCTTCAGAAGTCTGTTTGATGAAAGAATCCATATACCAGGCCTGTTTCTCCGGCTGTGTTTTTTGAACACCAAAAACAGGGAATGTTCTGAAATAGCCGAGCATAAATCTTCCGTTGTGAAGAAAGTCGTCATTCCAGAAATCAGAAATAGGTGCCTGTGGTGAAGAAGCTACCAAAGCAGGATGCTGTGACAACGTTCCTACAGCAGTATAGAATCCCGGGTATGATGTACCGAATTGGCCTACTTTACCATTGTTATCTTTCACATTTTTCAAAAGCCATTCGATGGTGTCATAAGTATCCGTACTTTCATCAACATCTTTTTTGGTCTTGCGTTCCACCTGCGGAGTCATATTGGTAAAAGTGCCTTCACTCATATATCTTCCGCGTACGTCCTGATACACGAAAATATACTTGTCTTTCATAAGATACGTGTTGGGACCTACCTTTGTTTTATATTCACTTTCTCCGTACGGTGCAATGCTGTAACAGGTTCTCTGCATCAGGAACGGATATTTGTTTTTGTTCGATATATCTTTCGGAATATATACCGCAGTAAAAAGTTTCACGCCATCACGCATGGGAATATAAAATTCTTTCTTGGTGAAATTGTCTTTAACGAAGGTATCTTTCTGTTCCGTTTTCTGAGCTTTTCCAAGAATGAAAAAAAGAATACATAATACTGAAATATGGATTTTCATAAAAAAAATTTGATGCTAATTTAAAAATAAAAACAGGTTTATTGACTAAAAAGCATTCGTATTTATTGGAATATGTTTATGCTAAACCACCCCGTCAAAAATTCTTTGAATTTTCGCCACCCCTCCGGAGGATGGGAATATAACGTCTTCAGTTGTAATATCGTTCAAGGATGAAATTCAGTATATCCATAGAAATAGCCGGAAAGATCCGGCCATTATCAAAAATTATATATAAAGTATGGTGTGATGTATTACTTCTTTTTTCCTGCAAATTTATTCAGTTTCATGCTGATGGAGAACATGATATATCGTTTCAGGATGAGATCTTCACGGTCTTCAAAATAAGAATCGGTGATCGTTCTTCTTACGCTTTGATTTTGATTTAAAACATCATAAACTTTTACTTTTGCCGTAAACTGTTTTTTATAGAACGAATATCCAAGGCTGGTATTCCAGAAGTAGAAATCTTTTTTAAAGCCCGGAGCAATATTGGAATTGGTATTGTATTCAAAATCGTTTCCAAATACAAAATTGCCTTTCAGCATATAATTGGTGAGTTCCAGTTTTAAGGATTGATTGGCTGTATTTACATTCGTTACATTATAATTGGTATAATTGGAGAAACTGTATCCAAGTCTGTAAGAAGGTTTGATGGTCATTTTATCCTTGATTTCATAGGTAAGATTAAGACCTGGGTTTAGATTGTAAGAATTGCTGGTGAAAGATTGTCCATCAATAAAACCGTTATTGTAAGCATAATTCATGGTGAGTCTTGGATTGATAATAAGTTTATTATTCTTCCATTTCAATACTTTACTGAAACCTCCGCCGGCATTGATGCTTTTATTTCCGCTTACGTTGTCATAAGTAATTACCTGTTTCCCTGCATTATCATAGGTGGAAAAATTGATGATATCATTATTTCTGTACGTAAAACCAATATTGAAATAGTAGCTGAACTCTTTCACTTTATTATAATTATTGAAATATAAATAAAGATTGTTGGTCCAGGTATTTTTCAAATCAGGGTTTCCCTGATAGGTAATCAAAGGATTGGATTCGTCTTTATATGGAGTCAGTTGTTCTGCGGTGGGAATGGTGAAGTTGGAATAGTTGTAAATGTTTAAGGTTTTTCCTTCACTCAGCTGGTAGTAAAGATTGACATTATATTGGGGGAGTACAAAATTTTTCTGCAGATCATATTGCTGTCCGTTATAGATAGAATTTACCTTCATATCTGAAATATCAAGATTCATGGAAGCCCAGAAATTCAGTTTCTTTTTATTAATCTGATATGTAAGCTCAGGAGAGATCTGATTGATTCTTTGCTTCATATTGTTGGATAAAAGCTGATTGTATTTAGTGTAGTCTCCGGTTGTATTATCAAAATCATTTACATTCCTCAAGTCTCTAGTAGATCGGGTTTCATATTTCACTTCAAAACTTACACTGGACGAATCGGAAACAGGTTCTGTATATCCGGCATTGAAATTGAAACTGCTGTTCTGATTTTTATTTTTGGCTAATTGATCCCTGTTGTCTGTTGATATTCCATTGGATTGATAGAACGTGTTTTGAGATTGATTCAGATTATCCCTTCTGGATTCTGAAATGGAACTGTTCATATTGGCGGAAATTGAACGGCCTTTTTTCCTGAACTTTCTTGAAAAATAGAGGTATGGATTGAATGAATTGCTTTCCGAGTCATTAGTTGAATAAGTATTACTTTCATTTACAAGTTTACCATTATTTAAAGTAGATGAACGTGAATTATTAAAATTGAAACTGCTGTTTTTTGTAAATCTTGGAGAAAGATAGATACTCGTCATAGAATCCAGCTTGATTTTAGCCGAAGTATCAAAGCTGTATTGTTTGGACTCATTTTCACCATTGCTTTCAGAATTGGTTTGAAGCGTGTAAGTAGGGAGAAGGGTAGATCTTGAAACTTTAGATCTTGTTTCCGTATTGGAATCGGAATGCATCAGGCTGAAGGAATCCAGATCGGCATCTTTTCCCAGCTTGTCACTGTAGTTTAACCCAATTGTTGTAGACCTTTGAATTCCTTTCGTACCGCCTCCCTGGTTATAGTAAGTCATATTTCCTACCGTTGAGACAGATCCTCCCTGCATCATCCAGGCATTCCGGCCATTTCCCATACTGTCAAAAACCTCATCTCTGGAGAATCCCTGAGAGTTGATATTATTGGAAGAAGCCAATAGGCTTATTTTGGTATCCCCTTTAAAATAACTCGCCAGTCCACTTGCTTCATACCGTTTATCTGATCCATAGCCAACCGTAAGTCTTGTCAGTAAACCTTTATTTTTCTTTTCATCAATATTAAAATTGATGGTGGTATTCTGAGATTTGGCTGCTTTTCCGCTGAGTTCTTCCTCCTTGGTTTTAGTGGTGGTGAACTGAATATTCTTAATAATATCTGCGGGTAAATTCTGAAGAGCGATTTTACCATCTTTATCAAAGAAAGGCTTTCCATTGATCATGATCTGGTCTACTTCTTTGCCATTCACGGTAATCTTTCCTTCATTGCTGATTTCTACACCGGGGATTTGCTTCAGAAGTTCTTCAATTTTACTGTCTGGGCGTACTTTGATAGCAGCTGCATTAAATTCAATAGTGTCTTTTTTAATTTTTACGGGTGAAACGGTGATTTTTACTTCATCAATTTTATTTACAATACCTTGCTTCTCCAGCTGAATATCTCCCAGAGATAGAGACTGATCTATTTTTTCGAATTTTTTTGAATAGGAAGATAATTTATCAGCATCAATTTTGAGAATGGAAGGTTCTTTCATATCATCAATCTTCAGCGAGAATTTCCCTTCCCTATTGGTTGCCGTATAATTGATAATGGATGAATCTTTTTGTTTCAAAAGATAGACGGTGGCATTTTCTATCGCTTTCTTTTCGGAATCGGATATTTTTCCGTCAATGTGTAACTTTTGGGCGTGCAGAATAATGACAGTGAACATCAAAGTCAATAGCAACAGAGTTTTCTTCATTAGTTTTTTTTTCAGAGCCGTAAAAATATAAAAACATCCCAAAGTTGGGATGTTTCTATGCTTTTTTTGTGAAAATTTATTATTTTTTAATAAAAATTATGCTCTTAAATATCTTGAGTAAGCATATCCTTCCTGGCCGTCTGCATTTTTCACTTTCCACCAGTCATCAGAAGTCTGCTCAATAAGCGTTACAGAAGAACCTTTTGCAGCTTTACCTACAACGGCGGCTTCAGTAGAAGGTTCCTGTCTGATATTAAGGTTAGATTCTTCAGTAGCCACTGTTAAAGAAGCTCCTGCAGCAAGACCTGCAACCTGTACATCAATATTGATATCTGAAGCAGAATAAGTAGAATCAATAGCTCCTAAAGCATTCCATACAGCATCTTTAGCCGCAGTATTGGAAGCATTTCCGGAAACATAAAGAATTCCGTCCTGCTCCTGAACCTGAAGATTGGAGATCCCTGCAGACTGTGCCGCTGAAACTACACTTGAATATTTATCTTGTAATTCGCTCATCTTTAATTATTTTACGATTAGGTTGTTGTTATACTTTCCGATTTTCAAAGCATCTACAGATTCTTTGATTTTTCTGGCCTGTAAAGCAGAAACATTTCCTGTAAGCGTAAGCTGTCCGTTTATAACTTCTACTTTTACAGAAGGGAAATCCTTCACTGCATCCTGAACTTTTTTCTGAACAGCAGGATCTACAGCAGATGCCGTTTCAACTGGTGCTGCAGGTGCAGGAGCTGCTACGGTAGACATATCCATTACGTCTTTTACTCCGCTGATGGCTTTTAATTTAGCAATCATTGCGTCTTTAGACTGTTGATCTGCGAAAGTACCGCTTAAGTGAGCTACACCTTCTTTTACTTCAACAGAAGCATTGGGATTAGAAGTTACTATAGTTGTAGCCTGAGTCTGAAGGTCGGCATCAGAAACTTTCTTTTTACAAGAAATAGCACCGAAAGATACAGCTACAGCTAATGCAGCCATTGCAATAGTTTTTTTCATATTGTATATTTATTAATGTTGTTATACACTCAAATGTAATAATAAAATTTGTACCAAAAGAATAAAAAGTCAATAAATGTTTCTTAATTTTTTTACAATATTTTCTAAACCAGGGTTTTAATTTTCAGGGATTAAAAACTTAATGCAAAATTCAACGCTATAGAAGAAAATCGTCTGCCAATTGAAAAACCATTATATTTGCGCAAATTGAACTATATATATGAAAGGACAGAATAAACTTTTTATAGCAATTATCATTGCCCTTCTTCTGGGAGTAGGAATCGGAGGTATTGTACACGTGAGCTATCCGGATAGTGCAGAACCCTTTTCTAAAAACATAAAACTGTTGGGAACGGTTTTTATCAGATTGGTACAGATGATTATTGCTCCATTGGTTTTTACGACATTAGTAGTAGGGATTGCCAAAATGAGTGATATCAAAATGATTGGAAGAGTAGGTACAAAAGCCATGCTTTGGTTTATTTCAGCTTCTCTGATTTCCCTTTTTATCGGGTTGATCCTTGTTAACTGGCTGGAGCCAGGACATGTTACCAAATTACCAATTCAGGATGTCGCTTCTGCTGACGAACTTCTTAAAAGCAGCAAAAGTTTTTCCATGGAAGATTTCGTAAAACACATGATTCCTAAAAGTTTATTTGAAGCCTTCGCTACCAACGAAGTACTGCAGATTGTTGTATTTGCGGTAATGTTTGGAGTTGCTTTGGCTAATCTTGGAGAAGAATACGCTAAGCCTGTTGTGAAACTATTTGATATTATTGCTCACGCCATTCTTAAAATGGTAGGGTATATCATGTGGTTTGCTCCGCTTGGAGTATTGGGCGCTATTGCAGCGGTAGTGGCCACCAATGGTTTTGAAATTTTTAAAGTATATGCTATTTATTTAAGAGACTTCTTCTTTGCTATAGGAGTTCTCTGGCTGGTCCTTTTACTGGTAGGATATTTCATCTTAGGAAACCGTCTTTTTGATCTTTTAAAAAGAATTAAAGAGCCTTTGCTAATTGCTTTCTCTACTACAAGTTCAGAAGCAGTATTCCCGAAATTGGTGGAAGAACTGGAGAAATTCGGGTGTAACAGCAGAGTAGTTTCTTTTATTTTACCTTTAGGATATTCATTCAACCTGGATGGAAGTATGATGTACATGACATTTGCTTCAATCTTTATTGCTCAGATTTACGGAATCGAAATGACCCTTGGACAGCAGATCACTATGCTTTTGGTATTAATGCTTACGTCAAAAGGAATTGCAGGCGTTCCAAGAGCTTCCCTGGTAATTATTGTGGCGACCTGTTCCATGTTCGGGATTCCGCCGGAAGGTATTGCTTTGATTTTACCTATTGACCATTTCTGTGATATGGGTAGAAGTATGACCAACGTACTTGGAAATACGCTGGCAACCACAGCCGTTTCAAAATGGGAAGGACAGTTAACTGAACCATTGGACAAAATTTAAATATCAATGAGTTTAAACAACTTAGAAAATCATAAAAGCCATATTGAAAAATATGGCTTTGCTGTTATCAATAATGTGTTTTCGCAGAAAGAACTTGAAGACATCAATGTTGTGCTGCAAAATATAGACACTTCAAAAGAAAATTTTAGAAAGTCTGAAGACCTTTTTGCCATCAGACAGTTTTTAAAGGAAGTTCCGGAAATCAAAGACCTTGTGTTTAATGAAAACATCAGGAAAGTGGTTAAGGAAATTTTTGGAGAAAAATATTTTGTGGTCAAAAGTATCTATTTTGATAAACCTGAAACCTCCAACTGGTATGTGGCCTATCACCAGGATCTGACAATTTCTGTAGATAAAAAGCTGGAATTGGAAAATTTCGGACCATGGACCACCAAACAAAATCAGTTTGCAGTACAGCCTCCGCTCAACGTTTTGGAAAATATCTATACCATCAGAATCCATCTGGATGATACTAATGAGAATAACGGAGCACTGAAAGTAGTTCCAAAATCCCACACAAAAGGCATTTACAGACCGGAAACCATCGACTGGACTGTAGAAAAAGAAGAAATCTGCAATGTAGAAAAAGGTGGAATTATGCTGATGAAACCTTTAACGCTTCACGGTTCTAACAGAACCACCAACGGAAAGAAAAGAAGAGTCCTCCACATCGAGTTTTCTGATATAGAACTTCCGGAAGTCCTGCAATGGTCGGAAAGAATGAATGGATAAAAAATACGCCCTTCGAATTTTCGAAGGGTGATTTTTTTGTAGGAAGCTGGATGCTGGAAGTTTCTGAAAGTCTAAAGATTAATCTATGTTTACTTATCGAATTTTTAATTTTAACCTTTCTTCAAGCCAACTTTAGAAAGTACTCCGGCAGATAGAAACTTCCATCTTCCTTCTCCCATCTTCCTTACTTTATACCAATCTCATCAATAAAGATATACGCATCGCCTCCGGCTCCCTGATGCCATTCCGGAAGTTTTCCGAAGTAGTAGGCTTTTACTTTGATATAACGTGCTTCGGTAGGAAGAATTTCTGTAGAAAAATCTTTGATCTGTACTTTTTCATCCTTAGGATCAATAGTATTGTCAACGGTCTTCAGAAGGACAAAATCTTTTCCGTTCATGGAAGCGTAATATTCCACCTTTTTAGGCATCAGAATCCATGCTTTGCTATCCTGAAGGTACGTTGAAGATAAATATTTAATGTTTTGAGGGGATTTAAGATCAATAACGGCTTCAAAATTCTGTCCCTGATAACCATGCCATTCACCTTTTCTCCAGTTAACATCTCCTCTGATTCCGTCAATAAGAGCAAGATTTCCGGTAGCACTGTATTGTGGAGTTACTTTTGACAGAATATTAATATCCCAGTAATTGGGTCTTCTGTTGAAATGAGCAGTAGTTACAGAACTTTTTTCGCCGTTTCTTTCAGCATAAGCCATTACCTGAGTAGTTTTGGTGATGGAGAATGGTCCTTTATAAGTTGAAAACGTCTTTCTTTTATTGCTGTCACTCTCATCCATTGTCATATAATATACTTTGTCGCTTGGGTTTAATGGAGTGATTTCAACTTTGGTAGAAAAGTCGAAGATTCTGTCGGCAGCAATTACCGGAGAGGCTGTCTGTTCAGGATATTTAAAATCTTTAGCAGGTTTTACATTTTCGAAACCTAATTTTTTGAGCTCCGCTCTGCCTGTAGTTTTTGTAAT
The DNA here is from genome assembly GCF_059587025.1 of Chryseobacterium sp. DZ-32. Classification (NCBI taxonomy): domain Bacteria; kingdom Pseudomonadati; phylum Bacteroidota; class Flavobacteriia; order Flavobacteriales; family Weeksellaceae; genus Chryseobacterium; species Chryseobacterium sp. DZ-32. Next base: position 9,219 of record NZ_JCAIOM010000019.1, read on the forward strand.
CGTTCTTGTAGTGCCGTCTTCAAGGTGAATTTTAATTTCATCAAAATAAGGAGTGGTGGTTTCCCATTCCGGTAATCCCGGGGTTACAGAATAAATTCCCATTGAGCTTAAAACATACCAGGCACTCATCTGGCCGCAGTCTTCATTTCCGATCAATCCGTCAGGGGTGTTTTTATAAAAATTATCAAGAATGTATTTGATTTTCGCATCTGTTTTTTCTGGCTTGTCGACGAAATTATACAGATAGGCAATGTGGTGGCTTGGCTCATTTCCCTGGGCATATTGGCCCATCAATCCTGTGATGTCCACTTGTTCTCTTCCCGTAGTTTTATCAGGAGCAGTAAAGATAGCATCAATAAACTGTTCAAACTTTTCTTTCCCGCCATGAGCAGCAATAAGTCCCGGAATGTCCTGCTGTACAGAATATGAATAATGCCACGAGTTTCCTTCCGTATAATTGTTGTTAACTTCTCTCGGATCAAAAGGCTCATACCAATTCCCGTTTTTTCTCGGCTGCATAAAGCCTGTTTTTGGATTGTAAAGGTTTTTCCAGTTCTGAGAACGTTTCATGAACTCCTGATACTCTTCTTTTTTGCCTAAAATTTTTGCCATCTGAGCAATACACCAGTCATCATAAGCATATTCTACAGTTTTCGAAACACTTTCATGCTCGTCATCTATACTGATATAATGATTCTGTTTATAAGCATTCAATCCAAAAATATCCTGCATGGCAGAACCTTTTGCAGCCTGAAATGCCTTTTCATAATCAAACCCCTGAATTCCCTTAGCCATAGCATCTGCAATGACGGAAACAGAGTGGTAGCCAATCATACATTCTGTTTCATTGGAAGCCAGTTCCCATACCGGAAGTTTCCCTCCCTGTTCGTATTGTTTAATAAAGGTATTGATAAAATCAGCAGTTCTTTTTCTGTCGATTAAAGTCATCAGCGGATGTGCTCCTCTGAAGGTGTCCCAAAGTGAAAATACCGTATAATAATCAAAACCATTGGCGGTATAAAGCTTATTATCTCTACCTCTGTATCTTCCGTCTACATCCATATTGATGTTGGGTTGTGTGAAAACGTGATATAGAGCAGTGTAAAAAACGGTCAATTTGTTTTTATCATCAGATTTCACCTCAATTTTTGAAAGCTCTTTGTCCCAGTCAGATTGAGCTTGCTTTCTTACAGTGTCAAAATCGCCTGACTGTCCTTCTGCCAGCATATTTTTTCCTGCTCCTTCATATCCTGTAGGAGAAACAGAAACTTTTACATTGATCTTTTCTCCTTTTTTAACGGTGGCTGAAAATGCCAGGGCCAGTTTTGTTCCGGTAAAAAGATTGTTTTCCTGCTTTCCGTTAACTTCTTTTTTTGAAATTTTCATAGGCTTTGAAAACTCAATTCTGGCATAGATATACTGGTTGGTGGCCCATGCTTCACTTCTTCTGAAAACCTCAATGGTTTTATCATCAATGATCTTTACTTCTCCTTCCAGAAGTTTGTCTCTGTGGTTGAGGTCTAAGATAATATTGGCATTTCCGGCATTGTTGAAAGTGTATTCATGATACCCGACTCTTTTTGTCGTTGTAAGGCGAACATCAATATTATTTTTATCTAATTTTACAGCATAGAATCCTGCTGTTGCTTTTTCATTTTTATGCGAAAATTTCGAAGAATAGTCTTTGCTGTTCAGGCTTGGATTTCCCATAGTAGGTATCAGCATAATGTCTCCATAATCAGAAACTCCTGTACCATTTAAATGCGTATGAGAAAAACCATAGATGACAGAATCCGAATAATGATATCCGCCGCATCCGTCCCAGCTTCCATCAATTCTTGTATCGGGAGAAAGCTGTACCATCCCGAATGGAACGATTGCCCCGGGAAAAGTGTGGCCATGCCCTCCGGTTCCTATAAACGGATTCACATATTGGGAATAGCTCTGTGCAGAAATGATCTGAGTAATAAATATAGAAAATGCAATAAGCCCTTTTTTCATGTTCTGATTTTATCAGACGAAGATATTGAAAAACAGCAAAAGTGATGCAATAAAAGATCATTACCGTTTGTCCTGTTAAAAACGATCTCATTCATAAGAAGACAGAGCGAATTTAAATTACACTTCTCCTTCAAAAAAATGATTGAGATAGGTCTCTTTATCTTTGTCTTCTCTTCCGGAGCCCAGATATTTTTTCCAGGACTGAGATTCATGATAGACAATACCCATTTCCCAGACACAATAAGTTGGGAGGTGGGTTTTGTTTCTGTCCCATATTTCAAATTGTCCGGAACCATCATAATACACGCTCTCCCATAATTCGTTTTCATTTCGCCATGTACATACCAGTAAAAGATAGTTTTTTCCGCAGCGGTGCATAATGACAAATCCGAGATCATCAATGTTTTTAAAGTTTTCTTCAGCACTTTCGATACACTTTTGGGCATTTTCAATGTCCTGTTGTGAAACTTCTGCAGGATCATTGGCCAGGTCATACCATTTGAATTTTGTTTTTCCAACAATAATAATTCCTTTTGGCTGTGCATATTTGGAAGGATAGGAGGTCGTTTTCATATCAATTGCTTTCTGGGAGAGGATGTGGTATCAGAATGAAAAAACAGAATAAGAAATTTTTAACGATCTGATTTATCACCTGATATTATAGATTTTATTGATTCTAAATTACCGAAAAAATGCGTAAATTTGTAAACAATTTATATTTATATGTTGACGAAAGAAAAGGTTCAGGAATTCCTTAAAGAAATAGAAGTAGACGATTTGGTGAATAATCTTCAGATTATGGGTAACGATGTTTATATTGATATGACTGCCCATTCGCCTGCAATGCACGAAAAGAAAAAACTGGAGGCTGCTATGAAACAGGCTTTTGCCAGTGAGTTTGGAGAAGACATTCATTTAAAACTTAAAATCGTTTCTCCGGAGCCTAGTGAAATTCAGCAAAGTCAGATCAAAGGAAAACAGATTCCGGGAATTCAAAATATTATCGCTATTGCTTCCGGTAAAGGAGGAGTAGGGAAATCTACCGTTTCTGCAAATATGGCAGTAACGTTGGCTAAAATGGGCTTTAAAGTAGGATTACTGGATGCTGATATCTACGGTCCTTCAGTTCCTACCATGTTTGATACAGAGGGACAAAAACCAATTTCTGTAGAAGTGAATGGTAAGAATCTGATGAAGCCTATCGAAAATTATGGAGTAAAAATGCTTTCAATAGGATACTTCTCAGGAGCCAATCAGGCAGTAGTATGGAGAGGTCCTATGGCTTCAAAAGCTTTGAACCAGATGATCAGAGATGCAGCATGGGGAGAACTGGATTTCCTTCTAATTGACCTTCCTCCGGGAACAGGTGACATTCACTTGTCAATTATCCAGGAAGTACCAGTAACAGGAGCGGTCATCGTAAGTACACCTCAGCATGTTGCATTGGCAGACGTAAGAAAAGGAATTGCCATGTTCCAGATGGAAAGTATTAACATTCCTGTGCTTGGTTTGATCGAAAATATGGCGTATTTTACACCGGAAGAACTTCCTGACAATAAATATTATATCTTTGGAAACCAGGGAGCACAATATTTAGCGGAAGATCTTGGAATTCCGGTATTGGGTGAAATTCCACTAATCCAGAGCATCAGAGAAGCAGGTGACGTTGGAAGACCGGCAGCACTTCAGGAAGGATCTAAAATTGAAGATATCTACACAGAAACTGCCAGAAAAATGGTAGAAAGCTTAGTGGAAAGAAATAAAAATCTTCCTCCCACTGAAGCAGTGAAGATTTCCACAATGGCAGGATGCTCGCCAAAAGCAAAATAATAATAATTTCAATAAAATTTGAAGAAACCGAATTGAACTGAAAAAATATGGAAACAAACATAACGCACGAAGATACAGTAACAAGAGTAATGGAAGCTCTGGAAAGCATCAGGCCGTTTTTGAATAAAGACGGTGGTGATATTGAGCTTATTGATGTGAAAGATAATCAGGTGTTTGTAAAACTTTTAGGTAACTGTTCCGGGTGTTCATTGAATTTTTCAACCTTAAAACTGGGTGTTGAAAATACAATCAAACAACATGCTCCGGAAATCGAAAAGGTAATCAACGTAGAGTAAATTATATCTGAGATATTTTTAAAAAGACAGGCTTTTTTTAAGGCCTGTCTTTTTATTTGCATTAATAACAATAAGTTTGGTGAACCAAACCTGACGTGTTTTTAATCCGTCAGGTTTATTAATTTCTAGGTATATTTTCACGAAATAAATGAAAATTATAATCCTGCCGGAGGTGCAGCTGCTGCTCCACTATTTAATCCTCCTAAGTTTTGAGACACTGGTGTAAGCGTTTTAAGTACACTATTATTGATAACAAGGCAGTAGATTGTCCATGTTCCATTCACTCCACCTGGAGTAGCCGTGGCTAAATAGTCAGCTGATAAACGCCATGTTCCGGCAGAAGTAAATGCAAACACATTTGCGGGAGCATAAGTAGGAGGTGTTGTTCCTGTATTAGTATTTAAAGAGGTGTTAAAACTATTTCCTACTACTGTCACAGTATAATCTGTGCTGCTTATTTTAGTGTCATAATTAGCAACCCAGTCTCCATTAACGTTAGAAATTGTATAAACAATATAATTTAGCGGTGATGTATTTCCGGTTGATGAAACAGCAATTTTCACTTCTCCTGTTGTGTTGTCTCTCACAAGGGTAGAAACATTAGTTGATGAATTGGAACTTGCAGCAGTCCCAATTCTCACATTACCATTAATATCCAATTTAGTAGTAGGTGCGGAAGTCCCGATTCCTATTCTGTCATTTTGTGTATCTACAGAAAAAGTAGTGCCGTCAATATTAAATTGATTGACACTGGGGGTACTTGCCGTAAAAGATAATGTTTTATTAGTCATGGCGACAGTACGATTTGCTTGTATCGTACCATCTGTATTATATATACTGGTATCGCTGGGAACAGAGGTAATTACTTTTTGCCAGATCGTTCCATCAAAATAATAGTAGCCGGGTGTAGTAACATTGTTTGTTTTTACTGTAAGGGTACCTGTTGTATCTAATACATACACCAATGTACCTGTTTGTGGGGAATTATAAGCCCCGTCTTTAGCAATAAGGTCAGCTCTTGATAATCTAGGAGTGATTAATCCCTCAGCAATAGCAGGAGCTGTGGCTGTTGTTAATGCTTTTACATCAAGAGTTGCAGTGGGAGAGCTTGTGTTTATCCCTACTTGAGCAAAATATAAGCTGAAAAATAAGCTTAATGAGAACAATAGTACTTTTTTCATGATTTCTTTTGGTTTTGTGTTTTTTAACTGTAAAATGGTTTTACTGTTAAATATTAAAATGTTATTTAAATATACAAATAATATAATAAATTTGATTGAAATTTTTATTTGAAAAAGGTCATAAGGAGATACTTTATAAGCAGGAATTTTTAAGGACTGTCTTTTATTTGTATTAATAGCAAGAAGTTTGGTTCAGCTTGGTGAACCAAACCTGACGGGTTTTTAAAACCCGTCAGGTTTATTAATTAATTTATACTTTAGGTCTAGGATGAGATTTTTCAGATTCCGAAAAATGTTTTTTTATTGTTTTACAACCTTATTTCCCACTCCAGTAATAGAAACATCCGGTTTCCCTGATTTTGTTCCTGAAGTTCTGTAGTAAACGGTGTTATCACCACCTTCCATGGATATTTTGTCTACTTTATCGATGTATATTTTGTTACCTGTTCCTGAGATTGTAACTTTTTTTGCACTCCCTTTTACCGTAAGCTTGTTATCACCACCTTCTACCTCAACAACGCCTCCGCTGAGTGTATAATTGAGTGTATGTCCTACACCTTCTACATGTACCACTTTATTGCCTTCGGTTTTCTCCACACCTTTTGTAGATTCTGTTTTTCTTGATTGTGAGAAAGCAGTAGCTGTTCCCAGCAACAGGAAAGTAAGAATTCCTGCGGTTTTAATATTCTTCATGCGAATTGGTTTTTTATTCGGGATAAATATAGATATAAAATGCTTTCTTCCAAGTATTTCAAAAGTTAAATCATCTTAAATAAAGAGTCTTCATATGGCATATTGTATATTCCAATAACAAAAAAGCCCCGGAAATCCGAAGCTTTACAATGGAATGGTATGCTGTAATATATATATTTACTTTACAATAACTCTCTTGATCTGTCCTTCTGAAGTTTTTACCAGATAAACACCGGTAGAAAGCGTAGAAGTATTGATTGTTAAAGCATTCTTTTCTTTTCCGATCAATTTTCCGGACATATCGTACAATTCGTAATCCTGTTTTCTGTTGAAATAAAGTGTATTTCCTTTGTTGACAGGGTTTGGAAATACATTGAAGGTTGCCTGTTCAGATTTTATCTCACCTGTTCCAAGCGTAGCAGGCATGGCTACTTCATACATGGATAAAGTTCCGCTGATCTCATTCGCAACGATCACATACCCTTTATTGGTTGTTGTATTTTCAGGGGCAATGTAAATGATTCCTTCAGGACCATTGTCTCCTCCGTATGCTGAAGTAGAACGGGAATGTTTGTAATCTGTAAACGTAGGGTTATTAGGGTTCGTAATATTATAAACCATAACACCTCCGGTTCTTTCCAGTGTGATGAAAGCATACGTCTGTCCGTTGATGTTTCCTAAAGCAACTCCTTCCGGTTCCGGACCTTTGGCGCGGCTTCTGTTTTTAATACCGTTAGACTCATTATCAGCATTGAAAATTAAAGGATGGTAAGCTGAAATATATCTTTCAAACTGATCTCCGCTGTCGTAGACAATCTGTTTAGTATCAGCATTGAAAATAGAGAAAGAACGTGCTCCTAAAGCCGCCATTTCTTCAAACTCCGAATCTCCATCCGTATTTCCTGTAGCAGATGAAACCCTGAATCTGCCAAGATTATAAGCCGCTTTTAAAATACCTGCATTCGGAAACAATACAGGATCTAAAGTATAACTGTTAGCACCTACTGTAGTTCTTTCGCTGAATCCTGAAAGATCTTTTTCATCACCTTCATTAGCGGTTATAATATAATTGGTGTTTCCTATTTTATAATTCTGTACAGCGTCCGGAACATAGTAAGCTTTTACCGGCCAGTTGGCAATTAAAACCTCTCCATTACTATCTGAGGCATCAAAACCGTTACCCGGAATACTCATGTCTTTTTTTCCCAATCCCCAGATTCCTGTGATGGTTTTTGTAACCAGATTAATCTCAGCGATGGCATTGTTTTCCTGAAGAGTTACCCATGCTTTCTGACTGTCGGCACTGATGGTTATATATTCCGGTTCCAGATCCTGAGAAAGGGTATTATTCGTTCTTACTTTTCTTAAACCGGTAGCGGTTAATGCTGCTACCTGATTATCAAAACTATTAAAATTAAGTGTCGCTACATTACTTTGGGTAAGATTTCCGATACCTCCGGAAATATCAATGATGCTGATGGTTCCTTCAGGATCTGCCGTATAGGCATCATTAGGTTCTCCTTCATTGGCGGTAACTACTTTTGTTCCGTCAGGGGAGAATGTCACCATATCCGGTAAAGCTCCTACAGTTAACTGCTTCAGGAAATTTCCATTGATGTCAAAAAATACTACAGATCCATTTTGCTGGGGATCAGTATTGGGAGAGGCGGCTGCAATGATTCCGTTTTTCACAGCGATACTTGTGATACCGCCATAAGGAGCCATATTCACTGTTTTTATGACTGAAGGTATTGAAGGATTACTGAAATCAATAATATCAAATACATCAGTAATCGAACTGATCGTGAATAAGCGTTGTGTTGACGGATCATGAACCACAATTTCCGTAGAACTGTTATTATTTCCTGAAGGATCAAAACTTAGAAGATAATTCAGCTGAATCTGATGGGAAGGAACCGGAGCCTGCTTATCATTATCTACAATATAAACGGTTGCGGAATTGTCTCCTGAAATAGTAGCTCCAACAGGATTTTCAAGGCTTACCACAAAATATTCAGCCTGCTGTTCTGCCACTGTGTCATCAATAATCGGAATATTGACGGTGTAACTCGTTGTAGATGGACTAATGTTAATAGTCTGATTGGCTAAAGTAAAATCATTGTTGTCAGCTGTACTGAAAGGTGCGGGTTTTACAACAAGGTTTACCGCAGAAGCCGAAGGATTGGTAATATTGATTTTAAATGCAAGATTTCCCGCATTTTCATTAACCTTAATAAAATTCTTTTCTAAAGCAACTGTTGTTCCGGCAGTAGTAAAAGTAGTGGAAGTGACAGTTGTAATTCCGTTATCACTGAAATCTTCAACCACATTGGGCTTAAGCGCTAAATAATAGGTCTGCCCCGGCACAAGTCCGGAAGCAGGAATTACAGTGATGGTATTGTTAGTGAATGTTGTAGTGAAAGGAATTGGGGTACCTGAAGAATTTCCCAGACGGAAATCAATAAGGTTCTGTGCATTGGAATCGTTGATCGCAGAATTATCTGTTAGCCTTATATTTTCGTTAAAAGATAAGGTCGGATTTAAAGCCGTCGAAGCATTATTGGTATTGTGAGCAGGTAAATAAGTAACCGTTGGTGGAGTAGTATCAGGGCCTCCCGCAGGAACGGCATCTACTGTAAAGTTATCAAAACGGTTGTTCCCGCCTGTTCCTCCTCCTGTTGCCGAAAATTCTACCTTTAATTTAAAGTTAGGGTTGTTATTAGCACCCGGTACAGCAGAAAAATCGAGTGTTATCAGCTGGGGATCTGCATCCTGAGGATACACGGTCTGAAACTGTACAAAAGTAGTTCCGTCTGTTGAATAAGACCAGGTCTGTGTTCCTGCTCCCTGACCGGATCTTCTGGTGGTGAACTTAACAATGATGTTATTATAGCCCGTTGTAGGAAGATTAAACTGTAAAGCTCCTCCAATCGGATTGTTGAATCTTAAATGGGCTCCGGAGCCATCACCGTTTCTTGCATTTAAATTTTGCAGACTAAAATTCTGTCCGGTACCTCCGGCAAAATCAATAACACTCGTTCCTCCTGTTATAGGTGCAAGAGAACCATTTACCATCGTAGAATTAGGGGTCGTAATTGTGGCTGCAGAAGCATTATCATTAAAATTCCAGTAATGAATCAGTGTCTGCCCGAAAAGACCGCTCTGAAAGAAGAATGCGGCAATCACAGACCCTTTTAATAGGTAATTGTTGATCATTTTTTATTTCAATTAGATAAATACAAAAATGAACTTTATACCTTGCAATTATTTTAATGGAACTTTAAAAAATGTTTAAAAAATAGGTTTATTTCCGATAAAATACAAAAAATTATGTTGAATAAGAAACTTTAGAATGAAAATTATTTTCCTGATTTTCCCGAAAAGTTTAAAATTGTACCTGATTTATTTCCTTCCAAAGGATGTTTCTGCATATAAAAATATCCTGAAACAGCAGTCACAAGCAAGAGTACAAAAATAACCAGAACAATTCTTTTTAACATGTCTCTCATAGCGCTAAATTTTTAATATCTCTAATTTCTAAAGTAGATGTAGGGTATCCCTTTTGTGTCACATTGATCATTGCTCTACCCACTTCGTGTAAAGTTAATGATTTTGACTGAAAAAATACAGGAAAAATCCAAATAAAAGGTTTAAAAAACCATTTTACATTGATTTGACCCTCAACAGGTTTCATAAATCCCGGACGGAAATTATAAGCGCCTCTGAAATTCATTCTTTTCAGATCATTTTCTGTTTTTCCTTTTACACGGGCCCACATCATTTTTCCACTCTCTGTGCTGTCTGTACCTGCCCCGGAAACATAGTTGAACACCATTTCAGGATTTTGGTTCAAAACAGCTTTTGCAAAATGAAGGGTTGTATCATAAGTGATTTGGGTGTATTCTTCTTCGTTCATGCCTATACTGCTAATTCCTGCACAGAAAAAGCAGGCATCATAACCTTTTAGTTTTTCATCATTCAGATCGAGCGAAAGAAAGTCAGGGACGAGATATTCTTTCAGCTTAGGATACGTTTTCCCGGAGGGTTTTCTGCTTATGCTCAGGATTTCGGAAACATCCGGGTTTTCAAGACATTCCATTAAAACACCTTCGCCTACCATTCCCGTAGCTCCTGTAAGAATTATTTTGATTGGGTTCATTGCTTTGCTATTGATATTGGATATGACGGATAGGGATAGGGTTTTACTTTAAAATTTTAGATAAAAGATAAAAGATGTTGTCTTAAATGTCTGGATTCAATAATTCAATAGGGATGGGCTTTAGCCCGCCTTAAAAATGAGCCGCCTTGTACTGGATTTAGCTAAAACTTAATTATACAGATTGCTTCGTCGCTATGCTTCTCGCAATGACAATGGGGAAAACTTTTAAAATAAAAGCCAGCGCATTTTTGCGCTGGCCTTCAATATCTTTATAAGCTTTACTTTTTATGTCGCAGCTGACTGTAAATATTATGGATCAATCCGTCTGCTACGGAAATTTTAGGAACAAAGATCTTATTGATATCAGACCATGACATGACATTGTTAAAAATTCCCAGGGCATGTACCAATACATCGGCACGATCCTCTCTAAGGTTGTAGTTGGTCATTCTTTCTTCCACAGAAAGTTCATTGAATTCTTTGTAAACCTTTTTCAGATGAGACAGAGACATTGGTTTTCCATCTTTGGTCTTGCTCATAGAGAATACTTTGTTGATATTTCCACCCGAACCGATGGCAACAATTGGCTTTTTGCTGACAATATTTTTCTTGATTTCCTCCTTCATTTCTTTCCAGTTATCCATCGTAACAAGATTGTTGAGAAGACGGATTGTTCCGATGTTGAAAGATTTTTCGTAAACCATCTTGCCATTTTCGTAGAAGGTCAGTTCTGTAGAACCTCCGCCCACGTCGATATATAAATAGGCAAATTCTTTATCAAGACCTTCTGCAACATGATTTTCATAAATCAGGGTAGCTTCCTCATCACCGGAAATAATTTCAATATTGATTCCTGATGTGTCTTTTACCAGATTGATGATATCATTACCGTTGGCAGCATCACGCATGGCACTGGTAGCACAGGCTCTGTAGTGGTCTACTTTGTATATTTTCATCAGGTCACTAAAGATTTTCATGGAATCAATGACCATTTTTTCTCTTTCCGGACCTATCTTTCCGATGGTAAAAACATCCATTCCCAGTCTCAGAGGAATTCTGAGAAGGTTCAGCTTAATAAATTCAGGCTTTCTGTTATTGATCTTTACCTCATTGATAAGAAGGCGGGCTGCATTACTCCCTATGTCTATCGCTGCTATCTTCATTTCTTGCTTGTTTTAGCTTTTAAATATTTATAGGTTTCTATTTGTGATCGGCATTCTTTTTTATCATTTCTTACGTATTCATTGCTCAGTTTTTTGTCTAAAATCCTTGCTTTTACGTTATCTCTAAGCTGGATATCAAGAATATCCTTTAATTCCTTCTTAAGGTTCTTATCAGTGATTTTAGCGGCTGCTTCAATCCTGTAGTCAAGGTTTCTTGTCATCCAGTCTGCGGAAGAAATGTACATGTCTTCAGCCCCTTTATTGTAAAAATACATAACTCTGGCGTGTTCCAGGTATTCATCTACAATACTGATGGCTTTTATTTTTTCTTTGAATTCCTTTTGATTGACGGCACAATAGATACCTCTTACAATCATTCTGGTTACCACTCCGGCTTTAGCAGCTTCATATATTTTTTCAATCAGTGCGCGGTCACTCATTGAGTTTACTTTGACAATGATTTCTGCTCTTCGTCCTGCCTTAGCTTCTTCGATTTCCTTATCGATATGGTGAACAATCTTTTCACGCATAAACTGAGGGCAAACTAATAAATTTTTACAAGTTTTCAAAATGGAAATAAAATCATCTTTCGGTTTTTTCAACACATTGAAGACTTTATTGATATCTGCCATGATGCCGCGGTCTGCAGTCAGCAGCAAATGATCACCATATATTCTGGCTGTTTTTTCGTTGAAATTTCCGGTACTTACGAAGCCATACTGGATTGTTTTATTGTGGGCTCTCTTCTTGATGACACAAAGTTTGGCATGTACTTTTTTGTTAGGAATGCCAACAAGTACGGTAATTCCCTCCGGTTCCAACATATCTTTCCATTCCAGGTTAGATTCTTCATCAAATCTTGCCTGAAGTTCAAGCATTACCGTTACCTCTTTACCATTTCTGGCCGCATAGATCAGGGCATTGATGATTTTTGAGCTGCTTGCAAGACGGTAAGCGGTAATCTGTATTGATTTTACATCCGGATCCATCGCAGCCTCGCGAAGAAGATCAATCACCGGATTGTACTTGTGATAAGGGAAGGTAAGGAGTACATCTTCTTTTAAAATGACATCTGTCACTCTTTCCCCATGCTCAAACGCCTGATGCGTAAAAGAGGTTCTTTCTACAGGTCTTTCATACTTTTCAAAAACATCGGGAAAATCCATGAAATGCTTGAAATTATGAATTTTGCCTCCCGGAATGATGCTGTCTTTCTTAGTTAAGTTAAGCTTTCTGATAAGGAGTTCCAGCAGAGCTTTATCCATATCTTTATCAAAAACAAAACGGGTAGGCTTTCCTTTTCTTCTGTTTTTGAGTCCTTTTTCTATTTTTTCTGCAAAGTTGGTTCTGATATCATTATCCAGATCCAGTTCGGCATCCTTTGTTACTTTAAATGCATTGGCTGCAAATTCATCATATCCAAAATAAGAAAATATGTGCGGAAGATTGAAGGCGATTACATCCTCCAGAAGCATTACATTTTTTTCTTCCGGATCTTCTGTTGGCAGCAATACGAATCTTCCTACAAAACGGGAAGGAATTTCAATAATGGCATAATTACTGGAATACTGCCAGTCTTTTTTTCTCATGGCTACTCCCAGATAAAGACTTTTATCACGCAAATAAGGCATAGGAGTATTTTCGTGAAGGAGAATCGGGATCACATTGGATTCTACCACTTCATCGAAATATTGTCTGACAAATTCTTTTTGGTTGGCTGTCAGGTTTTTGGCATTCTTAATAAAAACTTTATGATCAGCCATTTCGGTCTGGATTTTTTTCCAGGTTTTATCGAAATTCAGCTGTTGTCTCATCACAACTTCATTGATTCTCTGAAGGATCTTGGATGGCGGCTGATAAAAAGATTCAGCAATCACTTTTTCCTTAAAATCCATGGCGCGCTTTAATCCGGCAACACGCACTCTGAAAAATTCATCTAAATTGTTGGAGAAAATTCCGAGGAAACGTATTCTTAAATGTAAGGGAACTTTTTCATCCATAGCTTCCTGCAAAACTCTTTCATTAAAGGCAAGCCAAGTAATATCTCGGGGATTAAAGTGTATTGACATTCTAAATGTGTATATTTTATCAAAAATAATCATTCGTACAGATTCTTCCTCTATTTCTTAGGTTAAACTTTGATTAATTTTTAAAGGTTTGGTGAGTTATTCTTTGTGATCCTCGATTTTCCTTATAAAGTAATTGGTTTTCAGTGGTTTTTGATATATTTATATCACGAACTATTTGCCATTAATCAGGATATATATTCATTGGAGAAAATGCTTTAAAGAATTATAAAAACTTGTAACCATGAAAAAAATTACGATTATACTTCTGCTACAGTTATTTGGTTGGGGATACAGTCAATATGTAGAGGTTTTGGAAAAAGGAAATTTGGAAAACCTGTCTCCTCAAAAATTTATGATTCCTTTACAGAATCAGGAAAACTATAAATCTGCTTTTTTAGGACGATATAAAGCTCATTATCCCGGTACCTACCTCGGACATTTGTTTACAGCTATTAGCGATGAAGCAAAGAATGCAGGGGCCAATGCCTATTATATTGTGAGTTTCAAAGAAGGAGATAAACAAAATGAGTCTGAACTGATATTGGATACTTATCATATCCGGGATTCTGATATCAAAGATCAAAGTCTGCTGATTGAAAAAAATAGAATTTATATTATTGGGGAACCCGTTTTAAATAGTGAAAATACGTCAAAGTTTAAAGTAAACGGAGCCAGAAAAGAAGTAAAAGACAATACATTTGCAACTGTAGTAATAAAGGAAAATGAAGAGGTTAAAATAGTAAAAGGAGGAATTACTGGAATGGCAGTATGGGTGAAATGGAAGCCGGAGCAGTTTAATAAATTCTACAGTTTTTCAGGCATCGGAATAGATGGTGCAGGTTTTGGAGCTAATGGAATGGGAGTTGGCATTAATACTGGAAGGATATATTCCGTAGATCCTGACCTTGGGTATTTTTTAATCCGGGTTTTAAAAGAAAGTAAATAGTATCTTTCACCTCATAGAGGAGAAGTTGACATATCTTCATACATAAAAAATGATTTTTTTTCCTGAATATAATTTCAAAACCTCGATTTTATCGGGGTTTTATTTTTATTGTGTCATTTTGTCATATTTTTTTGAATGGTACAGATATTGAGAAATTGAGAGTGTAAATTAAAATTAAAAATAGAAAAAATATAAAATATTATGAGTAAAATAATTGGAATTGACTTAGGAACAACCAACTCTTGTGTTGCTGTAATGGAGGGGAAAGACCCTGTTGTTATTCCTAACGCAGAAGGTAAGAGAACTACTCCTTCTATCGTAGCTTTTACGGAAGACGGAGAGAGAAAAGTAGGTGATCCTGCAAAAAGACAGGCTGTAACGAATCCAACAAAAACTGTTTACTCTATCAAAAGATTTATCGGAACCCACTTTAAAGATGATGCTTCTGAAATCACAAGAGTACCTTATAAAGTAGTTGCCGGACCAAACGATACAGTAAAAGTAAAAATCGACGATAGAGAATATACTCCACAGGAAATTTCTGCAATGACTCTTCAGAAAATGAAGAAAACTGCTGAAGATTATCTTGGTCAGGAAGTAACAAGAGCAGTAATCACTGTTCCTGCATACTTCAACGATGCACAAAGACAAGCTACTAAAGAAGCTGGTGAAATTGCAGGTCTTAAAGTAGAAAGAATCATCAACGAACCTACCGCTGCAGCGTTAGCGTATGGTCTTGATAAAAACCATAAAGATCAGAAAATCGCAGTATATGACCTTGGTGGTGGTACTTTCGATATCTCTATCCTTGATTTGGGAGACGGTGTATTCGAAGTATTGTCTACAAACGGTGATACCCACTTGGGAGGTGATGACTTTGATGATGTGATCATCAACTGGATGGCTGACGAGTTCAAAGCTGAAGAAGGGGTAGACTTGAAAGCTGATGCCATTGCTCTTCAAAGATTGAAAGAAGCAGCTGAAAAAGCTAAAATTGAATTATCTTCTTCTCCTCAGACTGAAATCAACTTACCATATATCACAGCTACTGCTACAGGTCCTAAGCACTTAGTGAAGACTTTAACAAAAGCTAAATTCGAGCAATTATCTGCTGATCTTGTAAGAAGATCTATGGAGCCTGTTGCTAAAGCATTAAAAGATGCTGGTTTATCAACTTCTGATATCGACGAAGTAATCCTGGTAGGTGGTTCTACAAGAATCCCGATTATCCAGGAAGAAGTAGAAAAATTCTTCGGTAAAAAACCATCCAAAGGAGTAAACCCGGATGAGGTTGTAGCCATTGGTGCAGCTATTCAGGGAGGTGTATTGACAGGAGATGTAAAAGACGTATTACTACTTGACGTTACGCCACTTTCTTTAGGTATCGAAACAATGGGTTCTGTATTCACAAAATTAATTGAAGCGAACACTACGATCCCAACAAAAAAATCTGAAGTATTCTCTACAGCTTCTGACAACCAGCCGGCTGTAAGCATCAGAGTAGGACAGGGGGAAAGACCAATGTTCAACGATAACAAGGAAATAGGTAGATTTGACCTTACAGATATTCCACCAGCACCAAGAGGAGTTCCTCAGATTGAAGTAACATTCGATATTGATGCGAACGGTATCCTAAGCGTATCTGCTAAAGATAAAGGAACTGGTAAAGAGCAGTCTATCAAAATCCAGGCTTCTTCAGGTCTTTCTGACGAAGAAATCGAAAGAATGAAGAAAGAAGCTCAGGAAAACTCTGCGGCTGATGCTAAGAGAAAAGAAGAAGTTGAAATCTTCAACAAAGCTGACGGATTGATCTTCCAGACTGAAAAACAACTGAAAGAATTCGGTGAGAAACTTTCTGCTGACAAAAAAGCAGCCATCGAAGCAGCTCACAAAGAATTAAAAACAGCTTTCGAAGCTAAAAATGCTGATGACGTAAAAGCTAAAACTGAAGCGTTAGATGCAGCCTGGATGGCCGCTTCTGAAGAATTATACGCAGCGGGTCAACAGCCAGGTGCTGATGCAGGTGCAGGAGCTCAGAATGCTGGTGGAAACGCCGGAGCTGAAGATGTACAGGATGCAGACTTCGAAGAAGTAAAATAATAAATGTAAACACTAACATTTAATTATAAATCAACCCGGCAGCAAACAAAGTTTGCTGCCGGGTTTTATTTACAGGATATTTACTGCCCTCAGAAATAGGGTTACAGTTTTTTAAGTACCTTTTTTATCCTTCAGAATCATTTTACCCCAATCATTGATATGATCCAATAAAGGAATAAATGACAATCCCAAATCTGAAAGACTATATACAACTTTTACCGGAGGCTTTGTTCCAAATACCGTTCGTGTTATCAGCTGATCTCTTTCCAATTGCCTCAACTGAATACTTAAAGTTGTTTCTGTAATAAAAGAAAGGTCTTTCTTGAGCTCGCCAAACCTTTTATCCCCATTTTTTAAGTGGCAGAGAATAACCCCTTTCCATCTTCCTCCAATGAGATCCATGACGAAACTTACAGCACAGGGATAAGATTTCTGATCAACATTAACGAATAAGGACTCACATTTTTTTTCCATCTTTTCTATAGTATCTAAATTGATAGTTATTTTATGATAATAGTACAGGAGCTATTTTTACACAATATTAATCAGAATAAAAGAAATAAAAAAATGTATCAGCTAGCCCAAATTAATGTTGCCCGAATGATAGGAACCAACATAGAAGATCCGGTGATGAATGAGTTTGTCAGTCATTTGGATTCAGTAAATCAATTGGCAGAGAAAAGCGACGGATTTATCTGGAGACTCAAAGATGATGAAAACAATGCTACAAGTTTTAATCCACTAAACGATGAACAGGTTATCATCAATTTATCGGTGTGGGAAAACATAGAATCCCTGGAACATTTTACTTATAAAACATTCCACGTTGATTTTCTGAGAAGAAGAAGAGAATGGTTCCAAAAATACGGAAAAGCTCACTATGCGATGTGGTGGATTAAAAATAATGAATATCCTGGTATAGATGAAGCATTGAAACGGCTAGAATATTTGCAGGAACACGGTTCCTCTTCTTATGCATTTAATTTTCAGCATGTTTTTCAGTCGCCATAGTTGCAGCGTTGAAAAACTTTTGCAATGAGCATGCTAATAAAGCTATCTTTGTACGGTTCAGTATTTTTATTGAAATAAATGAAAGAAAGATATATTGCTTTTCTGGCAGTTGCCGGAGTACTATGTTTACTAAGTTATACTTCTAATGATCCTGCAGGATATACTGTGGAAGAGCTTCGCACACTGTACAGCAGCGGGGACCAGAGTAAATGGCCGGCACCTCATTTATTTGATGAAGCTAAAGAAGGATTTCAGGATATCGGACCGTTGCCAAAAATGAGTTTTCCTGAAGATAATCCCTATTCCGAAGATAAAACGGAACTGGGAAAAATGTTATTCTTTGATCCGAGATTGTCAGGAAGCGGACAAATTTCCTGTGCCAGCTGTCATAATCCCGAAACAGGATGGTCAGACGGAAGCAGGGTCTCTTTTGGTCATAACAGGCAGACGGGAACCAGAAATGCTCCTGCTTTGGTAAATATAGGATATGCTAAAACACTTTTTTGGGATGGCCGTTCCGCAACTTTGGAAGAACAGGTGAAAGCCCCTATTGAAAATCCGGTAGAAATGAATCTTCATATGTCTATGGCAACAAAAAACATCAGTAAGATTAAAGAATATAAACCTTTTTTTCTGAAAGCTTTCGGAAACGAAGACGTAACAGAAGAAAAAATTGCAAAAGCGATTGCCGCATTTGAACGTTCACTGACCAGTCCGCCTTCGAGGTTTGATCAGTTTGTTACCGGAAAAAAAGATGCTTTAACGGATTC
The DNA here is from genome assembly GCF_059587025.1 of Chryseobacterium sp. DZ-32. Taxonomy (NCBI): domain Bacteria; kingdom Pseudomonadati; phylum Bacteroidota; class Flavobacteriia; order Flavobacteriales; family Weeksellaceae; genus Chryseobacterium; species Chryseobacterium sp. DZ-32. The sequence continues at coordinate 27,438 of NZ_JCAIOM010000019.1, forward strand.
CGAAATCAATGGTCTTCATCTATTCAGAACCAAAGCTAATTGTATCAACTGCCACAATACACCTTATTTCTCTGACCGGAAATTTCACAATCTGGGGCTTACTTATTATGGAACACCATATGAAGATCTGGGAAGATATATCGTTACCCAAAAAAATGAAGATGTAGGAAAATTTAAAACCCCTGCCTTGAGAGAAGTTTCTGAGAACAAACCTTATATGCACAACGGGCTTTTCCCTGAGCTGGCGAACGTTGTCATGATGTATAATGCCGGAATGCTGAAGGAAATTCCAAAAGGAGAGCAGATCAATGATCATAAGTTTCCTCGTAAATCAGCAATGATAAAAAAACTAAATTTAACTGATGATGAAGTGTTTGATATCGTAGCATTTTTAAAAACACTGAGCAGTTATCAATACAAAGTACGTCCGCCGGAATTACCTAAGTCATAATAATTTATAGTAAAACTATTTTAACCATAAAGATTGATTTTGTGTGTTTTGAGCTTGCAAAAATTAAATTCATAAAAAGAAAAAGGTCTCCTGAAGCTTCCTTCAGAAGACCTTTATTATAATTATTAATCTTTTTTGTATTAATTATCTTTAGCAAAAGCTGTAGCAGATATTGAGCCTACACCCCAGTTGAAGTTTTGTCCTGAAGCCGCCCACATATTAAATCTAACCGGATGATTTGTACTTTCAACATATCCATTTAAAGTGTAGGTTATTGTAACAGGAGAAGCACTGGTGTTGTTAAAGGATTCTGAATATTTTCCAACCGTGGAAACCATTTGAGAACCATTATCTCCTTCAGGAATCGTGTATTTTCTCGAGCCTGCTGGGGCCTCAACACCGTTTCTTAGAAAACGTACCCCATAATAACCCAATTCATTTGAAACCGTATTTGTGCTGCCGACCGGAACATTATAATCCACAACAATTTTAGCAGTGCTGTTGGCGGGAACTGTCACGGAAACAGACAATCCCAGATCTAGATTATTTATAATAACACCATTTCCTGTTGCTAGCTGATCTACGGGAAATGTTGCAGTACCGGTAAAAACTCCTAAAAGTAAATACTCAGTCGTCTGAGGCGCTAATCTATCCCATTTTGGGGCAGCAGGAGTTCCTGAATTAGAATAAATTCCTTCTCCATAGGGAGTTAAGGCTGTATTGGTATTATACACTATCAGCCCTTTTGCAGGAGAGGAAATGGTAGCTCCATCTGTGATTGATGTCAAGGATACTCTGGGCAGCAAAAAGCCTCTGTTGGTCGCACTAAGATCAAGCAAAGCTGAGTTATCAGGAGCATTGGTACCCACCCCGACATTTCCGCCTACAGGATTAAGTGCTAAAGGAAGACCCGTAGTTGAAGTTTTATTCTGGCTTGAAATATAAGATCCAAAAGGGGCATTGGTATAGGTTCCGAAATCCAGAGCATGATTCGTACTCCCATCAACTCTAAAGGTTGCATTGGTATTGGCTGTACCCAATGCAGAAGGCTGTGCATTGATTCCGGCTACCACCAGCTTATTCGTAGGGGTAGTGGTTCCAATTCCGACACGATCGTTGGAAGCATTCACTGATAAGGTATTTCCGTCTACAGAAAATGCATTAGCCTGCGTTCCTGTAAATGCCAGGGTATTAGCGCCCTGTGTTACCGTTCTGTTTCCGGTAAGAGTACCGTCTGCGGTATAGAGATTTACCGGAGTAGCTCCTACAGATCCGCCATCTGTAGATCTCCATCCTGAATTACTGTATACATATTCCAAAGCTTTGCCATTGGGAATGGTAACCCCACCTAATGAGGCGCCAAAACCTCCTGTTGTATTATTATAAACAATGATTCGCTGACCTGCATTAGGGGCAGCAGGCGCAGTAACCGTAACGGTTGCTGTAGCAGCGCCGGTAAGCTGTACCTGGCTGACATTGGCAGGTATCGTAACAGCATTACCCGCAACAGCTAAAGCGGTTTCACGGTTGGTAATCGCTCCGTTTACATCCAAAGCTGTTCCTGGAGAATCTGTAGCAACCCCTACATTTCCTCCCACCGGATTTAATACTAATGGAAGACCTGTGGCAGCCGTTTTGTTCTGGCTTGAAATATAGGATCCATAAGGAGAGTTGGCATAGGTTCCGAAATCCAGCGCATGGCTGGTATTTCCATCAACTCTGAGTGCAGCATTGGTATTGGCTGTACCCAATGCTGAGGGTTGGGCATTAATGCCCGTTACCACCAGTTTATTAGTGGGGGATACTGTGCCTATCCCAACATTACCGTTAGATATCACAGTAAAATCGTCAGTAGACTGAGCTGTTGAAGGCACTCCCGTTGTTGGATTATTTTTTAATCCGTCAATGTTAAATATTCCCTGAGGATTACTTGTATTGATCCCCACTTGTGATTTTGCCACCAGAGAAAAGGTGGTGAGCAAGCCGGCTAGTAATAAATTTTTTTTCATAATATATAAGAAATTAAGATTAGAATAAATTAATATCTCTTTTTGTTGTCGGGAACTCCATCATAGCAACAGAGTCTCCTTACATTTTACTATTATATCTATATCAGATTCACATATTTTTTGTCATTCTGTCATTTCAATTGTTGAAATGAAATAAAAAAGATTGTGCTGTATAGTATTGTTTTTTTTGATCTTCAATTTATTTCATGATTTCCTTAGTAAAAATAAGATTTATTAAGGCGGTCGCATGTTTTTGATATACAACACACATACATCACATGTACATCATTTGATGAAATCACTGTATTTTATACTTTGTATTATCATTGTTGTGTGAAATAATTAATCTATAATGTGTTTTATCTTTTTATATTTAAACCTTAGCAATACGGTGTTCCGGTATTCTGCAGCTCTTTTGTAAAGGCTCTTTTGATTTTGATTAAAAAAGAAATTACTTGTAGCTGTAAAAGATATAAGCTCATACATCATCTGGTATTGATGGTATCATAGATGGTATTTTTGAATGAAATACAGATTGTAAAAAGGCTTAATGTAATTACTGCATATTTTAAGTGTAAAAATATAAAGCCTGGATGAGCAGGTATCTCACAGTACTAATAATCATCCAGGTTTAATAAAATCATTGACTTGTCTCTTTTATGAATACCCGGGATTAATAATTAACAAAAGGTCTTCATATGGATAGTCCTTCGGCAGGCTCAGGGTGACAACCCGGATACCAACTGGAATTTTAAACGTTGTCAGGATGAGCCTGTCAAAGCTAATATTAAAGTTGTTTACACTTTACAAAACCACAAAAATCACAAAAGATTTCATTTAAAAACATTTGAGTTTACTTAAGTAAGTTTAAAATGAGACTGCACAAAAGCTCACATAAGAGATAAACATTTCAACTTCGCTCAACAGGCAAAGATTTTCACAAAGCTTAAGTGGGCTATTATATAAAGTCTGACTCTAAAAAAATGGAATGTTTAAAACTTTTGGGTCTTTTGTATTTAAAAATAATGAATATAAAAGTGTAAACAGCTTCATTACTAAAAAAGGACAGGTCAATAAATAAAAATACCCTTCAAAATTTTTTTTGAAGAGTATTTGAAGCTGGATATGTTCCAGATGACTTAGTTATTGGTTACTGCTATGGAACGGGAGAAGCTGTTGCCGCTCCGACGCTGCTGCCTCCAAGATTATAAGTGCCAGTACTCAGATTCGACATTTGTTCATTGGAAATAATCAGTACTCTGATTCCCCACACAAATGAACTGCCTGATGTAGTATTTGCATTAGGGACATCTGCATAAATCCTCCAGGTTCCGTTTTGCTGAAAAGTATAGATATCTGGTGCCTGAAAATCAAAAACGGTTGAACCATTACCTTTAAAGCCTGCATTGATATCACTGTGATTATTGGTGTCAAATCCCACTACAATGGCAGTATATGAAGAAACAGGTATTTTGGTATCGAAGTTAGAGATGAAATCTCCGTTCGGGTTTGTAAAAGTATAATATTTAAAATACATTTTTGAAACAGGTCCTATTTTACCCCAGTTCGGTGATGCGCTTGTTCCTCCGTTATAGTAAATTCCTTCTCCCTGAGGTGACATGGCTGTATTGTTGTTATACACCAGAAGGCCTTTTGCAGGTGCGGGAACAGTACTGGCATCTGATGGAGATGACAGGGATACTCTTGGCAGTAAAAGTCCTTTATTGGCAGCATTAAGATCCAGCAATGCTGAATTATCCGGACTATTGATTCCTACCCCTACATTCCCGGAAGGAGTAACTACCACTTTTGCACTATTATTAGCCATCAGGTTCAGATTATTTGAAGTAGTAGTCCCCACATAACCTGCTCCTGATCCGATATATGTTTTCAGATTCACTGTACCATTGGTATGGTTTAAACCAAAACTATTATCAGGGGTGCTGATGGTCAGTTTGGTGTCAGGCGTTGCAGTACCAAGACCTACACGGTCATTGGCAGCATCTACAGATAAGGTAGTTCCATCCACAGAAAATGCATTGGTCTGTGTTCCTGTAAAGGCAAGGGTATTGGCTCCCTGGGTAACAGTACGGTTTCCTGTCAGAGACCCATCCGTGTTATAGATATTGGCAGATGCAGGTGCTGCCGGTAGAGCTTTCCATGTTGCTACTCCGCTGGCATCGGATGTTAGCACCTTATCTGTCCCTTGCGTTCCGTCTACAATTTTCAAAGCTCCGCTTGTTCCTGATTCAATCTGAAGCTTACTGGTAGGATTTGTTGTCCCGATACCAATGTTTCCGGAAGATTTGATGGTTAGTCTTGGCGCATAATCTGTAGCATTTCTGGTTGAAAATTGTAATCCTGCATAGCTGTTGGCTGCATCACGGTCGATTCCTGTAATGCTTGCTCCTGATAGTCCTGTTTCAGATGTTGATGGAATGAACCCCAGCTCTGCAAACTGCCCGCCGGTGCTATTTAAATTATAGAGGGTAATATTTCTTGAAACTCCTTGTGAACACGGAGCCCCGCAATTTTCAATTCCTGCAGAAATGGTATTGGTTGTAGCTCCCGCACTGTTTTGAACAGACAGGGCAGAAGCAGGAGCGATGGTACCGATTCCCACTCTGCTGTTTGCAGCATCCACGGAGAAATTTTTCCCATTGACAGAAAAAGCATTGGTTTTTGTCCCTGTGAATGCCAGGGTATTGGCTCCCTGCGTTACTGTTCTGTTACCGGTAAGGGTGCCATCTGCATTGTAAATATTAACGGGAGTGCTCAGCTTTGTCCATACAGTACCATTGTAATAATAGTAGCCAACGGTATCAATATTCAAAGCGTTACCTGCAGCGGTACCCGTAGCAATACTGTTGACATAGATAAGGGTTGATACCGGAATCCCGGTCATACTCTGAGCTTTTTGTCTGTCTACTCTTGGAATAAGTAATCCTTCTACTGTTGTACCGGTACCAGTACTGTTTTTAGCGGTCACATCAAGTGTTGCAGCGGGGGTTGGGGTATTAATCCCCACCTGTGATTTTGCCAATGAAAAGGTAGCAAGCAATCCTACTACGAATAAATTTTTTTTCATAATATGTGTTAATTAATAATTTTCTTATATCAACAGTTATAATAGCAGTGAAAATATTACTGAACTTTATCTACGTGCTTTACTTACTGTGATTGGTTGCAAAGGTAATGCTTGGTGAAGTTTTAAAGTATATTATACGCTTATCATAGATACAACATGGGTATATCATAGGTACATCATTAGTGTATTTTTATTGAAAAAATATATGATATAAGGAAAAAATGTTAATAAATTAAACCACATTATAGTGAATTAAAGAGGGAAATACTATCTTTGCTTTTTGCCCTGGTTGCTTTTATCAGCTTATTATAAGAGGTTGTAAATAAAGATTGGTTTACCAATATAATTTTAAATCATGATTTATAGAGGAGAAATCAAGATAAGGAGGGTGTTATTGATTTAAATTAATAAAGAGACAGCTAATGTTATAATAATTTTTACATCTGTTTTATACATCTGTTGATTCTGGTTAGAATTTTTTTTTGCTGTCAGGTGGAAATAGGGTGCATTTTCAAGTGGGTGTAGTAAGGATGTATGATTTTTTTGAATCCTTTGTTTATAGGGATTTGAGAAGATGATGTATGTACGATGTATGTTATTATTGTGCATTTTTTATCACTTTTTTTTAACCTTGTGAAAAATAAGATAGATATGTATATAAGAAAAGTGAATCGCTGATCTCTTTGTGAGATTCCAGACATCCGGAACCAATAATAAGGTTGAATCATTTCTTTAAAGCAAAAAAGAAAAAAATTGAATTTATTACCGGTAGCAAGTGAAAACGGGAGACAATATATATTTTGATGTGATTCCCAATCTTGTTATTCGTGTAAATAAAAACAGAGAAAAGATAACATTCAAAAAAGGAGTAATTATACTTTACAGAACAGTAAATTATGATGGATAGGAAACTTTTGCCTTGTTTCTTGTTTTTCTGAATTGGAGAATATTAATCTGATATACTTATCATAATAATTTTATTTGGTCATGATAAGTATTTTTTTATCTTTAATCAATAACTCGTTATTATGTTTTTTTTAAAAAAGATAAATAAAATAATTTTATTTTCTTTCATAATATGTTATTCGCAACTATTTTCACAACGATATACAGAAAGGAATATTGATACTTTACTGATAAAAACAAATGAAGTACTCCGGACAAGAATATCTGACGATGATCTTATCCGTTGGAACAAAGGAATTATAAAGGAAGCAATCCGGATTGGCTACCGCGAAGGAGAAGCAATGGGATATGCCAATATTGCCAACCGATATGTATTTGGGGGTAATTTAAAGAAAGGGTTAGAATATTTAAACAAGGCTGAAGATATATCCGGGAAAAGCAATGATAATTTTCTTTTCGGTAAAATTAATCAGGAGTATGCCCAGGTTTATAGTAAAATGGATGTGAGTAAGCTGGCTTTGGAATACAATTCAAAAGCTGTGAATTATGCTTTGAAGCTGAGAAAAGATAACCGTGACTGCCGTCTGTTTTTACACTATGCCTATTCAACCAGATCTTTTTACATGTACAATGTTGACCGGCCTGACTCTGCTCTTATTTACCTGCATAAAGCTATAAAAATAGAAGCAAATCCTCTCGATATATCTAATGTTGCAAGGTACTTTACCATATTTGAGGTGAAACCTGATTCTGCCAGGTATTACTTTCAAAAGGCTTTTATGCTTTTAGAAACCAGGAATTTTAAACATGACAAATTCCAGAGAGCTGTTGTTTTACAGAATTATGGAATATTTCTGAACAGTCAGGGAAAAAGCAGTGAGGCTATCAACGCAATTAAGGAGTCAATTGAATTGGCTAAGCAGGTCAACAGACCTAAACTTCTTCTTAACAATTATAAGGAACTGTCTGGACTTTATAAAAATGAAGGAGATGCTGAAAAAGAAAATGAATATCTGAAAAAGGCAATTTCATTGCAGGACAGCCTTAATGCCAACCAGAATCAGGCTGTAAACCTCTCCATCAACAGACTGAATAAAGATAGAGAAAACGAAAAAGTTCAGTTTAAAAAACAAAATAATACCACGCTGTGGTATAGTGGTATCGCAATGCTGTTGGTTACTTTAATCACCGTTTACTTTTATTTACATGTAAGAAAAAAGAAAAAAAAGCTGGCGGAAAGTCAACAAATAATTTTTGAAATAGGGGAAGAAACAAAAGACCTGAAAAGAAAACTCAGTGAAAATTATGAGAATATCATTCAGCTTGCCAGAGAAAAAAAAGCTGATTTTTTTCCTAAATTCCAGGAAGCCTATCCGGAATTATTCAGGGAGTTGCTGAAAATAAATCCTAATCTTTCCAAATCGGATTTAACTTTTTGTGCCATGATATGGCTTGGCTTTTCGTCAAAGGAAATTGCTCAGAGTGTCTCTATGGAGCACAGATCTGTACAGACAAAAAAGTACAGAATACGGAAAAAACTGAATCTGGAAAGCGAGACAAATCTGTATCTTTTTTTCAGATCTATATTGGAGCCATAGCAGGTTTGAAAAGAATATCCATGTATCGGCTAATTTGAATAGATAATACAGAACCGGAACAAATCTTTTTGTTTCGGTTTCTTTGTTAATTTTTATCCTGAAAAGCTATAGAACATCAGAATTTATGATCTGAATTTTATAATCCGTAGTTTTTAGCTAAGGTTTTATATACATCATATGTGCATTTTCATTTGTTTATAAAATACATGATTTTAAAAAATGCCAATGTATTACATCCATTATAGTGAATTAAATAATAAAATATGATGTTTTCTTTTGTTGTTGCTGTAAAAAATATTGACTATACATAATGAGTTTATAATTGCTGTTTTGGATAATAAATGAAGGAATGCATGTCAGTTGGGGCTATCCATTTTCCTGTATTTCAATACAATAATTTTAACGATAAGAATCATTAATCCAAAAATTGGTTTTGAACCTATTACATAATGGATCGATTAGTAATTCGCCTTATTGTGTGTTTTCAAAAACAAAAAAAGGCACTATGTGTGAGTAGTTTTTGTGGGTATACCTACAAAGTGGCGTATATATGTTGTAGGGTATTATTATGCTTCTCTCTGTTTTTTTCTTAATCTTGGTAAAAAATAGAAAATGTACTTCCCTATAAATTGCATACGATTATTTTGTAAAGAAGAGGGTGAGATTTCCGGCTTTGCAGTACAAGTACCGGCTGCAGAGAACTGCAAACAAAACTGTCATGAATAATTATAATCAAAGTTCTTCAGGTTATCCTCTGCACCATCCCACCTTACGGAAATTAGGTCTTGTCGGAGGTCTTTCCTGGCATTCAACGCTGGAATATTACATGTACCTGAACCAAACCATCAATGATTATTTCGGTAATAATACAAATCCTCCTCTTGTATTAGTAAATCTTGATCAGTATTCTATGCATCAGTTGCAAAAGTCGGATCATTGGGATATAATTGCAGCAATGCTGATTGAAGCCTGCGATCAATTATATAAAGCCGGAGCCTCTGCAGCAATGTTTTGTGCTAATACACCCCATAAAGTGTATCATGAAGTGCAACGGCATAGTATGATTCCCATATTGCATATCGGAGATGCGATAGGTACTGCAGTCCGCAAGAAAGGACTTCGTAAAGTTGGGCTTATTGGGACAGTATTTACCATGGAGGAGCCATTTATTGAGAAAATCCTAAAAGATAAATATGATATTGATATAATGGTACCCGACCAAAAGAAAGACAGGGAAAAACTTCATACCATTATACAAAAAGAACTGTCTCTTGGTATTTTAAAGCCTGAAACAAAAAAATATATACTGGATCAGATTGTAATCCTGGAAACGATGGGTGCTGAAGGCATCATATTGGGATGTACAGAATTTCCGATTATTATCGGGGAAAATGATCTGGAGATTCCGGTATTCAACACCACATTGCTGCACGCCCAAATGGGAGTAGATTTTATTCTGAGAACTGATTTTTAACACTTGTTATAGTGCTTTAATTGTCTAATTTAATTTTAAATACTATGGAAAAAAAGACCTCATTATCCACCATGATACTGTTTATTGTGTTATTTTTGGCAAGTTTGTCCGCAAATCTGAAAGCACAAAAGGTAAATCCTGCTATTGATTTTTCCGGATATAAAAAGATTCAGGTGAAACCCAGTGAAGCTGATCCTTCGGTAAAGAACTGGGACAGTGCACATATTGTATTTTATGATAAGGCCATTAAGAATAATAAAGTACTGCTATGGCTCACAGGGACTAAAGGATCAACTGTTCATGTTCCCCAAAGTTTTTTAAAAACAGCATTGGAGCAGGGATATAGGGTTATAGCACTTTCTTTTATAAGTACCCCTGGAGTTTCGCAGGTGTGTAAAGGAGATTATTTGAATCAAAATATTGACTGTGCTGCAGAATTCCGTAGAAAACGTATTTATGGTGATAATACTTTCCTGCCTATTCCGGATCAGTATCAGGATGCCATAATACCTCGCCTGACAAAACTTTTACAGTATTTGTCAAAAAATGATAAAGAGGGTGTATGGTCTCAGTATCTTGATCACAACACAGGTAAACCTGTCTGGAGCAAAATCGCTATAGCCGGTCAGTCTCAGGGGGGAGGAATGGCTGAATTTATTGCCCAGCATGAGTCTGTAGCCAGGATCATCAGCTTTTCAGGGGGGTGGGATTACAGTAATTCCAAAACGAAAAAAACCGCAGGGTGGTACTCCCAAAAATTAGTAACATCACCTCAAAATGTTTTTGCAACTTATCATGTAAAAGAGGTTGCTTCAACAGAGCTAGCGGAAATTTGTAAAACACTCCATATCCCAGCAGAGAATGTTTTTGCATTAGATCAGCCTATTGTTCAAAACACAAATATGCGTACTCCTCCTAATCCCTATCATGTGGAAGGAATTAAAAATCCTGTGTATCAACCTATCTGGATAAAAATGCTTGGTTCGGGGCTATGATTTCTAAAAGATCATTTGCTATGATTTAAAGCTATAAGTTTAGATATGATAAAAACTCTTCCTGCTGGAAGAGTTTTTTATTTACAGACATAGAATATTAAACTTTCATTGTCTGACGATTCAAGGAAAATTACATACTTGAGTGTTGAAAATATTATTGTAATTATACTGGAGTAAATGTTTAAGTATTACTATTTTATGAAAATTGATTCATGAATTATGAGGAATGGTTTTAATTTGTATATTTGGTTTTATTTAGAATAAATAAAAATATAATTTAAAGAAATCATTAATGAATACAATTTTGTCCATCTAATCCACATTTTCATTAAAAACTATGAAACTACAAAACAAAAGAATCCTTACTCTGGATGTAATAAAAGGTATAAGTGTCATCGGAATGATCATTATACATACCTTATTGGTGTATGCCAATGTAAAATCACAATATGAAACAGCTGTCGGCAGTTTTATTGTTTTTCTTGGAAGGGGAACTTCTATTTTCCTGATCTGTATGGGAATTACTTTCATGACTTCCAGTCATCAAAGTCTTAAAAGTGCTTTAAAACGGGGTGCTTTACTAATATTTGCAGGGTTGTTCATGAACTTTATGAAGTTTATGATTCCTGTCATTTTTAATTTTGCTCCCGATAATTTTATCCAAAAATATGGCTGGGGCGCACCTATAGAACAGCAGTATGTATATCTGGTACAGCTGGGTGATATTTTACAGCTGGCTGGGATGTCTTTATTATTTGTTGGATTTATCAGGGCGTATGTGAAAAATAAATATATCATTCTGGCAATAGGTTTATTCGTTGCGCTGGTATCCAGGGAAGTAAGCGGAATTAACCTGGATTATCCTGTGATCAATTATGTTCTGGATCTCCTTTTCAATACCGATTATCCGGCATATGTCTATTTCCCTGTTTTTCCATGGATGGCCTTTATCATCATCGGAATGTTTTTCGGGAAATGGTTTCAGGAGCTGAACTACAATACCCAACAGATATTTAGAAATATGCTGTATGCCGGACTGTTATTTATTGCCATAGGAGCACCGCTGGTCTTTCTGTATGGTGATTATCATTACAATGGTTTTTATCATATGGGCCCCGGAGGTGTTCTTTATTTTGCAGGCTGGATACTACTGTTTTTATGGCTGATTAATACGTTTATGGCAAACGCCAAAGAAAATGGTTTTATACGTGTTCTCAAATATTGCAGTAAAAACCTGACCTCAATGTACATGATTCAATGGATATTAATCTCGTGGGGAAAAGGAATTTTCGGATATCGGCAACATGAAATTGGATACGTGTGTATGCTGATCCCGTTGTATATTATTCTCACCTTTTCAGTACAGACTATGGTGGATGTCATAAGAAAGAAAAAAACGTTAATTGACTTCATACTGATATCACCTGATGAAACAGTTTTAAAATAATAATTCCATCCTCTTTAAAATTCATAAGAACCACGGTAAAAATTACCGTGGTTTTGTTTTGTAATCAGCTAAGAATTTCCACTTCTTCCGGTACAACAAAAAGAATGGTACAGCCATGTTCAGATTTCACGGAATGTTTGAAATCAGGCGGAGTATATAGATAATCTCCTTTTTCAAGCCGGGCTCCTGCAATAGTTGCATCACCTTCCAGTATAAATAATTCCTCTCCTGCAGGATGGTTATGATAAGGATAGCTGGCTCCTGGTTCAAATTTTAAAAGAATACTGGTAGAACGTTTTTTTTCAGGATCAAATTTTAAGGATTTTACAAAAATACCTTGATAATGAATTCCTTTTTCAATCAAAGGCTGCCATTCTTTCTGTTCTGTTTTTACGATGTAATCGTGGATGTTGGTGTTCATGTAATATAAATTTTAATTGTTATCGATGTAAGAAATGATCAAAACTCCATTTATAATGGGAAAATGTACTCAGAAGAAATGCCCCTGCACTGAATGCGAAGACTGAATAGTCCAGAGGTTCTTTAATTCCAAAAGAAATGCTCATGGCTATGGCAAAAAATAAAGTGAGCACAGAGGCGTACCTTGCTGTTCTTTTTATCTGAAAACCCAGAAGAAGCATAAAGCCTATTGAAACTTCAGCTGCCGTTGAAAATAGGGCAATAGAAGGTGCCCACGATGGTGGTAAAAATGAATTGGTTTCAGCGGTATAATGAACAAAATTTTTCCAGCCTGAAGATTGAGCCCCCCAAAGATTCAGCCTGCTTGCTACTGCTGATAAAAATCCGGCAGCCAGAGCAATTCTTAATAAAAAAACGGCGGTATCCTGTTGCGTTTTCATACGTATAATTTTTAGATTTTAATTACAGTACAAAGTTCAGCGAAAGCCGCCGCCTAAAGAATAGACAATTCCGGGAAAAGCATGTAATATTGAAGAAGGAAGCTGAAAGTTTTTAAATTTCCTTTACCGCTTTCTGATACTCTTTGGGAGACTGTGAAGTATGTTTTTTAAAGAAATTTGAAAAATAGAAAGGATCATTGAAGCCAAGTTGGTAGGCAATTTCCTTTACAGTCAGCTTTTCATATAATAAAAGTCTCTTAGCTTCAGAAATAATGAGGCTGTAGATCACATTCTGGGCCGTTTTGTTGGTATGAAGTTTTGAAACCTCATTCAGTTTGGCTTCAGTGGTTCCGAGAAGATCAGCAAAATGAGAGACCTGATAATTATTTTTAAAATTTGCCCTTACACTTTCAAGGAACTTTAAAAATAAAGCATCGGGTTTCCATATTTCATCGCCGTGGGCAATTTTACTGCGGTTGATTTCTACCAGAAGCAATTCCACCAGAGAATGTGTAGAGATCAGATACTGGTAAGGCTGTTGCTGAATTTCTTTTTCAATAGTGTTCAATGTTTCAGAGAAAAATTCAGGGTGCTGTACAGTGATCATTTCATTCATTCCAAAATGACAGAAGAGACCATTGTGGAAGATAAGTTCAATATCACTATCACTTTTACAGAAAAAATCCAGCGTAAATTCCAATGCAGTCAATTCTCCTTCCACTGATTTTAACTGATGGAATTGTCCTGAAGTAATGGTTACAACCTGACCGGTTTTCATCATAAAAATATTTTCGTCAATCAGAATTTCTGCATTTCCGGACTGGCACCAGAATAAGGTGTATCTGATGACCCGTCGCGGTTCAGGATATCCTGCATGGTTGGAGTATTTTCTTATTTTAATCATTTCAGATCTGTTAAAAGGTGAATATCAAATTGATGTAACTGGATGGAACAAAACGGATATTGTAGAAATCCTTTTGATGAAGCTACAACTGTAATTATAGGTATACAGCTCACTCATAATGCTAGCTATAATGATATAATGATGTATAGAAATAATGAGTAAAAAATAAAACACCTGTAAATTCAGGTGTTTTATTTTTTTTATTCTAAAGAATTGTTATACTTCCTTTTATTGTCCTCAATCATTTTTCTATACTCCGGGTTATTAATTTTACCTTGATACGGGTCATTCATATATTCTTTTCTCTTTGTAATAAATTGATCTTTGGATACAATTAACCCTTTTTTTTGCTCAATGGGTAAACTCGTTTTATTTATTGATATAAGTTCAAAACCTATATAATTATTCAACTCATTGATCTTTAATATTAATCCAGGAAGTCCTCTAAATTTGTATGGACCATCACTTATTGGAATATCATAAGTAAACCAAGCTATAAACTTTTTTCCTCCTACACTTACAACTGCTTTATTACATTTATAGCCGCCAATAGTAGAAGTGCTTTTATTATCAATTTGCCAGTCAAGTTTATCAGGACTCTCATAGGTGTAATAATTTCTCCCTAAATAATTTGATATATAGGTTTTGTTTTCATCCTTATATACATTATGCTTTACCTTAGATTTCGGAAGAGAGCCGGGATCAACAATATTTCCGGTCTTCATTGCATCTTCCAGTTTTTTCCCAAAACCATCCACTGCAGCCTTATAATTTTCACTATAATATATAGATTTTTTGCCATTAGTGAGTAATACCATAGGCTCATTAATTGTAGATAATTTATCCAAAGTATCTTGTACAAAATTATATTTATACTTTACTTCGATTTCCGAATAATCTTTTTTTTCTTGACCTTTCACATAGTTAAAACAAAGAAATAACAAAAAAATTCTAAAAAGTGGTTTCATAGGTACTCAAAATATTATAATTAAATAGGCTGTTAAAAGACAGCCTATTATTTTTTTCATTACGTCATTGGATTTTCATAACTGGAATGTCCACAATCTTGATTGTTATACATTTCCCATTCGTTGTAAAGGCAATCACTTGAATCAAATTCAGAATCAAAAACTGTTTGATAAGTAGTTCCACAAATAGTTTTGATAGTCACCAAATACCTTGTAAAGGCTGCAATTTGCTGTTTTTCCTTTTTTGACTCTAATTTGTTAGAAGTGCTTTCTTTAGCACAAACAAGTCCAGCAACCATAAATGCTGAAAGTAATAATACTTTTTTCATAATTATGTTTTTTAAATATTTAACAATTTAAATATAAAATTATTTTTTTAATCACCAAATATGGAAAACCGTAAGGATATTAAAAAGATTTTAAGTCTTGTTTAAAGCTCCTTTAAAAACTCTTTGAAATAAAACTATTATCCAATAAAAATTCGGCGGGTATAGTAATATTTTTTATACTTTTGGTTTTGCCCATTATATTGAACAGATAAGTTTTAGTTTGATTTTTTATTATCAATTTCTTCTAAATGCTTTTTAACTGAATTGACATTTTCTTCTGTAAGCTTGCCATAGCCATGGTCTCTGATTTGGCTTAATTGTAATTTTGATATTTCATCTTGCTTATCTTTATTTTTCAATAAATGATCCCGCAACGAAATATAATCCTGGGCAGAGTATACTTCATCTTTTAAAAATTTTGAAATATTTTTATTTTCTCCGACACATCCCAAAGTATATTTCATCATTAAAGGATTGTTATAATAGAAAGTATAGATATCTAAGAATCTTTTATCATTTCTTTTAAATAGCTCCTTGGCGGAATAAACCCTTAACGCATTGCTGCCATTCATCGCATAGTAATAGAGCTCATCATTACTTGCTGTTTTAGCAATTTTTTTAAATTGATTATAAATCTTACTTTCTTCACCTCCATAACCAATATGGGAGGACTCAGCATAAGAAAGAGTACTTAAAGGCTGTGCCAGTTTTTTTACTGTATCAGAAACCTGGGCATTATATCCTGTGTAAATAAAAGTGATTAAAAATCCATAAAAATATTTATTCTTCATTATTTATAAATAATATCTAAAGTTAATAAAATAACTGAAGATATATTATTACAGTATATTTCTCAACGAAAACCTTCCGGATCTTGCAGGACGGGAAGTTGGTTTCTGAGTTAATAATTAAAAAATAAAAATGTAGCTACAATTATTTATAAGAATATTCAATATTGCTCCATAAAACCTGATCTCCTGTTTTGATCATTTCAGAAGGTTTGGAGAATATATTACCGAAAATATTTTCGTATTGAGTTGTTCCAAAATGAGAACTTTTGGTAATTAATAGTGCGTCCTGGTCATCTCGGGGAACTTTTTTAACGTATCTGTACGTTCTTTTTAAGGTGAATGAAGAAGTGTCTTTATGGAAATCACCAATGTAAGTTGGTTTATTATTGTTGTTCTCTTTGATCAGTACAGAATCATTCGCGATGGTAAAACTGTAAGCAAAATCTGTAGATGAGGTTTCTGAGAATAACCTGATCGTTTTGTTTTTAAGATCAAGATTTATTTTTTCCCATGCAGGTTCCTGGTATAGGCTCCAGTAATCGGTAAGGTAAGATTCATCCGGAGTAGATTTTTCTCCTTTTGATCCTTTGTACAAAACCGTATTTTTTACAGTATAACTTTTAAATTGAAACGAGTAAACATTTTTATCAACAGGTCTCGGATCATCAATTATATTGTCGTTGTTTTCACACGATATTAATGACAATGCCATTATCAGGGCATAAAAAGAGTATTTCATGGTATATTTTATAAAAAGAAGTTTCACACCTATTTGTGAAACATATTAGAGTGGGAGTTATATCGATCAGGAATGAAAAGGCGAAAAGGTAAACGCGCATTTACCTTTTCGCTTTTTGACTTAATTTATTTTCCAAAATACATTTGATCCTGCTTCTGCTGTTCATTATAAATGATCTGGAAGCTGACAGGCATATATTGGTAAAGAAGTTTCCAATGTTGGATCTTTGCGTGTTTTTTGAAGCTTTCGAAAGATCTTACAAACAGGTTTTCAATCATGGTTCTTACATAAGAATTCCCGTTTCTGTAGATCCAGTCCATCAACTTGATGTGATGGGCAATGATATTGATCTTCGATTCCTGCAGCAGGTGCTTCAGATAATTCACGGTAGCCTGCATGATCCCGGCGAAATTGTCCTGTACAGACAGCTGGGTGATTTCATTGCGAAGTGGCGGATAGAAAAATTTTAAGTATTCAACAGCTATTTTTTGATTAATAGTTTGCATTTTTACTTTCATCATAATTAAGAATTTTTCAAACACTTTTTAGTGCAGCGAAATGTATACCAAAATTTAAAGGCAGGCTGCAAAAATAAATACTCCAACGATCACAGCAATGTGAGTGAGTAATATCTCTGCATTGTGTCTGTTAGTCGTTGTTTTCCAGGTTTTCCAGTCTGAAATTCTTCTGATTTTATTTTTCATAATCTATTGATTGTGAGTTATTTTTAATTTTGTTTAATTTAAACACTTTGTAATGAAACGGATAAAAAATGTAACAAAACGTTTATATGCCGTGAGTGTAAATTTGTCTTGAATATACTTTCTGAAGGTTGGCAGAAATGTGACTAAAAATCACTTTTCTGTATTCCTCACTGCAGAAAGCGGTACAATTATCCAGAGAATAGATAAAGGTTGTCTCAATTGCATTCTTTAATACTGTATCTCCGTCAGTGTAAATTTTGTCCATCTTTTGTAAACTCCTGAACAGCAGATTTCTGTCATTCTGGCGGATCATGTTTTTAATACGTTCCGTGAAGGTGCGGATAATGCTGTATGAGTTTTGAATTTTAATTTCTTTTACTTCTTTTTCAAAATCGGGAACCACATCAGTGATTTCCTTTACGGCTTGTAAATAGTTCATCGTATTATATTTTAATGGTGATAGTGTTCGAGCATTTTGATGAAGGCTCCAAAAATGAAAATGGTTAAAAAAGCAAAAAAGAGCATATGATAGGGCTTAAGCCATTTTGGAGTTGCAGGTCCTTTGCTTTTTAACCTTCTGAGCTTGTCGATTCTGTTTAAAGTCTTTAAGTCCATTTTTCTATGTTTTCAAATCATGATGCCAATGATATTCCGATGAAAATAGAATGTAGTTAACGTATTGATAATTAATAAATTATTGTTTTGCAGGCAAGTTTTTTAAACAAAAAAGCCTGTCAAAATGATAAGGTTTTTATCAAAATGGGAGAAAAAATAAATGACTTGCCTTAAAACTCACCACAAAGTCACAAAAGAGTTGAACTGTTAAATTATTTAAGGTCATCGGCTTTATAGCTAAGAAGTACTCGGAAGTTTTGAAAATCTAGGATTTTCACCTTTAGTGAACTTTTTTAGTGTGTATCACTACGCTTCTAAAATGGGCTAAAGGATTTAAAATAAGAACTTTTGTGCCTTTTGTGGTTAAAAATAAAGTTTATGTTATCCCAAAATCAATATTATTTTTAAGTTTCGCAGTAAGGATAAGAATGAATATCTTTGCAGTCCAAATATTCAGAAAATGTTTTCAAAAATAATAGTACACAGAGTCGGAAATAAGATCAACGGAGATTCGCTGACACTTTCCCAGGAGGAGTTGAAGCTGGAAGAAGGAATGGCAGAAATGCTTGAAGATTACTTTTTAGGTTCTTTTAAATCGGAAGAAACCTTCCATTTTTACAGTGACACTTATCTGGTGAATAATCCGGTGTACAGTGCCGTATCTGAAATTTTTGATGATAAATCCAAGTTTATCTGGGAATCTGAGAATATTGCCAAACATCTTTTCGAAGCGGCAGAAAATCCGAGAGTTCAGAGTGGCGAGCTTTTTATCGTACTTTTTGAAGATGAAAGCGACCGTCCGGACAGAGTGGATAAAATCGGAATTTTTAAAACGGAGAAGAGAGAATCTTTCCTGAAAATCAATCCTGCAGAAGAAACATTTGATATTGAAAAAGATCAGGGAATAGGCTTGTCTAAAATTGATAAGGCTGCTTTGATCTACAACAACAATAAAGAAACAGGGTATGTACTTTCCGTGGTTGACAACAACAAAAACGGAGATATGTATTACTGGTTCGAAGATTTCCTTAAAGTAAAACAGCGTGATGATGAATATTTCCACACGCAGGAAGCTTTGATGGTGTATAAAGATTATATTACCAAACAGCTTCCCCAGGAATTTGAAGTTTCCAAAGCAGACCAGGCAGATTTCCTGAACAAGTCTATCAATTTCTTCAAAGAAAAAGAAGAATTTAAGCTGGATGAATTTGCCAGTGAAGTCTTGGGAGATGAGCATGTGATTGAAAGTTTTGTAAACTTTAAAACAGACTACGAACAGGACATGCAGGTGAATATTGCTGAAGAGTTCCCGATCAGTGAAGCAGCAGTAAAAAAGACGCAGAGACACTTTAAAAGTATCATTAAATTAGATAAAAACTTCCATATCTACATCCACGGAGACCGACAAAAAATCGAGATGGGTGAGGATGATAAAGGAAAATATTACAGACTTTATTTCGAAAAAGAGGTATAAAAAGAAATCTCCGGTTCCATAATAATATCATAACTTTATTGCTGATTACAAAATAACAGTTATGAAATTGATGGTCATTTTCTGGGGAGCTTTTCTCTTCTTTTTCTGTGTTCCTTTTCCAATTTTCATTTACATGATGACGGAGGAGCTGGCAACAGAACCGAGAAATTCATTAGCGGTGAGCTATGGGTATCTCGGTTTTTCTTTGTTAATATGGGGATATGTGATTATTTTCTTTATCAACAAGCTTTTCATTACAACTTTTAAAGAGAAAAATACGATCCGGTCCATTGTACAGAACGGAGTTCCAAGAGAAGCCAAAATTATTGATTATAAGCTTCTGAAATACATTCCCAAAAAAAACATGAATCTCATTCAGGTCGGGCTTTCATTTCCCAATCTCAGCAATACGGTGATAGAACATACAATGATGTTTCATGATTCCAGACCGCAGGAGAGAAGATTTGATGTAGGAAACAAAATCAAGGTACTGCTGAATCCTAAGGTATCACAGGAACCTTATTTTATTTTAAGTGATCAGAAAGTAGGATTCAATACATCAGGAATGATTTTACGAATCGTATTTCTTGTATTATTGATTGCTTATGTTATTGGCTTATACTCTTATTTCTATTGGAGAGAATCTTTTGATTTCGGCTGGAGGTTTCTGACATTCATGCACCCGATTATTTTCAGCGGGGTGATGACCATTATTTATGTCCTGGTTTTTCAGCTTATTTTCGGGAAGTTTTTAAAAAATACAAAAGAAGAACGTATTCTTTTTTCAGGAAGAAATGCTGAAGCCAATATTATCAGTGTAAGTCAGACAGGCCTTACAGTGAACGATCAGCCACAAATCATGTTTCAGGTAAGTTTTAAAGATTTCAGAGGGACTGAACATATTGCTGTTTATAAGAAAATTGTGAGCCTTTTAAAGCTTTCTTCCATTCCTCAACAAGGAACTATTGAGATCATGTATGATGAGAATGATCCGAAGAAGATTATGATTCCCAGAGGAATTTAGAGAAAGGCAAAAAATGTTGAAAAGCAAATACTATAAATGCAATTTATCTATTATGCATTACCATAAAAAACTAATACAAATATTCATTTTATTTTATAGTGTTTTATTTTATACACAATCATACAAACAGGATACTCTGCGTGGGGAATTTACCTATCAATTAAAAGCAAAATTCGACACACGGAGTGATTATCGGCATGAAGAACAATTCTCATTACAGATAGGAGATAACCGTGCATTTTTTGCAAGTGTTATATCGCTAAAAGGTGATTCGGTAATGGCCACTTCAGGAACAAGCACAAAGAATGCTGATGGTAGTATAACTCTTGGCTGGAAAAAAGGGGTAGTGATTCCAAAAACAGGTTTATCTTTTACCATAATTCAATCCAACGAAAATATACAATATTTTAGATCAGCTGGAATGTCTTTACTTACCTATAAAGAACCAATAATAAAGAACTGGAGGCTTGTGGATGAGACCAAAGTAATCAATACAATTATTTGTAAAAAAGCAGAAGTTACTTTTAAAGGGCGGAACTGGATAGCATGGTATGATCCCGAAATTCCGTTGCCTTACGGCCCATATAAATTAAGCGGATTACCAGGACTGATTGTTAAAATAACAGATGATAAAGGAGATTTTGATTTTGAATTGGTAAAATCTATACCTGCATCTAAATTTAATGGTAAATTAATTACCATTAAAAAGAGCAGATATACAGATGCGATAGAAACCACACAACAAAAATTAAAGCAAGCAGTTAGAAATAATGAAGCCAATGCCGCTGCTGTACTCGCAAGTTATGGAACAACCATTATACAAGGTCAAGAAATGATAAGGCAAAGACAAAAAGAACGGGAAGAAAACAAAAAATACGAAAACCCATTAGAATTAGAAAAAGATTAGTAATAGCTAATCTTTTTTTCGTTTGCTAATATCTATTCGTTTTTTTGCCTTATTCATTATCTTTGCTTCCTTAGCTAAATCATATGAAAACAAAACTTGTCGATCTGACAAAACCTATCCAATACAATGCAGGAGATCCGTGGTTTATGCGGGTGAAAATTAAACATAAAGCACATAGAAAATCACATTGGCTCATTCGTCTGGCATTAAGACTTCCATCAAGACTTTTTCCTAAAAACTGGATTGGATGGGCAGATGACACGATCAAAAATATGGGACTTCATGCTACAACACATATTGATGCTCCCTGGCATTATGGCCCTGTAGTGGAAGGAAAGCCAGCTAAAACGATAGACCAGATTCCACTGGAATGGTGCTACGGAGATGGAATTGTGATTGACTGTACGCATAAAGAAGATTTTGTTGCTATCACTGTTGAGGATTTAAAAAAAGATCTCGATAAAAAAGGAATTACCATTCAGGAAGGAAATATTGTTCTGATCAGAACGGATCGTGATAAAATGATGGGAACTCCGGATTTTGTGGAAAAAGGAACGGGAATGAGTAAAGAAGCTACAGAATGGCTGATTGACCAGGGCGTAAAAGTAATGGGAATCGATCAGTGGGGCTGGGATCTTCCCCTGAAATATATGGCTCAGAAAGCCAAAGAAATGAATGACCCTGAATTCTTCTGGGAAGGTCATCGTGTAGGAATCGAAAAAGAATATTTACACATCGAACAGCTTACAAACCTCAGTGCATTACCTCCATCCGGATTTAAAATCTGTGTATTTCCGTTAAAAATTGTTGGCGGATCTGCAGCTCCGGCGAGAGTGGTGGCCATGATAGAATAAGAAATAAAAGGACGAATTTGAATTTACAAATTCGTCCTTTACTTATGATCATCTTTGTTTTCTCAGATTAATTTTTCTTTCTGAAAAACAAAGCTCTGTTGTATTCAAAATTCATTCTGGCAATATTCAGGACAGAAATTCCCTGAGGACATTCTACTTCACAGGCTTCTGTATTGGAGCAGTGCCCGAATAATTCCGTATCCATTTGGGCTACCATATCCAGTACTCTTTTGCTTCGTTCTTCTTTCCCTTGAGGAAGAAGCGCCATATGAGTGATTTTTGCAGAGGTAAATAAAGCTGCACTTCCATTTTTACAAGTGGCAACACACGCTCCACATCCGATACACGCAGCAGAATCAAAAGCTTCCTCAGCCGTCTGGTGAGTCACCGGAATTGCTGTGGCATCAGGAGCCTGGCCTGTATTCACAGATACAAAACCTCCTGAAGATATAATTCTGTCAAAAGCAGAACGGTCTACTTTTAAATCTTTCTTCACCGGAAATGCTTCAGCTCTGAATGGCTCTATCAGAATCGTTTCCCCATCTTTAAAGGATCTTAAATGAAGTTGGCAGGTGGTTGTATTTTTCAAAGGACCATGGGCAATACCATTAATCATCATTCCACATTGTCCGCAGATCCCTTCACGACAGTCATGATCAAACTCAACAGGTTCATCACCCTCAATAATCAGTTTTTCATTTAAAGTGTCCAGCATTTCTAAGAAAGACATGTGTGGATTCAATCCTTTCAGGTCGTAACCTACCAGTTTTCCTTCACTTTTTCTGTCTTTCTGTCTCCATATCTTAAGATGTAAATCCATAATTTTCTGTTTTTATTTGTAACTTCTTACCGTTGGCTGAATTTCTTCAAAGATTAAAGGTTCCTTAATCAATTCAGGTTCACCATTTTCACCTTTCCAGGCCCAGGCAGAAATAAATTGGTATTCCGCATCATTTCTCATGGCTTCCCCGTCCGGGGTCTGAAATTCTTCTCTGAAGTGAGCACCGCAGGATTCATTACGGGTTAATGCATCATAGCACATCAGTTCTCCGATTTCGAAATAATCGGCTACGCGGCCTGCTTTTTCCAGTTCGGTATTCATTTTATCTCCCTGTCCGGAAACTCTTACGTCTTTGTAGAATTCCTGTTTCAGTTTTTTGATTTCCTGAATGGCGTATTTCAACCCTTCTTCATTTCTTGCCAGTCCGCAATAATCATAGAGGAGCTTTCCTAAAGTTTTGTGGAAGTAATCAACGGTTTTGGTTCCTTTAATATTGATAAAATCGTTGATCTGATCTTTAACGGCCTTTTCAGCCTGTTCAAATTCAGGAGTATCCGGTGAAATTTTTCCGGTGTGAATTTCATCTGCCAGATAATTGGCAATCGTGTAAGGCGCAATGAAATATCCGTCTACAGACGCCTGTAAAAGAGAGTTGGCTCCTAATCTGTTGGCTCCGTGATCGGCAAAATTAGCTTCACCCAACGCAAACAGTCCGGGAACAGTAGTCATCAGTTCATAATCTACCCAAAGTCCACCCATTGAAAAGTGGGCAGAAGGAGAGATCATCATGGGTTCTTTATACGCATCATATCCTGTTATTTTCAGATACATATCGAATAAATTTCCATATTTTTCTTTGATCTTATCTTTTCCCTGTTCCTGTATTGCTTTTGAAAAATCAAGATAAACGGCGTTTTTCAAAGGCCCGATTCCGAAACCGGCATCAATTCTTTCCTTGGCTGCACGGGAAGAAATATCTCTTGGAGCAAGGTTTCCGAAAGCCGGATATCTTCTTTCAAGATAATAATCCCTTTCATTTTCAGGAATGTCATTGGGAGGTCTGGTTTCACCTTCCTTTAATGGTACCCAGATTCGGCCGTCATTACGTAATGATTCAGACATTAAGGTCAGTTTAGACTGATAATCTCCGGATTGTGGAAGTGAAGTAGGGTGTACCTGAATCCAGCTTGGGGAAGCCATTAAAGCTCCTTTTTTATGGGCTCTCCAGATGGCAGAGCCATTACATCCCATGGCAAGGGTAGACAGATAATAAATTTTTCCGTAACCTCCGGTTGCCAATATTACAGCGTGTGCTGCATGTCTTTCAATATCTCCTGTGTCTAAATTCCTTACGATAATTCCTCTGGCTTTCCCATCAACAGTAACCAGATCCAGCATTTCATGTCTTGAAAATAATTGCACGGAACCTTTTCCAACCTGTCGCATTAAAGCCTGATAAGCTCCCAGAAGAAGCTGCTGCCCCGTTTGTCCTCGCGCATAGAAAGTACGGCTTACCTGAACTCCTCCGAAGGATCGGTTGTTCAGATATCCGCCATATTCCCGCCCGAAAGGTACACCTTGTGCAACAGCCTGGTCGATGAGGTTCAAAGAACATTCTGCCATTCTGTAGACATTGGCTTCACGGGCTCTGAAGTCTCCTCCTTTTAAGGTATCTACAAACATTCTGTAGACACTGTCACCATCATTTTTATAGTTTTTGGCGGCATTCACACCTCCCTGTGCTGCCACAGAGTGTGCTCTTCTCGGGCTGTCCTGAAAACAGAATGATTTGACATTATATCCCATTTCCCCTAAAGAAGCTGCGATTGAACTTCCCGCCAATCCTGTTCCTACAACAATCACATCCAGTTTTTTACGGTTGGCAGGGTTTACGAGTTTTGCTTTCTTTTTATAATTTTCCCATTTATGTTCCAATGGGCCTTGTGGTATTTTTGAATCTAAAATCATGATCGTTCCTTTTAATGATAAGTGAAGAATACATACACAGGCATCAATGCAAAACCTACACAGATAATGATTGAATACGCAATCCCGATCGTTTTGAACCATTGTACAAACTTAGGATGATATAATCCCAGGGTTCTTACAGCGCTGTGTATTCCATGAATCAGGTGATAGCACAAAGCGATCATTGATACAACATAAATGATAACGTACCACCATTCTTTAAAGACATTCACTACCAGAATGTAGAGGTCTTTATTTCCGTTTTCATCCAAAGGAGGATTTCCGAATTTATAGATATACCAGAAGTTCTGGAAATGGATCACCAGGAAAATCAGAATTAATGTTCCCAGGATTCCCATATTTCTGGAAGCCCATTTGCTAGCTCTTCCACGTCTGTCCGTTTGATAACCGCCTCCTGATTTTTTATTTTTTAAAGTAATCATCAGTCCGTCTACTGCATGCAGAATAATACTGGCATATAAAACATAAGAGACTATTTTGATAATGATATTTCCTGATAAAAAATGCGAATAAGCATTAAACTGCAGGTGCGCTTGTTCTTGTGGAAGAAAAAGCTGAAGATTTCCTAGGAAATGAATCAACAGGAAGAATCCCAGAAAGAGTCCTGTAAGGCACATCAGCATTTTTCTTGACAGTGTTGATAACATATTTTTGATGTATTGGTTAATAATATCCTAAGACTTTCATCCACAATCCTCCTACAACCATATAAATGATCAATAGAACGATTCCAATTTCAAGACCTCTGAGCCACCAGGCTTTCAGGTCGACATATCCGCTTCCGAAGAATACCGGTGCAGGACCGTGGCCGTAATGAGTAAGTACCCCGTAAATTGAACCCATGAAACCAAGCATCATTGCGAGTAACATTGGTGGGATTCCTAAAGAAACACCCACACCCAGCAAGGCAGCATACATAGCCGCTACGTGAGCAGTAGCACTGGCAAAAATATAGTGACTGAAGAAATATACTACAATAATAACCGGGAAAGCTACCTGCCAGCTCAAACCTCCAATCTGTACTTTGATAAGATTACTGAACCATCCAATGAAACCTAATTCATTTAAAGAACTTGCCATCATCACCAGTACGGCGAACCAAACGATCGTATCCCAAGCTCCTTTTTCACCTTTTACATCTTCCCAGGTTAATACTGAGGTTAGTAGTAATAATGTTAATCCGATAAAGGCTGTAGTAGTAGCATCAATAGAAAGTGCTCCTCCAAATATCCAAAGGGCTAACAGAATGAAGAATGCCAGCAGCATCAGCCATTCATTTCTTGAGATAGGCCCCATTTCTTTTAATTTCTGAGCTGCCATTTTAGGAGCATCACCCGTTTTTTTCAATTCAGGCGGATATAATTTGTACAATACCAAGGGAACGACAAAGAATGCTACGGCACCAGGAATAAAACCAGCTGCAGCCCATGACATCCATGTAATATCAATACCAAGGTTGGCTGCAAATTTCTGACACATCGGGTTACTGGCTGTCCCGGTAAGGAACATGGAAGATGCTATGAGGTTCATGTAGTAGCTGTTCAATGTTAAAAATGAACCTAATTTTCTATGAGTTTCCGGTTTTTCAGGAACGGAATCAAAACTTATCGCCATAGATTTCATGATAGGATAAATAATCCCACCACCTCTTGCAGTGTTACTAGGAATAGCAGGAGCAAGACAAACATCGGCAAGTCCTAACCCGTAAGCCAATCCCAGTGAGCTTTTCCCAAAAACTCTGATGAATAAAAAGGCGATACGGTTTCCAAGTCCTGTTTTGATAAATCCTCTGGCAATAAAGAATGAAATCCCGATCAGCCAGATTACTTTATCTCCAAAACCGGAAAGCGCTTTGGTAATAGATTTCCCTGCATCTCCCGGAGCAACTACCTGCGTAAGGGCTGTAAATCCAATGGCCATCATACACATAGTTCCCATTGGAGCCGCCTTAAGAATGATTCCTAAAATGGTTGCCGCAAAGATGGCAAACAGATGCCAGGCATTCTCTGCAACACCTTCCGGAGCAGGAATGAACCATATGATCAACGCAACAACAAATGTGATCGCTACGTTTTTAATATTAATTTCTTTCATGATACTAACTATTTAATCGTTAAAACCTACTCTGTACCTGTACAATGAATAGATTATTGTTGTATTGTGATGTGTTTTCTACCTGATGTTTGTAGCGGTCAAACTGTACTCCCAGTTGAATTCTTGCTCCATAATTTTTCAGGAATTCCAATCCGAACATCGGGGTAATCGTTTGTCTTGGGTTGGAAGCCATTCTGAAGTTGGTATCAAGATATTCGTAACGGCAGGATAGTTCGAAGGCGCTGAGATTTTTGTGATTGATCTCATATCTTAGATTCGGAAGAAAATAGGCACCACGGATCAGATATTGATCTGGGTTTTCAGGACGAATTTCAGGAGCAATAGAATTGTACAGAACATGGTTGGTAGCCTGCTTAGCTTCCAGCTGCATATCAAGGCTCCATTTTGGATCAAACTGAATCAGTGAGCTCAGATCTACGCCCAGCGCATATACTTTTTTGCTGAAAACTTCCCCGATACCGCCATTCAGACCTACATTGAAATTGTATTTTTTTGATAATCCGAAAACAAGGCGGGTAGAATACTGTTTTCCGTTGTCATTATCATTAACCTGGTTTTTTCCGTTTCCGTTCACCACTGAAACCGCATATTGGAAAGGAATTTCTCCCAGCTGAAGCTGTCCTGTAGCAGACATTCCGATCTGGAAACTTGTCCAGCCCAGCTTTCCGAATTCCGTATACTGGTTAGACCAGTCTAAAGATTTAATAATATCAATAGGGTAAGTCTCTTCAATACCGAACCAGGGTCTGAACTGTCCTACAGTAATCGCTAATTTGGGATTGAAAGTATACTTCAGATAAGCATTTTCAAGAACTCTGCTTTTGGGATCATTTTTAAAATCGGCAAGGTTGGCCAAAACTACAACTTCAGTACGTTTACTGATCTGCGCGCGAACCTGAACCCTCATGTATTTGAGCATGAAATTATTGTCAGTTCCGGAACCATCGGTGTGATGAAGTCCGTTTACGTCTACATCTTTACTCATCCCAACAAGGTAACGTGCCTGAAAAAGACCTTTGATCTGCAACTGCGGATATTTAACATCATTTTTTTCCTGTAGAGCAGAGGTGGTCTTAAGAGAATCCTGATTTTGTGCATAAGCAGATAACCCACAGGCCAGCATACACAGAATCAGGCTTTTCTTTTTAATCGAAAAAAAGGCCATATCTATTTTGTTTTTTTAATTGTGAATTTTATTTTACCACATGTATCTGATGCATTTTGAATGATCATACATTCACTCATAGTGCGGAATACTTAGGTCTTCATCTGCAGGGACCAGATTTACTTAAGCATAAGTAGTTTGTGGTGAAATATCTATTTTAATCCTAAGAATGTGAACGGAGCAGATTCTTTAAATTCTGCATTGGATTTTCCGTTGTAGGTGCGGTAATTACTAAGATCCAGTTTCATTACTTTACCTTTTGGACTTAAATCAAATTCTTTAAGATCTACCCAAAAAGTGTTTGGAGTAAAGACTGTTTCAAAATAATACACAAGGTTTTTCTGATCAGAAACAGAACGCCATCTTGTAGAAGAAATATTAGGCTCTGTGGCAGAAGTGATCCCGTAAGGAACAGAGCAGTTTCTGATTACGCTGAAAACACTGGCTACTGCTGTGCGGGTATCTGCAGTCTGAGGAATCGCGTTGATATAGTAAGAAGCTCTTACGAAGCGGTCTGCTGCCCGGTTGGTTCCCGGAAGCATAACGGTCCCCGGAATACCTTTCCAGTAATTGTTAAGGGCAAGCTGCTCCTCAAAAATAGGAGAATTGGTCATTACCGTGTAAGACGGGTCATGATGAATGACAAGCTTTCCGTCAATATATTCAAATACTGCATTGTCTCCTGAAGCATCCGAAATGGAAAGATGGACGGTTGTAAATCTTTCAGTTCCCGGAATATAATCACTAACAATTACGAAAGGCTCTTTGCGTGAAAATTCTACGGCTTCTTTTACTGTGGCAAAGTTATCAAGATAATATTGGGCCCATAATGAAATGGCAATACCTTTTTTACTACCTTTTCCATCAAATTTAGGATATTGAGATTCTCCCAGCCAAAGCAGGTTGGCAACCAGCCCTTTTTCGTTCATGCCGTCAGCTGAAGCAATATCCCATGAAGAGCTTACAAGGCTTCCATATTTGGCGGTCCATTTCACAGATTTAGAGCCTACCAGTCCATTTCGTTCTATCCCTTTTGGGAGAACCCAGAGATTGACAGGGATTTCGTCACGCCAGTCCATGGAACGGGCTGTAATAACGGTATTCTGGGGACCTTTGTACACTACTCTTGTACATGCTTCAGAAGGATTCCATAATCCTATAGAAAGGATCAGAGAAAATAAAATTAATGGGAACTTTTTCATAATAGTATTATTTGAATTTAAATTTTATATTGAATTTGTTGTGAATAATTCAATGTATTTTAATCATATTCATTATTTAGTGATATAAATTTAGCAAAATTTGTTTAAATAAAGTAATCATTTGGATTAATAATATGTAATTTATGTTATGAATCATGGTTAAAGAATGATAATTGGATAGTTTAATTTTTTTTTGTATATTTTAATGATATGATATAAAAGGGATGAAAAAATAAAGAATGTTTTAATGTTTTTTTTCTTCTGTATTTTCACTGTTTTGTGTTGTAAAGTGTTGGTATTGTGCGTTTTAAAATTAGATACCACAAAATAGAAAGCTGTTCAGAAAAATCGTTATATTTGATTAACAGACTGAAAAGATATATGAGTTTTATAGAATGCCATGAAGAGCCTATCCATATTCCGGGTTCTATACAAAGTTTTGGCTATTTGATTGGCATTGACGCAGAGTTCCGTACCATTACTTTTTTTAGCAGGAATATTTCGGATCTATTTAAAATTGAGCGCTCAGAGGAGCTGTTCGGAAGAAAGATTACTGACTTTCCGGAAAGTTTTCAGGGCATTAATGATTCAGAAATCTATACTTCACTGGATAAGTTTACCAGACGTAAGAATGAAACTTATTTCGATAAGATTTTTATTAATGGTACAGAATATCATTTCTCTGTTTTCAGAAGTGAACTTTATATTTTTCTGGAGTTCGAAGAGGTTATCATTAATCCCAATAAACGAATTTCCAATAAATATGATAACTTTTACATCATCGATAATGAAAAGGAACTCTGGAACCATCTTCTGGAAACTCTTTCAAAGGTGGTGAATTATGATCGTATGATGGTCTATAAATTCATGATGGACGGTTCCGGAAAAGTAATCGCAGAAAAGAAAAACGAAAATATGGAAAGCTTTCTGGGGCTTCATTACCCGGAGTCTGATATTCCGAAACAGGCCCGCGATCTTTATCTGAAAAAAAGAAAAAGAATCTTCAGCAATGTATATGCGGATACGGTTCCTATTTTAAGCAGAAGCCCTGAAAATATTGATCTTACTTACTCCGCATCCAGGGGAATGTCACCGATTCATGCACAGTATCTGAAAAATTCGGGAGTGGCGTCCAGCTTCAGTGTTTCCATTATTATTGATGATCATCTCTGGGGCCTGGTAACCTGCCAGAATGTTGAAGCTAAACATATTGATCTTGAAGATAGAGTACAGGCCGGAATTTTTACGGCTCTGGCAGCGAATGCCTATTCTTCTTTTAAATCAAAAAACGAACTGAATTACCGGTTGGAACTCAATGAGAGAATGTCTCAGCTGAAAACGGAATTTTTAAAGCATAACAATCTCTTTAATTCTCTTATTGAATGTAAAAAAGAAATCAGAAACTTACCGGAAGCTGATGGTCTTGCCATTGTTTCTGATGAAAATATAATAACAGACGGAAGTACTCCTGATCATGAAAATATTGGACGAGTTGCAGCATGGGCTCTTAGTAATACCAATGAACGTATTTATGTGAGCCGAAACTTCCTTAAAGATTATGGCAAAGAACTTGAACTGACTGAAAATGCAGCAGGAATTGCCATCTATTTTATTGAAAGGGATAAAAATGAAATGCTGATCTGGTTCAGAAAAGAGTTTGATGAACATATCAACTGGGCCGGAAATCCGGAGAAGAAAGTAAGTGTGTTTTCTCAGAACGGAGAGGAAAGACAAATGATATCTCCCAGAACTTCATTCCGCATTTTTACAGAAAATATCAAAGGGCATTCAAAAAGATGGAATTCCAGAAATGTAAGTGCAGTACAGGCTGTAAGGGATCTGATCTTAGAAACTTCCCATAAAAATTACAATGCGATTAAAAGGCTTAATGATGAGCTTAAAAAAGTAAATGAGGAACTTGACAGTTTTTCCTACACTATTTCTCATGACCTGGGAACACCTCTCACCGTGATGAAACTGAATGCACAAATGCTTCTGGGAAATCTTGCTGATAATTCTGAAAAAAGTAAAGCCAAGATCAATGCAATTATTGAAGAAATTGATAATATGGCTGAAATGATGCATGACGTCCTGCAGCTGAGCCGTGCCAAGCACAGCGAAATTCAGCTTGAAAGTCTGAAAACAACGCATACTATTGAGAAGATATCTGAAAATGCCAAGATGACCTACGGAAGTGCCAACAGTGAGATTATCATCAAAGAGTGTCCGGATGTACTGGCTGATAAGACAATGCTTCATCAGGTGTTTCTGAACATCATCAACAATGCTGTGAAATATTCTTCCCATAAAGATCTTCCAAAAGTAGAAATTGAAGGGACAGAAGACGGGCAAACCATTATTTACAGGATCTCAGACAACGGTATTGGTATTCCTGTGGAGGAAAAACATAAAATGTTTAAAATCTTTAACAGGATGGATAATGCCAAAAAATTCAAAGGAAACGGAGTGGGACTATCTATTGTGCACCGCATTATGCAAAGACTTGGAGGAAATGTTGATTTTGAGAGTAATAATGAGGGGACTTCATTTATTTTAACGTTCAAAAAGCCTTACATTTGAGAAACTTTTAAAACGCTATTTATGGTATCAGAATATCTTAAACAGAATACAGCAGAGTATCACGATGCAGCAGAAAAACTTTTTAATTCTGAGAAGATTTTCAACAAAACCTTCACTTTAGAGGATTATAAAAAAATCATCCATACCAATTACCTGATGCTTCTTCACAGCGAAGATAAAATATTCAGCAGTCTTTCAGACAAGTATGCAGAAAAACTTCAGCTTGAGGAAAGAAAAAAGCTTTGCCTTATTGAAAAAGACCTGAAAAGCCTTTCCCTGAAAAATCAGGAAGTTTCTCTTCCCCTGGATTTCGATAATGAACATGAAGCGCTTGGAGCGATGTATGTGATTGAAGGGTCTACGTTGGGAGGAAATGTTATTGCTAAACAGCTTTCTAAAACGGAAGGTTTTGACGACGTTACTTTCAATTTTTTCGGATGTTATCAGGAAAATACAGGCCCGATGTGGAAAAATTTTAAAGAAGTTCTGGATACTGAGGTGGCAGAAGAAAGCTACAATGAAGTGCTTTCCGGTGCAAAAAAACTGTATTCGTTTTTACTGAATGTCAACTAATTATTTTAATTCTAATTAAATTCCTGAAAAATTGCGCAATTTTTCAGGAATTGTTAAATTTGGGGAGTTTCAAATTAAAATTTAACTAACAAAAAAATAATTTAAAAAAGTAACAATATGAAAGTAACTGTAGTAGGTGCAGGCGCTGTAGGAGCAAGCTGTGCAGAATACATCGCAATGAAGAACTTCTGTTCAGAAGTAGTTTTGGTAGACATTAAAGAGGGGTTTGCTGAAGGGAAAGCAATGGATTTGATGCAGACAGCATCTCTTAACGGATTTGATACAAAAATTACGGGTACAACAGGAGATTACAGCAAAACTGCAGGTTCTCATGTAGCAGTAATCACTTCAGGAATTCCTAGAAAGCCTGGAATGACAAGAGAAGAATTGATCGGTATCAATGCTGGTATCGTGAAAGAAGTTACTGAAAACTTAGTAAAACACTCTCCGGAAGTAATCATCATCGTGGTTTCTAACCCAATGGATACTATGGCTTACCTTGTTCACAAAACTTCAGGTCTTCCTAAGCACAAAATCATCGGAATGGGTGGTGCATTAGACTCTGCAAGATTCAAATACAGATTGGCTGAAGCTTTAGAAGCTCCGATTTCTGATGTTGACGGAATGGTAATCGCTGCTCACAGTGATACAGGTATGCTTCCATTATTGAGCAAAGCAACAAGAAACGGGGTTCCTGTAACTGAGTTCTTAAGTGATGAGCAACAAAAATATGTGATCGAAGAAACTAAAGTAGGAGGAGCTACGCTTACCAAATTATTAGGAACTTCAGCTTGGTATGCTCCAGGTGCTGCTGTTTCTGTAATGGTTCAGGCGATTGCATGTGACCAGAAGAAAATGATTCCTTGTTCTTTAATGCTTGAAGGAGAATACGGACAAAACGATATCTGTCTTGGTGTTCCTGCTATTATCGGAGCAAACGGAGTAGAATCAATTGTAAACGTAACTTTGACTGCTGAAGAGCAATTGAAATTCGCTGAAGCTGCTAATGCAGTAAGAGAAGTGAATGGAGATCTTAAATTTTAATAAGTACCTGCTTTAAGCACGAATTAAAATAATAAACCCCGGCTGTTTCAAAGAAACAGCCGGGGTTTGCTTAAATATTTGAATGGAGGAAGTTTTCCCTTTTGCTGGCGCGAGCGTCCCGCTCGTGTCCACAATCATAAATTAACATCTATTTCAAGAATCTCATCATAATCATCAGAATAATTTCTGGCACTACTGTATTTCCACTCCCAAGGCTCCATAACAAAGCCCGCCTTCACAGGGGTTTGATGAACGTAATTTAGTTTTTGCTCAAATACTTTCAACGTCCATATTTCTATTGGATTATTATTCTGCTGCCAAAACTGATATTTTTTTATATTAGAATTTTGGCCTCCTGCTTTTTTGAACATCCACAATAACCATTCTTTTCTGCTTTCCTGATTATTTTCTTCTATGGCCTTAAGCAACTTTTTAGCAGTAAAACCCTTAAAATCTCTTATTAATTCTGAAGGTTGACCTTTTTCTGATCTGAAAATTAAATGTATATGACTGGGCATGATACAATATCCGAAAATAGTCATTCCTTTATTCTTTCTACAATAATTTAATGCTTCAATAATGATATCGAAATATTCAATTCTTGTAAAAATATCAATCCAAAATACCGTAGCAAAGCTTATAAAATATGCTCCTTCTTTTTCATGAAATTTGTGTTTTCTACTCATAATCTAAAAGTAATAAAAACACACATTATTATTTTTAGAAATTAAATTTTTAAAAATAGATTATTGTGGGGACACGAGTGAGACGCTCGCGCCAGCGTAGGGAAAGTTTTCGGCCGGCCGGAGGCTGCGCCGAAAACTTTTCATAAAAATAAACAACTGCTATTACTTCGTTGTTTTTACGAAATGAGTAACAGACTTCACAAATTCTTTATTTTTCTCATAGTACAAAAGATGTCCGCCATCAATAGAAACTACTTTTTGATTGGGAAACCGGAAGGTTTTATAATGCTGAGTTCCGACTGCTTTATCATTTTTTCCGGTAATGATAAGTACCGGAACACGAATGTCCCTGGTGATGGGTGCATAATCGGCATAATATTCAGGGAATTCTTTGGGTTTTGAGATCACTGCCATTCCAAAGTCGATGATGCGGGGATGAAGAGAATCTATTTTATCCGACTCTTTTATGGTTTCAATATCCTCGGTCAGGAATTTATATCCGATTCTTTTCTTTCTTAAAGCGCTGCTGACTTTTGAAAGCTCTGAAGAAAGACTGTCTTTAGGAATCACTCTGTTTTTTATCTGTAAAAGGCTGTTTCCATATTCAATCTGTTCTTTGACAGATTCATCATTCAGAAAATGAAGGGTAACGTTCGCAAGAATGAGGCCTTTGGTATACTCTGGATATTTTTTTGCATAACCGACAGCAATGATTCCACCAAAAGAATGAGCCAGTAAAAATACTTTTTTCAATTTCAGATGCTGTCTCAGTTCTTCTATATCCTGAATCATTGTATCGAGATGATAATTTTCCGATGTACCGGATTCACCGGAACCCCGCTGGTCCATATAGATCATCTGTAAGTTTTTTTCCAGATTATTTCCACCCATCAGCTCAAAAGATGGATATCCCTGTCCGGGGCCACCTGGAATATAAATACAAACTTCTCCTTTTCCGGAGACTTTATATTTGATCTTTACGTGATCTGAGGTCTCAAAGATGCCTTCTGACGGTTTATTCTGAGCTGAAATGACAGTCAAGGAAGTGAGAAAAAAGAGTAGGATAGCAATTGTTTTCATATTATTATAACAACTGTATAAGGGTATTTATTACTAAAATACCAAACTATCTTCCTTTGGCTCTGTCACATCTTAATTCTTTGATTATATTGTACAAATGCAATACATTTAAAAAGAGCATTATCTTTAAGTTCTCTTACTTTATCAGATTGTTCCTGAGTATTATTTGCCTTGAAATGCAAGGGCAGCAGCTTGATCTATTAACGATTATGGAGGTCTTTTATGGTATTAAAATTCTGCAATCTTTTCAAACAATTCAGGGTAGCTGGTGACTAATCCACTTTCGTCAACCGAAATTTCAGCTTTAAAATTGGTTTCGATATTTTCATACAGGTATTTATTAACAGCTGTCCGGGTATAATCTTGTTGAACAGGTCTGATATGATGTTTTAACACGTCAATATATATAATATTAATCTTTTGAGAACCACTCTCTGAAAGCTTTAAATTGTTGATCGGTAGAGTATTGGTAAACGGAGTAAGAGAAATGTCTATGAAATTGAAATGATCAAACTCAGGATTTACAACACCATTAATTTCCCATTGGCTTTGATTTCTTTTTCCCGAAAAAGTTTTTTTAATTGTATTGATCTCGGATTCGATCAGAAAATCCTGAACGATCCAGTTTTTATCAGTATGGATTTTATACTCTACATTGTATATTTTATCTTCAATACAACCGATGATTTTTGATTCAATAGTGTAATTTTTATCATTGGATAATAGATTGAAATATTCAAGGGACTGATAATAGATTCCTTTCCAGATTAATGTCTTCATAATGATATTCTTTGATGTATTATTAAGAGATGCAAGTTAATGAATGCTATGGCTGATTGCAAAAAAAGAGCGGTAAACACCGCCCTTCCAAAATTTTATCTAACAAAATGCATTTACATATAAACACATCCACATCCTGTTTCCCATTCCTGGCACAGACGCATTGGCTCATTACATCCGGGATTACCGCCACCACCCGAAACTCTGTAACAGGTACCATCACTGCAATAGTAGGAACCTATTGTCGGAGGGCAGTTGCCATCCAGATCACATAAAGCATAGGGAGTGTCACCACCACTGATCAGCACCAGCTGATTTCTCTTTAGTTTTTTAAGGTTTTTCATAGTAATTATTTTTAATTTGTTGATTACTAATGTATAAAAATTTTAACACACCAGCAAGTGTTTTAATGAGTAGGATAAAATTACTCTATATCCAAAGTCATGAAAAGGGCAATCTCCTCTGTATTTTCGTACAACCTTGTGTTGAGCCCGGTAATATTAAATCCCATTCTTCTGTAAAATTGTATCGCAGGATAATTGGTATTTTGTGTTTCCAGTTCAATAACCCTGCAATTTAATCTCCTGGCTTCTTTAATGGCATTTTTAATCAGCATGATGCCGATTCCCTGCCGTCTGTGTTTTTCGTCAACCAGAATGTTTTCTATGTAAAAACTGTTGTTCCATGTTCTGTGTTCACAGATGATCCATCCTGCCAGCTCTTCATTGACAAAAGCACCAAAGGAATTTCCCTGTTCAATGATTGTATTCATTTCTTCAAGGTCTTCGGAAGTCGTTTCCCAGATTTTGGTATAAGGCAAAAACTTTTCCTTTATAATAAACTCAAAAGAACCTCCGAATTCAATAGATGAAACTACATATCGTATGTCTGTTGTATATCCGTTATGTCCCCATCCTGAGCAGGGATTGAAGGACAGCTGCTGTAATTTTTTTATTTCCACCTTTATATTTTATTGCATTTCAGTACAGATTTCTACCAGATAATTGCTGGGATCTTTGATATAAGCTGTTTTTTGTCCCCATGGTTTTACCGCGATATCTTCGTAAAGAACAGCCCCGTTTTTTAGTGCCTTTTCTACCAAGGCTTCCACATCATCCGTTGTAAATCCCAGTTCCATTCCAAAAGGTTTGTCTTCTGTTTTTGCGGTTAAAAATCCTTTTTTAATATTGGAATTGGCCAGGCTCACAGAAGCAAATGAAAGACTTGTTTCCCCGGTCAGCAGTTCGCCATAATCTTTTTCAGGAGTGATGAATTTTATTTCCGAACCAAAGGTGTTTTTATAAAAATTCATGGACAGTTCTACATCTTCCACGTACAGAATAACATATTTGAATTTGATCATAAGATTGAATCTGAAAGGTTTATTTCTTGTTTACAATATATTCTTCATCTACTATCAACACTGAATGGGGTCCGTGTAAAGGATATTCCTTAAAGCTTCCGAAATGACCGAAATGAAGAGGATATTTCTGGCTAAGCTGCCGCACTTTACGTCCAAATGAATTGATGTCAACCTTTTGCAAGGAATCTTTTTTCTGCCTGCCATTGGTGAAAAAGAGCATCAGATTACAATGATCTTTAAAATCAAAATCATTATAATAAAATACATGAAGGTTTTCTTCTCTGGAAATCCGGGTCAGGTCATCAATCAATTCTTTTTTATGCTGCAAAGGCAGATTACAATCAATTCTGGCAGCATAATGTTCTGCATTACTTTTTTTGAAGTCAGAACCCACCATCTGAATGAAACGGTGCTGTATATTTTTGAATTCCTCCTTTTCCGGAGGATAGTTTTTGCTGGATTGAATGGCAAAAGGAAGACTTGCATCCAATAATACTGCATTTTCACGGATCAATAGCTCTTCAACCAATTTAGCAAACTGAAAATGAAAATCAAAAAGCATATGGTCTCCAATATTGATGATGATTTGATTTCCATCGATATTCAGGTGTAAATATGTTTTCTTGAAATCTGATTTTAGTGCTTCCAGTTTAGGAATAAAATCATCTGTATTTTCCACTTGTACTCTGGTTGTCAGTTCAGCAGGAGTATCGGCATGTCCTCCAAGTCCAGGAGAAAATTTGAAAAATTGAAAGTCATATAATTGTTCCGGAAATTTGAAATACCAGTATACGCCTAAAATCATAGAAGATTGGTTGATAATTGTACAATAATCAAAATTAAATAAAATTTCACACTCCAAAACTTTCAAAACCCTTAAATTTGTCATCAATAAAAATTTTACTTGGATGCTTAGGAACATTTCAATTGCGGCAGCTACTTTATTCTCCGTAGTTACAATCAATGCACAGAAGAACAGAAATACCCAACTGGAAAGACCCAAATTAGTCGTTGGTCTGGTAGTAGACCAGATGCGTTGGGACTATTTGTACCGTTTTTATGGTAAATACGGGAATGACGGCTTCAAAAGGCTTTTAAATACAGGATATTCTTTAAATAATGTACATATTCCTTATGTTCCCACCATTACGGCTCTGGGGCACACGTGTATCTATACGGGATCTGTACCTGCTATTCACGGTATTGCCGGAAATGACTGGACAGATAAGGAAACAGGTAAAGGAGTTTACTGTACCGCAGATGAGAACGTTCAGCCGGTAGGTACTACCAATACAAAAACAGGAAGCCATTCTCCGAAAAACCTTTGGTCTACCACAGTAACTGACGAATTGAGACTGGCAACAAATTTCCAGGGAAAAGTAGTCGGTGTCTCTTTGAAAGACCGTGCTTCCATTCTTCCTGCAGGCCATACTCCAAACGGAGCTTTCTGGTTTGATGACAGCACAGGAAATTTCATTACCAGTACATGGTATATGAATGATCTTCCACAGTGGGTAAAATCATTCAACTCTCAGAATCTTCCTGAGAAATTAGTAGCCAATGGCTGGAATACATTACTTCCAATCAATGAATATACAGAAAGCGCACCAGACAATTCACCTTGGGAAGGCTTGTTGGGAAGTGCAAAAACACCTACTTTCCCTTACAGTAATTTAGCAAAAGATTACCAGACTAAAAAAGACAATATCCGTTATACACCTTTTGGAAATACATTGACTTTAAAACTGGCAGAAGCTTCTGTAGAAGGTGAAAAGCTGGGTGGAGATAATATTACAGACTTCTTAGCGATTAATCTGGCATCTACGGATTATGCAGGACATAAATTCGGGCCGAATTCTATTGAAGTAGAAGATGTATATATCAGATTAGATCAGGATTTAGCTGAGTTTTTCAAGTATCTTGATTCAAAAGTAGGAAAAGGCGAGTACACGGTTTTCCTTTCTGCTGACCACGGTGGAGCACACTCTGTAGGATTCCTTAAAGAACATAAAATCCCTACAGGTTTCTTTGGAGAAGATGCGGAAAAGAATCTGAACCAGAAACTGAAAGAAAAATTCGGAACCGATAAACTGGTCAACGCCATTGATAACTATCAGGTTTATTTCGACAGAAAAGTATTGGCAGACAACAAGCTTGAATTGGATGATGTTAGAAATTTCGCTGTAAAAGAAATTGAGAAAGATCCTACTG
This sequence comes from Chryseobacterium sp. DZ-32, assembly GCF_059587025.1. NCBI lineage: Bacteria > Pseudomonadati > Bacteroidota > Flavobacteriia > Flavobacteriales > Weeksellaceae > Chryseobacterium > Chryseobacterium sp. DZ-32. The sequence goes on from NZ_JCAIOM010000019.1 coordinate 67,144, forward strand.
TTTTATATGCTGTTTCTGTAGACAAAGTTCAGGAGTCAAGCATTCCGGAGCCAATCAAACAAAGAATTATTAACGGGATCAACAGACAGAGAAGCGGAGATATCCAGTTAATTTCTCACGATTCTATGCTTCCGCCATATTCTAAAACAGGAACTACGCACAGCGTATGGAATTCTTACGATTCTCATATTCCATTGATCTTTATGGGTTGGGGAGTGAAGCAGGGAGAAAGCAATAAAGAATATCACATGACGGATATTGCACCTACGGTATCTTCTTTATTGAAAATTCAATTCCCGAGTGGAAATGTAGGAAACCCAATTACCGAGGTTATTGGTAAGTAAATTGAAAATTATAAAAAAACATTCCCAACCGGGAATGTTTTTTGTTTTTTACAGCTTATGATGTTCGTATCATTTGCTGTATCTCATGATGAAACTTCTTATTTTGCTTTCTGATTTTTATAATAAGATATAACAGTAGAATTATAAGAATACCTCCCAGGAAAACAGAACCTATTTTAATATAACGATCATCAGATTTTAGTTTCTCACTTTTTAAAACGGTTTCCCTGTTATGATTGTCGATCACCTGATTAATAGACTTCAGTTCATTCTGCTTTCTTTGAAATCGCATTTCCAGGTATTTTTTATTATACTGCTGATAAAGATCCTGTTGTCCTAAAGCAAGATAATTTTCTGCCAATTCCTTGTAAAGCCCTTCATTCAGGATGATATCTCCGGTATTTTTACAAAGTTCCCCGGCTTTTAGTAAGAGATCTATTGCGGCTTGATTTTCATGCTTTTGTTTGTGTATTTCAGCAATTCCTTTCAAAGCAAATGCTTCCAGACTTTTACCATAATTCTTCCGGGCATAGCTGACAGACTGTAAAAATGACTCTTGTGCTTTGTCAATCTCATTAAGGTTCAGATAACAGTATCCAATATTGTAGTATACCACACTCATATTGGAGTAAGTGGTTTTCTTTACAGGAACCTTTTCATAATTCTGTATGGAAATCAGGAACTTTTCCAAAGCAATTTCTGAATTAGACTGGCTTTTGTAAACCATTCCTCTTATCGCATAGCTTGCTGCAGTCTCACTATATTTTTCAGGATTTTTTTCAGGAATTTTTGCAATATACTGTTCAGCCTCATTCAGTGTTTCAAGACATTTGTTAAAAAGTTCCATTTGCTGATACTGGATAGCGACTGAAATGAGAACCCCGGCTTGGCTTCTGGGGTCATTGGTTTTTTGTAGAAGTTCTTTTGCTTTTAAAATATATTGTAAAGATTCCTCAAAATTTCTTTTAGCAATATTGGCTGTTGAAAGCAGCATATAGAGATCAATGGAGGTTTTTATATCATGAGATTTTTTTAATAATTGTTCCCCGATTTTGATGGTGTTATCGGGGTTGTCATAAATTTCAAGTTTTGCTTTTTTTATTAAGACACTATCGGGTGTCTTTTGGCCTTTCACACAATGACAAAAAACAGCCAGCAGCAGTACTATTTTTAAAATTGATTTCATAAGACTTTTGTTTTACTGATTTCCTGAATATAGGTGTTGGGAGACATGCCGGTAACAGATTTGAAAACAGTTGTAAAAGCACTGTGTGAAGAAAACCCGGAATATTCTGCAAGATAGCTTACTTTATAATTAAGAAAAGTAGAATCAGTTCTTAATAGCTGTACAATATGATTGATTCTAAGTTTATTAATGTATCCATTGAAGTTTTTTTCCTTACTGTTAATAATTTCGGAAAGGTACTTTGTATTGATTTCCATTTGAGAAGAAAGCAGCGACAGAGACATGTTTTTATTGAGAAACCTATCGGATTTTTCAAATTCTTCTAGCTTTTGGAGAATTTCATCTTCTTTTTCCTTCGATATTTTTGGCGTCCCGTTATCTTTTATTGTATTTGTTTTGTTTGAAATAGCCGGCTGAGTCTTTTGGCTGGTCTGCTTTTCAAAGAAATCAAACTGTTTTTTTAAATCTTTATTTTTACCTCTAATGACTAAAAAATAGGCAAGCAAGCCCAGGATTATCAAAGATAAAATGAAGATTAAAACCGAGGAAGATCTTAAAAGCATATACCTCTGAAATTCAATGTTTTTATTCTGATTGGTTTCCACAAGCTTCACCAGATATCGTATCCCTTCTTTTGAACCGGAATCTGTTTTTGTTTTTAAATCAGTGTAAAGTTTATTGTACTGATGATATTTTGCATCATTATGTACCGCGTAATAATTACGGGACAGTGATTCGTAAATTTTAATTTTTAAATTATTAAACGGAAGATTCTCGATCAATCGAAGACCTGCCTCCAATTTTTGAATAGAGGTTGCATAATCCTGCTTCAGAAAATAGTATTGGGACAGATTCTCATAAGCCAAACCTAAAAGAAACGGCTGGTTTTTCTGAGATTCAAGATCAGCAATCACATTTTCTATAAGTATTTTATATTCTATTGATTTATTCTGCTTCAGCAGATAAGAAGAGCGAAAAATTCTGTTTTCTATTTTTAAAATTCTGTTCTCTTCATTATGATTCCCAAGGTATTGGTTGCTTTTATCAAGATTTTGTAAGGCTTCAGGATAGTTTCTGTTGATTCCTGAGTTTAATGCCTGAAGCTGATACAATTTTGCAGTGGTGATTCTTAAGGAACGATCATTACTTTTAGGAAGTTTCTGATCGGATAAAAGATTGGTAATAATTGTCTTTGACTGATTGTATAAACCCAGATTCTGATACTGATCAGCAAGATTATAACCACTGAAGACCTGCATAAAATATGAAAGGTTATTTTTCTGATCAATATCTTCTTTTTGAGCAAAAATATTGACAGACTGTACATAGTCTCCCTTCAGGGCAAAAGCTTGTGAAATAATATTTTGAAGTACAATTTTGTGCTCTCTATTTTGATCACTCACAAGAATTCCCTGGGTATAACTGATGCATTCGTCGGGATTCTGATACAATTTCAGAAATGCTTTATCTGCTAGCATATTGAAGTCGGGGGCGGACTGTCCTTTGGTAATAAGGAAGCAGAAAATAAACAGTAAGATTTGAAATAATTTTTGTCCTGATAAATTGTTTTTTGTGTTTTTTTGAATAATTCCGGTAAAATCCATATTCAAAATATTGTTTTATATCTATTTGGTTATTAGTATTTTAAAAATTAAACTCTTTTAAAATTCACGAATTATGAAAGTCAATTTCTTTTAATTGAGTGAATGTTGTATTAATATTGTTTTCACCAATTCAAAACGCTAAATATAATAAAATATGAAAAATTTTTACAGAATGTCAATGAAAATATTGATGGCTTATCTTTTCCTGAAATTTGGTTTTGCAGAAGCGCAGCTTACTGTAATCGGCTTGGGAAATTATAATGTAGGCGCAGTATCGGATAATGGAGTAGTAAGCTTGCACACCAGTGCAGGAAGTATATATAAATGGAATGCTGCAGGAGGACTCGTACAGATAGGTTCTATAACAAACGGATATCCGGCTGCAGGCAGAACCATTGTTTCGAATGACGGAACCAAAATATCGTCGTCGGTTACCAATGCCGCAACAGGATTCAATGAAATATCTACTTATGATGTCGCTACGGCCACATGGGTAAACAGAGGCGGGCTTGTACCTACAGGATGGGATGGCAGCGTAAGCTCTACCTGGGGAATGTCGACTGATGGAAATACTATTGTTGGTCTTGGTTTTCTCACCGCAGCGAATGCGCATGCTGTGAAATGGGACGAAGTAAACGGCGTGGTAGATCTGGGAAGTATAGTTCCCGGACGCAGCTCCAGAGCAAACGCAATCAATGCAGCAGGAACAGTGATTGTAGGCTGGCAGGATGAATCAACTGGAACAAGAAGCGGAGCAAAATGGCAGGATGGAGTGGAAAGTTTTATTACAGATAATAATGGGAATCATGTAGGAGAAGCAGGAGGAATTTCTGCTGACGGAAATACAATAATAGGTTCGGCAAATCCTAATCCTTATGTATGGAATGCTGTGAGCGGACTTACTTATATAACGCATCCTAATGCTTCTTTCAGCTTCAAAGGAGGTGCCACCGGGATTTCTGCTGATGGGAAAAAAGTGATCGGGTATTACAGAGCATTTGGGGCTCCTCCCATGTCAGGAGAAGGCTTTATCTGGACCTCTGCCGCCGGGAGAATTAACCTGAATGATTATGCGGCATCTTTAGGAATTGCCACTAATGGAGTAACAATGGGACTTCCTCTTGCAATTTCACAGGACGGAAAGAAAATTGCCGGGTCAGGGACGAATGCTTCAGGGCAGATGATTGCTTTTTACCTGGATACTTCTGAATTTTTATCGGTGAGTGATGCTGTGAAAGAGAAAAACAATATAGGTATCTATCCTAATCCAGTGGCTGACATCCTGTATTTTAAAGGAAAAGGAAAAATAGAGAAAGCAGAAATTTATAATATGGTTGGACAAAAGGTAAAATCATTGGATACTGTAGAAGGACAGATTGATGTTTCATCCCTGTCAAAAGGAGATTATATTTTACAATATTCAGTAAAAGGAGTACAACAGGAGCCTTATAAATTTATTAAAAAGTAACATATATAAATAGTAAAGTAGTGGGATGAATGGCTGTTTTCAATATTGAAAGCGGCCGTTCTTTTTTGTGTATATAACAAAAGGATAGCATATTTTGTATAGAAAAGTCTGGTTTTTGGCAAATACATATAAAAAACTATCTTTGCAAAAATTTTGGTTTCCAGTATTTTGGAATGAAAAGGGAATCGGGTGTAACTCCCGGACTGTCCCCGCAACTGTAAATCGCAACACAAGTTTCTGCAAAACGCCACTGTGTAAAAACGGGAAGGAGCAGAATGCGAAAGTCAGGAGACCTGCCAGGATTATAATTAAAAACATATTGCTTTCGGAGGAAAAGTAAAAAAGTATGGATATAAAAAGATCTTTAGTACTGCTTTTTTCATCTTATGGGTGTTTTCTTTTTGGACAAGAGAAAACTATTGACACTATTTATGTCTTCGACAACCAGATGAACAGGGTGAAACTTTTTCATCCCGTAAAAACAATTACAACAGAAGATGCTGAAAAAAACTCCGGTAATCTTTCGGAGCTTCTGAGGTTTCAATCGCAGGTTTTCATTAAAGAAAATGGCCGTGGTGCTGTTTCTTCGCCTTCTTTCAGAGGAACAACTGCCCAGCAGACTGCATTCGTATGGAACGGAATTAATATCAATTCTAATTTTTTAGGCCAGGGAGATATCAATAATATTGCTTTGTTCGGCTATGATCAGATCGGTATCAAAGCGGGTGGAGGAAGTGTAGTGTACGGAAGTGGTGCCATCGGGGGAAGTATTCACCTGAATAATACTCTTGATTTTAATAAAGGCTTCCATGGTTCTTTATTCTCTGAAGTGGCTTCCTTTAATACCTATAATAACTTTGTAAAAGGTTCTTACAGCAATGATAAGTTCAGTTTTAAAGCCTCCGGAAATTATTCTGTAAGTGAAAATGATTATAAGGTAAGCGATCTGAATTACATCAACAGAAACGGGAATTATTACAATACGACGTTCAATGTAGGAGCATCCTATAAAATTACAAACGATCATAAGGTTTCGTGGCAAAGCCAGTTTTTTGATTCTTCACAGCATTATCCTGTATATGAGGAAACGGGAACAAAAACAAAATATACAACTCAAAGTGTAAGAAGTCTTCTTTCTTGGGACTGGAACAAAGCGAAGTTCAGTAATTCCCTTAAAGCAGCCTATACGGAAGAGAATTTTCAGTATTTCGGTTCGTTAAACCAACCTAAATCCAGTGGAGGAACCGGGAAAAATTATATCTTTAAAAATGATTTTAATTATTTCCTGAATTCAAAATGGAATTTTAATATCATCGGAGAATTTCAGATTAATAAAGGAGAAGGGTACGAGAGCGGAATATCCAATGTCAGCAGGAATATAGGTTCTGTTTCAGGATTATTGCGGTATTTTGCAACAAAAGATCTGCGTTTTGAAGGAGGATTCAAAAAAGATTTTGTAGAAGATGTAAAGTCTCCTTTTATGTATTCATTCTCCGGAAAATGGAACGCCGCAAAATGGTATGATCTGAGTATTAACGTATCCAAAAACTTCAGATATCCTTCATTTAATGATATTTATTATGAACCGGGAGGAAATAAAGATCTGAGACCGGAAACCTCTACTCAGGTGGATATGACCAATGAGTTCAAAGTGGGAGATTTCAAACTTACTCTGTCTCCCTACTATATGAACATCACAGATCTTATTGTATGGCTTCCAACGGCTATGGGATACTGGCAGGCATACAATGTCAATAAATCCGAATCTTACGGGCTGGAATCCCTGTTGTCTTTCAGCAAGCAGTGGGGAAATCATAAATTCAGAGCCAATGCAGCATACTATTATGCAAAAGCTATCGATAAAGAAACGAAGATGCAGAGACCTTACGTTCCCATGCACAGGGGAAATGCCGGTATAGATTACGAATATGGTTTCTTCAGGTTTTATGCACAGGGACAGCTGAACGGTGTTACCTACACCACAAGTGATGAAAAGAGATCAGAAGCTATAGATCCTTATTTTCTTTTAAATATGGGAGTTTCTGCCACCTTAGCAAAAAAATATACCTTAGGGTTTAAAGTGAATAATCTAACCAATACCTACTATAAAACCGTTTCTTTCTATCCTTTACCAAAAAGAAACTATAGTGTGTATGCAGCAATAAATTTTTAATAAATTAAAATTGAATAAATTATGAAAATAACTAAACTTTTAACTGTCTTATTTGCAGTTGTACTATTGTTTAATATGTCTTCATGTACAAGTGACTCTGCCGAGTTTGAAATTTCTCCGATCACTTACCAGAACGGATATTTTATCTCTAATGAAGGTAATTTTAACAGCCAGGGTGCTAAAGTAACATTCCTGACAAGAGATTTAAGCTTAAAGCAGGATGACGTATATGGGTACAATAACAATAAAGAAATTCTGGGTGACGTTCTTCAGACCATTGGTCTTAATGGAAATAAGGCTTATCTTGTGATCAATAACTCAAACAAAATTGTTGTAGTAGACCGTTATACATTTAAGAAATTAGGAGTAATCACTAATCAGATTGATAACCCGAGAGGAATTGCTTTTGCTAATGATTTTATCTATGTTGCTAATCTAAACTTCTCTACGAATGCAACAAGTGTAACAAAATATAAGGCTTCCGACTATTCATTTGTAAGCAAAATCACGATGACAGGCGGGGCTGATAAAGCAGTAGAAGCAGGTGGAAATATTTTTGTGCAGAATGCTACTTCCGGATATGGAAATATGATTACTTATATCAATACTTCTAATGACAGTAAAACTGAACTTACTGTTCCGAATGGTAAGATTAACAGTACTATTTCATACAAATCCAATGTATATACAATTTCTTCTACAGCTACTGATTCTTATATCTATAAAATCTCCGGCACAGGGGCTATGACACCGGTAGTTACGTTGACAGGAATTCCAAGTGCTACCAATCTTCAGATTGATAATGATAAAATCTATTTCAGTTCTGCCAATAAAGTGTATACAACAAGTTTAGCTACACCAACAGTTCCTGCAAGCCCGCTATTAACAGCTGCAGATGGTGGTCCTTATTTTACGCTTTATGGATTTAATGTTATTGATGGTAGAATTTTTGCATCAGATGTTAAACAATTCACTCAGGAAAGCGAAATGACTGTATATTCAGCAACTACGGGTACCAAGCTTACTTCCCTTAAAACAGGTGGTCTTGGTGCTAACGGAACTTTCCTTAACCCGCAATAATTATTACTTCTAAAAATAATTTTTTATTTTTTCATCATTTGTGTTTTTTTCCGGCCGGTTTCGAAGAAACCGGCCGGCTTTGTTTCCTTAAGAAAAAAAATCCGGCGGGATGGAACATCCCGCCGGATTTTTTAATATTTTTCTAAATCGAATTATAAGGTTAATCCCAGTTTCTCAGCTTCAGCAATGACAAATTTCGTCGCTTCTTCTTTTTCATTGGGAATTTCACCTTCAAGAATAGCTTCTTTCACTTTCTCTTTCAGGATACCAATTTCACGGCCCGGCTTAAGATTAAACATTTCCATAATTTCTTCTCCGGTGATAGGCGGCTGGAAGTTTCTTACCTGATCTTTTTCTTCCACTTCCTTGATCTTGACCGCTACATATTCAAAGTTTCTTTTGAATTTCTCCTGTTTTTTAGAATTTTTAGTGGTAATATCTGCCTTGCAAAGGGTGAAAAGGTCTTCCAGATCTTCTCCTGCATCAAATAAAAGTCTTCTTAATGCAGAATCTGAAGCATCATCCGTAATCAGCGCAATTGGCCTTGATGAAAGCTTGACCATTTTCTGAACATATTTCATGTCACTTCCCAAAGGTAATTTCAATCTCTGGAAAAGTGTTTTTACCATTTTTGAACCTAAAAATTCATGCCCGTGAAAAGTCCATCCTGTTCCTTCTACAAACTTTTTCGTCGGAGCTTTCCCAATGTCATGAAGAAGGGCAGACCAGCGAAGCCAAAGATTATCGGTATTCACAGAAATATTATCCACTACTTCCAGCGTATGATAAAAATTATCTTTGTGAGTTTGTCCTTCCACTTCTTCCACGCCTTTCAGTTCGATCAGTTCAGGAATAACAAGCTTCATAAGACCGGTTTGTTCCATCAGTCTCAATCCGATAGACGGTTTTTCAGACATCATGATTTTGTTAAACTCTACCATGATTCTTTCCATGGAAACAATCCTGATTCTTTCTGCTTCCTGTTGGATCGCTTTCAGAGAGTTTTCCTCAATTTTAAAATTTAAAGTGGAAGCAAAACGCACTGCTCTCATCATCCTTAACGGATCATCAGAATAGGTTTGCGCAGGTTCCAGAGGAGTTCTTAAAATTTCTTTTTCAAGATCATCAATCCCATTAAAAGGATCAATCAATTCTCCGAAATTATTTTTATTTAAAGAAATAGCCATCGCATTGATGGTAAAATCTCTTCTTTTCTGGTCATCTTCAAGACTTCCGCCTTCCACTTCTGGCTTCCGGCTGTTTTCTGTGTAGCTTTCCTTTCTTGCTCCCACAAACTCAAGTTCAAGTTCTTTATACTTGATCATAGCCGTTCCGTAAGTTTTGAATACGGAAACCTTCAATTTCGGATCTATATCCTGAGCTACATTCTGAGCAAGCTCGATACCGCTTTGTTCCGTTACAAAATCTATATCGGTAGATGCTTTTCTGTTCATCAGCAGATCTCGCACATAACCACCCACAATGTATACGGACTGGTTATTCCTTTCTGCTGCTTCAGAAATGATTTTAAATAGTTTTAAATTCTTATTTTGATTAAGATTAATTTTCATCGTTGATAATAGTGACAATTTCTACGTATGTTACCCATTAATCATAATGAGCATACATTCTACTAATTTTTCCCTCTTCATTAAAAAACATGACTTCAACGGCATGTTTATCCATAATCGACTTATAAAATAATGCTACCGAATCTACTCCTGCTGTGGAATGGATCAGATCAAAATGGAGGTCAGGAAATTTATCCAATGCCTTTCTCCAATATTCACGAACAGCTTCTTTTCCTTTTAAAGAACTTTCTTTACCGCCCGTAGCCAGTGCAATCATAGGAGTTGTAATCTCAATATCATCTGAATAGTGGGAAAGTATATCCTCCAGATCATGAGAATTCCACGCATTGATCCACATTTGGGCAAATTCGTGATGATTCATAGCAAATAGTTTATGAGTTGAGTTTGCAAAGATAGAATTAAAAAAAAGAAATCCTGCCGATATGAACTGACAAGACTCTAAAAAGTAAACATAAAAGTTCAGAATTCTTATTCCCGAAGAACTTTTATTCTGTTGTCATTCCATATTTTGATCACCGAAGAACCTGAGTATTTTGAAACTTTTTCTCTGTCTTCTTCCACTGCATAATCTACAAGGCTGATTATTTCCTCAGAAATATCAGAGAATTTCAATGGACTTTTTTCACCGCTGAAATTGGCAGAGGTAGATACCAATGGTCTGTTCAGTTTTGTAATCAGTTTTTTACAGAAATCATTTTTTACAAGACGAATTCCGATACTTCCATCCTCTGCAAGAAGTTCTTTGGGTAAACCTCTTGGGTTTTCGTAAACGATAGTTACCGGTTTTTCACTGAGATCAATAATTTCCCAGGCCATTTCAGGAACATCCACAAGATCCTGAAGTCTTTTCTCAGATTCCACAAGGATGATCATGGATTTGTTTTTTTCGCGCTTTTTAATGTCAAAAATCTTATTGACCGCTTCTATATTGGTGGCATCACAACCAATTCCCCAGATAGTATCAGTAGGGTAAAGAATTGTTCCGCCGGATTTTAATATTTCGATAATATGTTCCATAATTGTAGTGAATTCAAAGAATGGATAAAGGTAGAAAATATAAGAATTTCAGGCAAAAAAATGGGGTTTAAATATGATTTTTCAGCTTGATTATTATGACAAGATGCAAAGATTATAATCCATGAAAAAATGAATTAAAATAAGTTGTACGCTTAATAGGCTCAATATAATCAGGATGTAGTATTTTTTTGAAATCTTTTTTGGTAAGATGTTGTGAAATCAAGACAGGGAAATTTGATCTTGAACCTTCTTTAATTAAAGTATAAAGAATCGCATTGTTTTTAAAAAATACAATGGTTGTCTGTTCATAATCTTTACCCAAACTGTAGAGATCTGTCGGTTCATTAAGGAAAATCAGATTCCCAGAAATCTTTGAAATTCTATGATGATGTTTTTTTCCATACTCAATGATTCTGCTTTTAGCTTCTTCTTTAGGAATTTCAAACTTAATTTCTTTCAAATGTTTTTCGGTGTATTTACAATACAGCACATATACGCTACAGATGAATAAACTTATAAGAATTGCACACTCGAAGCTGTTATTAAAAGAAAAATCTACTTCTTTTAATAACAGCAGAGAAGCTCCTGCCAATGCAGAAAATCCAAAATAGATTGAGATCGTATCAAACTTATCGTATGAACTTTCTTCAAAAACTAATTTTTCAGTTTGAATACTTTCTGTGATTCTTAAATTTTTTATAGATCTCATTGCACATCAGGATGAGAATTTATGATTGATAAATTTAGATTTTATGGATAAATATAATGAGCCAGCTATTAAAAATGCAATAGAAGCTATCCACAAAAAATAACCTGTTTCCAAGCTGTATATTCTTCCCATTCTTCCATTTTCTGCAGCCAGAATTTCCTTCCAGAAAAAAAATGTTCCTGCAATTAAAAAAGCTATTGCAGCCAATATCATAGAAATTAAAAAATATTTTTTATAACAGAATACCACTGCAATAAAGAACCAAATATTAGCTGTCCATACCAGAAATTCAAATAGGCCCCCGCCTAAAAAGCTAATCGGACCTATAAGAAAAGTTTCAAATGATTTATAATCTTTAATCTCTCCCATATCTTCAACTTTAAAAGCTGTAAAACAAAAAGAAATTATGAAAATTAACAGGCTGGCAAGGGGAATTCGTTTTCTTACATCCATCCCAATTTCGATAAATACCTTTCCTCAATAATATTCAGGTGGTGATAATTGTGACCTATAATCAGTTTTCCGATAGTTTCTACAGATATTTCATGGCCATTGGCTGTTCCTGTATTCTGTAAAGCAGAAGGTTGAAGAGTTTCTAATAAAATCTGTGAAGATTTTCTCACCAGTTTGTATTCTTCCAAAAGAGATTCCAGGCTTCTTTCACCTGCAAAAGAATTTTCTGCATATTCATTTTCATCAAATCCGGGAAGATTGTTTTTTTCTCCTCTCGCAAAAGCTAATATTCTGTATTGGAAGACTCTTTCTGTATCAGATAAGTGGAGTAGAAGACCTTTTAAAGTCCATTTTCCTTCTGCATAAGCAAAATTAGATTGTTCTTCGGTAAGGTTGGAATAAATTCCGATGGTTTTGTCTGCTGATATCTGCAGTTCATTGATCCAGTTTCCTGATGGAATCTGATCTAAATATCTTTGGATGTATTTTTGAAAGTCGGTCATATTATTTTTTGTTTGGGTTACGGGTTTTCGGGATTCGGGGTCTTGAGATTCGGGATGGTGAGTGTAACGCATCAATTACTCATTAATCATGATTCGTCCACTCGTAGAAATTTACAGAGTCATAAAGCTCAAAACCGCTGGCTGGATACAATTGGTTTCCAATATCATTGCTTTTTCCTGTTTCTAAAAGAATTCCACATGCTTTTGAGGAACGGCAGAGTTGCTTAGATTCTTCAATCAGTTTTTTAGAATATCCTTTTCCTCTGTGACTTTCATTTACATACAGGTCGTTCAGCAGCCAGTAACGCTGCATTCTTGTAGATGAAAATATAGGATATAGCTGTACAAAACCTGTCAGGTTACCATTTTCTTCCGTAACAAAAATTTCGGAATCTTTGTTTTCAAGTCTGTCCTGAAGAAAGGTTGTAGCAGCAGGAATATCTGATTCTTTGTGATAAAATATCCTGTACTGATCAAATAATTCTGCGAGTTGTGGTAAGTCGGAAATAGTTGCTTTCCTTGAGTTTTTCATAATATCAGTTGGTGTTATAATAAATGAGAAGGATTATCAAAACCCTTCTCATTTAATGTATTGTATGTTAAGAAAAAGCTTTCTCAAGATCTGCAATAAGATCCTCTGCATCTTCAATGCCTACGCTTAAACGTACAAGGTCGTCCGTGATTCCCAGTTCAGCACGTTTTTCTGCCGGGATTGAAGCGTGAGTCATCAACGCAGGGTGGTTAGCCAAAGATTCTACGCCTCCTAAAGATTCCGCAAGGGTAAATACTCTTACTTTTTCCAAGAATTTGACAGCATCTTCTTTCTTACCGGATTTAAAAGTGAATGAAACCATTCCCCCTGATTCCTTCATCTGGGATTTTGCCAGTTCATACTGTGGATGAGATTCCAATCCCGGATAAATTACCTTATCCACAGCTGGATGTGTCTCAAGGTACTTCGCTACAGCAAGACCATTGTCCGAATGTCTCTGCATTCTTAAGGCCAGTGTTTTAATTCCTCTCAATACAAGATAAGAATCGTGAGGACCTAAAATACCACCGCTTGCAAACTGAATAAAGTGAAGTTTTTCTCCCAGTTCGGCATCTTTAGCAATAAGAGCTCCTGCAATCACATCAGAATGGCCTCCTAAATATTTCGTTGCGGAGTGCATTACAATGTCAGCTCCCAAATCAATAGGTCTCTGGATATAAGGCGTAGCAAAAGTATTGTCTACTGCTACCAGAATATCTTTCCCTTTTGCAACTTCTACTACTGCTTTGATATCTACTAATTTCATCAAAGGGTTCGTAGGAGTTTCTACCCAGATCAGTTTTGTTTTATCTGTAATGACATCAGCAATTTTAGAAACATCGTCAAAATTTACGAATGTGAATTTCAGCTGATATTTTTCGAAAAGTCTCGTGAACATTCTGTAAGTTCCTCCGTAAAGGTCATCTACAGCAATCACTTCATCACCTGGGTTTAATAATTTCAAAACACAGTCGATGGCTGCAAGACCGGAACCGAAAGCCAGACCTCTCGCTCCGTTTTCAATACTTGCCAAAGAATCTTCCAATGCCTGTCTTGTAGGATTGGCAGCTCTTGAATATTCGTATCCGGAATGTACTCCCGGACTCTTCTGTGCAAACGTAGAGGTTAAAAATACAGGTACATTTACAGAACCTGTTGCAGACTCGTGGTGCTGCCCTCCGTGAATTACTTTTGTATTAAAATTCATAATTTTTTGCTTTAGGCTTAGCATTAAACAATAAAGTATATTGCTTAAGCGGATTGTTTTATTAAAATTTGCTCTAGCTGAATACAAAAAGCTTACCGCTTACTGCCTGCAGCTTACTGCAATTATATTTTTTTACTTAATAGCAGATTTTACCGCAAATTCTTCTGCAATTTCTTCCATCCACTGCGCTACATCTTCTTCTCCGGTTGCTCTCTGATACGTATTTCCTAAAGATATTAAAATCTGGTGGATAAACATCTTCATCTGGTCTACAGGCATTTCTTTGGTCCAAAGATCAATTCTTAACGCTTCTCTTGTTTTATCATCCCATACGGAAATCATGGTTGCTTTGGTATCTTGTTTTTCAATACCGCCATCCTGAGCGTTCCATGTAATATTTTCCGGTACGTGATTTTCATCAAGCTCTACATCTATCGTAATCTGAGTCTTTCTCATTTTTCTATTTTTTCTAAATTCTAAAATTTCTGTTATTTAAGTTTCGGTTTATAACCGGATTGATTAAAAATTGTGGTAGCATCCATTTTCAGGAACTCTGTTAACTTTGTTTCAGGCTTTTCCTTAAAGTATGCTTTACAGATCTGCCAGCCTGTAAAAATCCCGATTTGTGGCGAAGATTCATTATCTATTTCTGTATAAAACTTCGAGAATGGGCCTGGGGAAATAAAACGCTCTCCCAGTCTCGGATCATCTCCAAAGATCAGATTACTTTCTACAAAATAATTCCAGATATTCGCCTCATTACTGGTTGCCCATTCATACTGCTTTTGAGTATAATTCATTTTCAGATAGTCGGGAGTATCCGGAAGAAAAGCATCCTGAAGAATCATTACTTTTCCGTTCAGAATCATCTGATCAATGAATTTCTGATGATCAGGAGATTCCGTTACAATATTTTCTGCAAACAACTGTGATACCTTAGGAACAATATTCTGTGGATTCATTGATTTTTGGAAATACAACTCCAGCCCTTTGTAATTAGGATTTCCATCACCCATAAAACCGGTTACATCTATGAATAACAGATTGCCTTTTTCATCATAAAATATAGGATCCTGTACCATCTGTAGAGCAGATGAGAACAGATATACTTTTGGATTTTTAAATTGGGGAAAGTAATATTTGATATGAGCAAATAAGCTCTGAAGTTCATTTTGCAGCTTTGCCTGATCTATTTTCCCGATAGCTTCCCTGTAGATTTTTATCTCTTCAGCATCTGCTCTTCTTTTTTCGAAATCAGCATCAGAAACACTTCCCTGGAACCATGGAAATTGAGCTTTAAACTGATCCAATGGAATGTTCTGATTATAGAATTCTTTGGAAATATCTGTAATGTCAACTTTTTCGGCAGTTTGTTTGACTTCGACCTTCCATTGGTTTTCAGGTTCTTTTTTGCAGGAAACAAGCCCTGCAGCTAAAACGGAAGAAAGCGCAATATATCTAAAAATCTTCATTATTTTTACATGGAATTTAAGTTTACAAAAATAAGGATTAAATACACAATTCATGATGAAAATTAAAATATTTACAGCGGGTTGCCTTATTTCCGGGCTTTCTTTTTTCTGCGGGCAAAACCTTGAATTTAAAGATAAAAACTTTGAAAAAGCAGTGCTGGAAAATTTTGATCTGAATAAAAACGGAATACTTGAATCTCTGGAAGCAGGTATGGTTACCAATCTGTTCCTGGTTCAGAAAGGAATTACCTCAGCAGAAGATCTGTCACTTTTTAAAAACGTGAAAATGGTTGTTCTCGATGATAATAGAATCTCCAGCATTGTACTTAATGATTTGTCTCAGCTTGAATTATTTTCATGTACGGGATGCAAAATTTCTTCATTCAAAGCCGAAAATCTTAAAAATTTAAGTTCATTATATCTCGATAATAATTTGTTGGAAAGTATTTCGCTGATGGAGATTCCCAAAATTGATCAATTAACATTATCTTTAAATCAATTAAAAACAATAAATCTGCTTCAGTTTAAAGTATTAAGAAAGCTCAATGTAGAACATAACAAGCTTCAGAAAATTGATATTTCCGGCAACCCGGCTTTACAAACCCTTAATATAATGGGAAATAAGATAAGAGAAACAGATATAAAGAAGGGTGCTAAAACTAACGTAACCATTTTTGGAGCTGAAGAATAAACTAATAATTATGATGATAGAAACAGAACGACTGATTTTAAGAAAACTCGAAGATGAAGATTTTGAACGCATATTTTTGCTGGATTCCAATGCTGAAGTTATGAAATACATTGGTGTACCGGCTTTGACGGATATCAATGAATCAAAAAAGGTCATCAGCATGATTCAGAAACAGTATGAGGAGAATGGAGTAGGAAGGCTTGGAGTAGTAGAAAAAGAGAGCGGACTTCTGATAGGATGGAGCGGCTTGAAACTGCTTACCCATGAAACCAATGGTTATAAAAATGTGCTGGAACTGGGATATCGTTTTCTGCCGGAATCATGGGGAAAAGGATATGCTGTGGAATCCGGAAAAGCTTCTCTGGATTATGGTTTTAATGATTTAAATGCAGAAGTCATTTATGCCTATGCCCATTCTGAACATGATGCTTCCAATCATATTCTAAGAAAATTAGGTTTTGAAAAAACCGACGAGTTTGAAGAGCCTGATGGCATTTGCTTTTGGTACGAACTAAAGCGTGAAAATTACGGTAAAAAATGATAACAATACGAAAAGAAGAAAAAGAAGATCATCAAAAGGTCTTTCAGCTGACGGAAGAAGCTTTCAGAGAAATGGAATACAGTAATCATCAGGAACAGTTTCTGGTAGAAAAACTAAGACGTTCAGAAGCTTTCATCCCGGAATTATCATTGGTGGCCGAAGATGAAAAGGGTAGAATTGCAGGACATATTTTGTTTACAAAAATTAAAGTTATTAATGGTGAAGAATCATATGATTCTCTTGCTCTTGCTCCTGTTTCAGTGAAGCCGGAATTTCAGAATCGGGGGCTCGGAGGAAAACTGATTCTGGAAGGACACCGTATTGCCAAAGAACTGGGATATGAATCGGTGATACTGATCGGACACGAAAAATATTATCCGCGCTTTGGTTACAAAAAAACAAGTAATTTTGGAATTTCTTTTCCATTTGATATTCCGGAAGAAAACGGAATGGCTGTAGAATTGGTAAAAGACGGATTAAAAGATAAAAAAGGAGTGGTAAAATACCCTCATGAATTTGGAATAGACTAAAAAATATAAACAATGCAGACACAAAAAGTAATAGATCATATTGTAAGCTGGTTAAAGGATTATGCTACAAATGCTAAGGTAAACGGATATGTAATCGGAGTTTCCGGAGGTGTAGATTCCGGAGTAGTTTCTACTTTAGCAGCAATGACAGGCATGAAAACACTACTGATCGGAATGCCGATCCGTCAGAAAGCTGATCAGGTAGATCGTGCACAGGATCATATGAATGACCTTAAATCCAGATTTTCCAATGTAGAAACAATATCCGTCAATCTGACCCCGGCCTTTGAAGAGATCTATAAAACCTTCCATGTAAATGATGAGGTGTATCCCAATGAGAATTTGACTTTTGCCAACACAAGAGCACGTCTCAGAATGCTTACACTTTATTATTACGGACAGCTGAACGGGCTTCTTGTTTGTGGAACAGGAAACAAAGTAGAAGACTTTGGAATTGGTTTCTATACAAAATATGGTGATGGTGGGGTAGATGTTTCACCTATTGCAGATCTTTATAAAACTGAAGTATATGAACTTGCTAAAGGATTAAATCTTATCAAAAGCATTCAGGAGGCTATTCCTACCGATGGACTTTGGGATACGGAAAGAACAGATGAACAACAGATTGGTGCAAGTTATCCGGAACTGGAAAAAATCCAGAAAGAATACGGAACGAAAACGGCTGAAGATTACGAAGGGAGAGATAAGGAAGTGTTCCTGATCTTCGACAGAATGCATAAAGCTGCCAGACATAAGATGGATCCTATCCCGGTTTGCGATATTCCTGAAGAATGGAGAGCATAACAATACTATTCATTGGTAAGCTGACTAATACATCATATAGTAAATAATAGTTATGAACGGAAAAATAAGATCTGTATTTTTTATATGTCTGGGACTCCTTTTCGGAATGTCTGTAATGTATGTCTACAGAAACTTTATTGAAAATAAGAAAGATCGGTCAGATTCTGTAAAAAAAGAAGCAGTGAGTTACGGAAGTACTTCTTCCGATGGAAGTTCATCTGGTCAGGTTTCTATAGATCAGCTTACAGAGGAGAAAATGGTAATCAGCTATGTAAAGCAAAATTATAAGCTTCCGGATTATTATATCACTAAAAAAGAAGCAAGGAAACAAGGTTGGAATCCTTCTCAAGGAAATCTTTGTGATGTACTACCTGGAAAAGCTATCGGCGGAGATCATTTCGGAAACAGAGAAGGACGTTTGCCGGATGGAGAACGATACTTTGAAGCAGATGTAAACTATCATTGTGGTGGAAGAAATGCTGACCGTATCATCTACACTCAAAATGGCGATGTATACCTTACCAAAAACCATTATAAGAGCTTTGAAAAGCAATAACGTCATTGCGAGGAACGGAGTGACGAAGCAATCTCTATAAAAGAATCACAGATGAAAGCAGGTTTTGTCTACATTATGACGAATAAAAATCATACTACTCTTTACACAGGAGTGACTTCAAATCTGCCTAAACGTGTTCAACAGCATAAAGAATCATATTATTCTCAAAGCTTTACTTCAAGATATAATTTATATATATTGGTATACTGGGAATCCTTTCAGGAAATAGGTGATGCTAAATATAGAGAAAAACAAATAAAAGCAGGTTCCAGGCAAAAGAAACTGGATTTAATCAATAGTATAAACCCTGATTGGAATGATCTTGCGGAGGATGTTGAAGATATTATGGATGTTTTCTGAGATTGCTTCGTCGCTAAGCTTCTCGCAATGGCTAGTGCATAATTTGTATTTAAGGGGTGATAAGTCGTAATTTTGAAAAATAAAATATTGTATGAGTGGCTCTGAAAAGATCCGCAAAAATGCAAGACTTTTTTAATCAATAAAAATTGGAAATTTAATTCAATATGAAGACAGTATATATAGATTTTACGGACATAGGTGACTATGAAGATTTTTACGCCCAGCTCAAGGAGAAAATTCAGCTTCCTGAGCATTTTGGGGATAATCTTGATGCCCTTTTTGATACCATCACCGGTAGTCTGGAAATGCCGCTCCATTTAGAATTCGTCAACATGACTGTAGATCAGCTTGAGATTTTTGAAGATCTTCTGACGACGCTGGAGGATGCGGAAGAAGAAGTTGAAGAATTTAGTTTTAGCTACTATCTTGAGCAGTACGAAGACGAAGATGATGATGTAGAATCTGAAGAAGAATAAAAAAGAAAGGTTGTCCCAATACAGGAGACAGCCTTTTTTATGCTGATCCTTATTCTATAGTATTCAAATCTTTATTCCTTATCATACAAACCTAACAGGTTTTCAAAACCTGTTAGGTTTCTTATTTTATTTCACTGTAACGTTTATTCAGGATGAGCCGATGTGAACTTTTTGCTTCATAGCCTGTCAAAGTTTCAAACCTGGGCAGGGAGCTAAAATCAGGTTTCATCTGGTTACAAAAACGTAGAATCAAAATAAAAAGGAAGCAGATCTTTCACGGCATGCACTTTTACAACCTCCTCATTCATGCTTGAGAAATAAAGGTCGATATTTTCATTCTGCTTGGTTTCATACTCAATTAAACTCTGGCGGCATGCTCCACATGGAGGTATTGGTGGGTTTTTCTCATGAAACTCCTTCGGACCTCCTACTACAAAGATCTTTTTTATTTTCACATCCGGAAAGTTGGCAGCTACCCAAAAAACAGTCGTTCTTTCTGCACACAATCCTGACGGATAGGCTGCATTCTCCTGGTTGTTCCCGGAATAGATTTCTCCGTTTTCCAGTAATACGGAACATCCTACCAAAAATTGAGAATAAGGTGCATAAGCATTCTCACGAGCTTCTTTGGCTCTTTCAAATAATTGTTTTTCTATATCGCTCAGCTCACTGCTATTTTTAAAATATTCGTAACCGATCTGTATGTCTTTTTTCATATATTGTCAACTAAAAAAGGGGGGTAAAATTAGTTCTTTTTAATGAAGTGGGCAATATTTATTCTTCCCCTGAAAAGTTTAATTTTTTAATGTTTAAAAATGTTATACACACCGATAAAATTCAGAAATATAGAGTTGAAAAACAGATGGGTAATGTCACCCATGTGTATGTATTCATGTGAAAACGGAGAGGCTAACGACTTCCATTTTGTACATTACGGAAGCAGATCGCAGGGCGGTACCGGTCTTTTGATGGTAGAAGCTACAGGAGTAGAACCCAAAGGAAGAATTACCAATCACTGCATGGGAATCTGGAATGATGAACAGGCAGCGAAACTGCAAAGAATCGTAGAATTTGTACACAAAAATTCAGAAAGTAAAATAGGAATCCAGCTGGCTCATGCCGGAAGAAAAGGATCAACATGGAATAATATACAGATTCCTGTGGAAGAAGGTTGGGAAACTGTAGCTCCAAGCCCTATTCCTTATCACCCTACGGAAAGAATTCCTCATGTACTGGGTACAGATGAGGTAAAGGAGATTGTTCAGAATTTTAAAAAAGCTGCCCGAAGAGCTGTAAAAGCAGGTTTTGATGTCATCGAAATTCATGGTGCTCACGGATATTTGATCCATCAGTTTCTGTCGCCGCTTTCCAATATCCGAACGGATGAATATGGAGGTAGTTTTGAAAACAGAATCAGATTTCTGATCGAAATTGTAGATGCTGTTAATGAAGAACTGGACAAAAATACTGCCCTTTTTGTAAGGATTTCAGGAACGGAATATGCTGAGAATGGCTGGGATATTCAGAGTAGTGTAGCGCTGGCAAAAATTTTAAAAGAGCATTCCGTAGACCTTGTAGATGTATCCAGCGGTGGAAATATTCATGGAGCTAAAATCCCGGTTTTCGATGGTTATCAGGTTCCTTTTTCTTCGCAGGTGAGAAATGAGGCTGAAGTGAAGACAGGAGCGGTGGGATTGATTACCAGGGTAGAACAAGCCGACGAAATCCTTCAGAAAGGGGATGCTGATCTTATCTTTGTAGCAAGGGAGATTCTGAGAAATCCTTATATTGCTGTTCAGGGATCTTTTGAAATGAAAGAAGACTGCTTTTTTCCACATCAGTATACCAGAGCCAAAATCTCTTCTTAGTTACCCCAATAATCTGTAAAACCACAGGAATGAATATTGATGATTTCATGCTTACCTGCCCCAGTAAAAAATTCCTTGGGGTAGAATGTCTGGGATGTGGTGCTCAGAGAGCGATCCTGTTGGTATTTGAAGGAAAGTTTTCGGAAGCGTTTCAAATGTATCCGGCTGTATACACTTTATTGTTATTCTTTTTGATCCTTGGGGTAAGTTTTATCGATAGAAAAAGAAAATACAGTAAAATTTTAATGATTATGGTGGTCGTTAACCTGATTATTATGGTAATCGGGTATATGTACAAACACTGTTAACTATTAGAATCAACAGTAACCGTTTGATTATTAGTTGTTTTTGTGTTTTGATCTTCTTTGGTGTTATGTAGAAAAATTTTAATAAAAAATATAATTTATTAGATTAAAATTCCTGTATTGTTTTGTTGTGTAGAATTTTAAAATGTCGTAGAACTACTACAATTTATGAAACAGTGCCTTAAAAACTTTTTAAATTAGAACATGACCTTTATCTTTGTTTTATAAATCCTATAGCAGGGATCTCGTTAATGATTAAAATTTAAGAATATGGCAGGAAATTCAAGAGGAATCTTAAAATTCAATGGAGGTGAAGGTCAGAAGTTGTTAAAGCTTAACTATAGTGTGTCAAGATCTACAGATGTTTCAGGACGTGTAGCCTCTGACCCGTCAAACGCATTGATCAAAGTAACAATTGAAGCAACAGAAAAATCTGATGTTTTAGAAAGTTTATTAAACAGTAAATACAAACCAACTAGCGGGGAAATCAACTTTAATAAATCTCACGAAGAGGGAACATTGATCTCTCTGAAATGGGAAAACGGATATGTTATCCAGCATGAAGTAGACTTTGATGCCATTGATAGCAATAATATGCTGATCAGCTTTGTAGTAAGTGCTGAAAGCATCACATATGGAAACTCATCTTATGACGGACTTTGGCCGATGAGCTAAGTCTTTCATGAGCCAGAAATAAAAGACTGTCCTTACAAGACGGTCTTTTTTTACCTAGGACTATATTCTACAGGATTTTTGTTTTTAATTTTTAAACTCTCTTTCTGTTGAATAATCGTTTAAAAAACAAATCAAATCACTAAAAATATGTCAAATACACCTGGAAACTCACAAGCGGCGTCTTTTCGTCCGACGCAGAATGCAGATGGTATTTCCGAAAACCATCACACAGGTATCAACCGTCTGGTAAAGCTTTCTCTTGTCATAGAAGGGAAAATTATCAAGTACTACAAGCATTTCAAGCTTAAACAAAGTACCAGACGACATCACGAATTTACACTGACACTGGCACACGATACCCTGGGAGACAGACAGACCCACTCACTGGAGGAAGCTAACAAGTTTCTCGGAAAAAGACTTACGGCGGTTATTTCCTATAAAGATATAGATAACAGTCCGGAACGAACTTTTGTGGGAGTGATTACCGGAGTAGGATTCAGTCAGGAGCATATGAGTCTGGGAAATATTGTACTTACAGGTTACAGTCCGACCATCCTTCTTGACGGAGCACCACACATCCAGAGTTTTGGAGGAAGCCAGCCGGTTAATATCGGAATTATTGCAGAAGAAGTGATCAAACAAGGGATTGATAAAAGCCGTTTTGATATCAGGGTAGATGCCAATAATTTCTCTCAGATCATCTATAGCAGCCAGTATGATGAAACCCATTATAACTATCTGGCAAGAATGGCCGAAGCATACGGTGAACAATTCTACTACGATGGTGAAGTTTTACATTTCGGAAAACTGCCGGCTCAGAATAAACCTATTACCCTTACTTACGGAAGCAGCGCCAATGAAATTAAAGTTGAGCTGAAAGCGGTACACACCAAACCACAATTTTACGGTTATAACAGTAATAAAAATGAAAAGCTGACTTCTGGGTCTACACCCATCAAACATGTGAGTGATCTTGCAAAAACAGCATACAGCCATAACGAAACTATTTATAAAACACCGGCTTTACAGATTGCTCCTATCAAAGCTGCCACACACCTGGATGTGGAGTATTCGCAGAAAAGCGCTTCAGGAAGTGAGGCGGTGAATGTTTTTTCCGTTTCAGGAAATACAACGGTTCCTTTCCTTCACCCGGGGTGCGTAGCAGACGTCCAGATGCGTAAACAGGATTCCAATGAAACCTCTTATTTCACAAGGATAATGATTACGGAATCAGAACATGAGATTGACACAATAGGTCATTATAAAGGAAGCTTCGTAGGAATTGCAGCAGATACAGGGTTTCTTCCAAAGCCGGAATACACCATTCCGAAAGCTGAGCCACAAACTGCCACCGTAATTTCCAATACGGATCCCGAAGGACAGGGAAGAATACAGGTAAGATTTGACTGGCAGACCAATGATACCACTCATTTTATCCGTATGATGAGCCCAGATGCCGGAGGAACAGATCAGATTACCCAAAACCGTGGGTATGTAGCCATTCCGGAAGTGGGGGATCAGGTGATGGTTAATTTTGTGCACAGCCATCCGGACAGACCTTTCGTAATGGGAGGAATGTTCCATGGAGGAGTTGCTTTGGGCGGCGGCGTAAACAATCACCTTAAGTCTATTCAAACCAGAAGCGGAATCAGGATACTGATGAATGATGAAGAAGGAAGTGTAACCATTCTTGATCCAAGCGGTAATACCTATTACATGGACGGACAGGGAAATATCAGTATGAAAGCCCCTAAAAACTTTACGTTGAATGCGGGTGATAATATCAACATTACTGCAGGAAAAGAAATTTCTATAGGCGCAGGAGCAAGTATTACCAGTACAGCCAACGATAATATTGTTTCCATCGCAGGAAAAGATATGAAACTTACGGCTTCGGGAGATATTACGGAAACTTCCGATACCAGAACGGAAATGATTGAAAAAGAATTCAAAAGACAATCTGAAACCTCCAATGAAATTGCAGGTGAAATTTCCATGTTCAGTCAACTGGAAAATATGACCATGCAGAGCGGAAAGATTGTAGAATTCAACAGTGCTGAAAAATCAAAACTCTTCTGATATGGCAATCATCAAAACAGCAACCAACCTGCGCATAACAGTTAAAGATTCTTACCATCTGAGTGTAGGAAAAAAGGTTGAAAAAATAGCAAAGAAAATCAATGTGGAAGCACATAAGGAAAATCTGGTTTTAGCGAGTAACAAGAAGATTATGTCCCATGGTCATAAGTAAATGTAACCTGCTGATTCTTTTTATATGGTGTTTTTCATTAACGAATTGTCAGAATAAAAAAATGGAAGAAAAATACAGTTGGCTGGGAACCGTTTCTGCCCCGGAGGAATACCCGATGGAAGTCTATGAAGGTGCTATTGTTGCCGATGGTTTTACCTACAGCTTTGATGCCATCTGGGGAACACAGAATACAGGCTGGGGTAAAGAAGGCGGTACCATGAACGTTAATACCGAAAGCATGAGTGCGCCCTATAAACTGGAATTTACATGGTATTCTTTGGTAGAAAATAAATTCTACACCGGAAAATGGGACCTGGATAAAGAAAAGATCAAAAAACTTTTGGATGAGGGGTTTGTAGACCAGGACACAAAAAAGAAATCTACTTACAATTCCTTTGTGGTAGGATTAGCTCCACAAGGAAGAGTTGTGCTTTGGATGAAAGGTCCGGGAAACCAGAAAGAAGTAGGTGCTTTTCAGGCTCATGATACCATTATCACCAAAGAAAAAGCATACGATAATGCTCAGTATATGTTGAATGAAGGCTTTGCAGAAAGAATGTTGAAAGATCCGTCTTATAAGACATTCAAGCCGGAAATTCGTGAGAAAATTGAAAAAGAAGGCTATCCGCCAGCAGATATTTATAACGTTTATCGGGAAAGATACAGCTGGAAACCTTCCGTGATTCTCCCTGAAGGAGCCACCTGGATAGATTTTGGTTTTACCGGTTACAACGGTGAACAGGAAAACCTTTTTGACCAAAGCTTGAAAGAGAATACGTACAAAAGCAGGGCTATCCCAAAATTCTGCGGTTTGTACTGGAAAGACAAGAACAACAACAGGTATGCAGTATGGATAGACGCTTTTGATGATAAAGAGATATTTGATTTGTTTCAGAAATCGGGAAAAGACAAAAATATTGATCTGACCATTAAAGTAAACGAAGACAATACAAAGGTCTTGGTCTCTTTAGAATCTGAAAAAGAAAAACTGGCAGTTACCAAAGCAAAAATAAGGGTATCCCGAAAGATAGAATGATAATATTCACTCAGTCAATTTAAAAACAAGAACGATGCACAACAATCAATTTGGAAGTTATACACCATCTGTATCCAAAGAGGAAGTACTGGATATTACCATTGGGATTTTTTTTGACGGAACCCTGAATAATAAAACCAATACGGAAGAGAGAAGGAAAGGGACAGATGCTCATAAAAAACATGGTGGTGGAGCTAAAGACAATACCAGTTATAACAATGACTGGAGTAATGTAGCCCGCATGTGGGATAACTATGATAAAAACTTCGGGATTTATATAGAAGGTATCGGTACACTGGATAAAGAAGGAGATGCAACGCTCGGATACGCTTTCGGGACCGGAGAAACCGGGATCAGATCAAAAGTGAGAAAAGGCTGCGAAGAAATTGTAAAAAAGGTGAAAACCATTAAAGCAGAAAAGAAAGCTGATAAAATTGCGGTACTTACTTTCGATGTATTCGGATTCAGCCGTGGAGCTGCCGCCGCACGTAATTTTGTATACGAAATCGGAAAAGCAAAATATAAAGCCAGTTCACGCACCGTCGCCAATGAAGCGGTTTCAGTGACCACCTATTCAGATGATGATGGAAAAAGTGTTGATTCTGAAGAACTTCCAAAATGGGGGCATCTCGGTCTTAAACTCGAAGAAGCAGGTTTAAAAGTTGATGTGTTGAAAGTGAGATTTCTGGGGATTTACGATACCGTTTCTTCCTATTCAAAATACCTGTCACCAATGCCCAATTTCAGTAACGATGTTGAAGAATTAAGCCTGAATGACATCGGAAAAGCCCAAACTGTAGTTCACTTTATTGCAGCCGATGAGCACAGAGAAAACTTTGACCTTACAAGAGTACATATCGGAATCGAAAAAACATTCCCAGGTGTACACTGCGACGTCGGAGGTGCCTATGAAAACGGACAGGAAACGTGGGAGGAAGTGGAAACATCCTGGACAACCAGTTCCAAATTAGAAGCATTAAAAGCAGAACTCGTATCAGAAGGTTGGTATGAAAAAGATATGCTTACCATTACCCCCGGATTCTATTTATCATTGAGAGGGTCCCGTTACCTGCTGAAAACTTACAGCTATATTCCTCTACATTTTATGGCTGAATACGGCATTGAGAAAAATCTTCCTATCACCTTGAAAAAAATGACTGATGATAAATATTCCATTTTGAATGATCAGTTTTTAATAGGAATAAAAGACCGTCTCAGAACTTATGTGATGGGAAATGGCAAACCTTATGCCTTCAAACATTTTAAAGCGCTGCGTGATGCTTATGGTGGAAACGAAGTCCCGGAAGACCGTCAGGATGCTTATCAGAAAGAAGTAAAAGAACAGAACGATTTGAGATTCCTTCGTCTTCATTACCTTCACTGGTCAGCAAGAAGAGAAAAAATAGGTATGGATCCGAGACCGAACAGAACAAGAGTTATCCATTAAATATTTAAATAAGAGTATTATACCAAGAAAGAAATTGAAGCAGGAACATTTTTATGCAGAAATATAATATACATACCGTTCAGAAAGATGAAACTTTAAAAAGTATAGCCTTGCTGTACGGGCTGGATAAAGATGCATTAAAACTCTTCCATAATAACCACTGTGCTGTGAAAGATATGATTCTGATCAATCTCAACGGGCAGAAAGAGCTTTTTGTTCCGAGAACAGCGGTTGCTGATCAAAAGAGTCTGGTTAAATTCGGAAAAGGAAACAGCCTTACTCTTCAGCCTGAAAACAAAGTGCGAAGATACAGTGTCGTTATTACCATTGAAAAAGGAGAATCGAAAAACGAATTAAAATATGAAACATCAGTTCGCTGGCTGAAAACAGAAAAAGGGCATCATTTTTTTGAGATAGACAGAACATCAAAACTCTATCTCAACGAAGAAGAAGTGAATGAAATTGCAGATCTGCTCGCTTACAGAACCTCCGGGATCTTATATCCTTTACAGATCAGTACAGATGAACATGGAAGGTTTGAAACCGTAGAAAATGCAGAGGTATTTTCCAAAAGATGGCCAGCTGTAAAAGAAGAACTCTATAAAGAATTTGATGGCGAAACGGTAGACGAATACTGCGGAAAGATTGAAAAAGTGATCAGCCAGCCCGAAGCAATCAATCTGTATATTAAAAATGATTATTTCATCCGCTCATTATTTTTTGGAATATATCAGCGTTTCGGAAATGAATATAGAACTGAGATGACAGAAACCTTTCCGGTAACAGATAATGCCATTGAACCTGCATATAAACTGACACTGGAAACAGATCCGGTGAAAGGAGAAACCGGCCTGATTACCATAGAAGGATATGGAAAGTTATATGACGAAAGAAATATTGATGATTTTATAAGAAAATCACCTTTTTCATTGATTATAGAAGATCATCCTGTGATGAATGAAGAAGGAACTTTCAGACTCATAAGCTATCTGAAAGGAGAAACTTCACTTCCGGAATCTCTTTACCTGGAATGCAGTATCATGCTGCAGGAAGAGAAAAAGATTTCAGTATCAGTTTCAGGAATTGATGAAAACTAAATTACCATTTCACTAAAGATAAAATTAATATGGCAGAAAAACATATTGTAGTACAGGGCGCCCTATGCAAATGCCAGTTCGGACAGGCTCCGGACAAGCTCAAAGTACTTACACACCAAAAAGAATATGCCAATGATAAAAGCGCTTCCAAAAAACTGATCGTTACTACGAAAGAAATAGGAGCAGACACATTTGAAAAAAACACATTCGGAAACTGTACCAAAATGGGAGGTCCGCCTCCACCATGTAAAATTATGGTTACAGAATGGCAGAATTTTTATGATAAAGTACAGCTCAGCAATGGCGGATATATCATTGTGGAAGACAGCAAAGCCGTGTGTGCTGTTGCCGGAACGCCATGCATCGAGATTATAGACCACGGGCAAAGAGCAGAAGCCAGCCAGCAGAACTTTAAAAATGCAGACAAAGATGTTCAGCAGCAGATCAATCCACTGGTAGATTCCGAAGAAATGTATAACGACCAGCCTTCAGGAGGAGGGCAGGATGGTGCAATCTAAATGATAAGAAAATGGCAAAAGGCGTAAAAAAAATAAAAGTTGTAAGCGGATTGTATTACCCCAAAATGTCTGTATTAGGGCAAAGGATTACCATAAAACCGGATCAGTGGGTGCAGTTTGGTGTGGATGAATGGCTGCCGGGCACCACAGATGCCGACAAAAAGAAACCTCTTACCTGGATGAGGCAGAACAGTAGCAAAAAAATTATCATCAATCAGATAACCTCTGCTACAGGATATAAATTTTTAATTGGTAAGCAGTACTGCGGAAGCTATCAGTTTTATATTGAAGCCAGTCTTTCAGGAGTAAGAGACCCTAAAGGTAATACAGGACTATTTGTAAAAGGCTGGTGTGAGCCCAAAATTGTAAGCAGCAAATGGTCTACCCAGAAGAACAGCAAAAGCATCAAAAACAATAAAAAAAACGAATACATTTCCTATGGGCATATCGTTCATCTGAACCTCGTGACGGAAGGACTCAATGGAAATACAGTCAGCATTGAATTGTGGAATCAGCAGTCCGCAAAAGCAGATAAACTGGTGCATACCTATAACAATGTACAGGTAATAGACGGTGAAGTGAATCTGAAAATAGAAAATACCTTTGCCTGGATGGCTTATGTGGACAATATTCAGAATGTAGAGGAGTTCTATGTTAAAGTAAAAGATGTTGCATCCAAAAAATACATTAAAGACAAGCTTGGAGATGACCTTCATGCCATCTATCTGAATGTAAAAAATAAAGTAGTTACTACCAATACCAACGGAGCCCAGAACCAGACACCAACTAAAGTGTATAAGCCGGATGTAAATTCCGTCAGACTGGAACCTTGTAAGTTTGAAGTGATCAAAATCACAGAAAGTGAAATAAAAGACGGAAAGGCTAATAATACAACCGTTAAAGTTTTTGATAATGGTAATGGTATAAAGCAAATACAGTCACCGGCGCTTCAGGAACATATTAAAAGAACCATCTTTTATAAATTCGATTCTACAGAAATTGATAAAGATGGAGTCGCCATCCTGAATAATGTACTCAAATTCCTTTTAGAACATAAAGATGCCACCATGAATCTGAGTGGCTACGCTTGTGTAATCGGAAAGCAGAATTACAATAAAGGTCTTTCCCAGAGAAGAGCGGATGTTGTCAAAAAATTCTTTGCAGACGGTGGATTAGATCCAAGAAGAATCATCTCTGTGGGAAAAGGAGAAGTAGATCCTACTGACG
The DNA here is from genome assembly GCF_059587025.1 of Chryseobacterium sp. DZ-32. Lineage (NCBI taxonomy): Bacteria > Pseudomonadati > Bacteroidota > Flavobacteriia > Flavobacteriales > Weeksellaceae > Chryseobacterium > Chryseobacterium sp. DZ-32. The sequence continues at coordinate 96,866 of NZ_JCAIOM010000019.1, forward strand.
ATAAAAAAGGAAGAGATAATATAAAATATAAAAATGAGAAAGACTACGAAAATAACCGTAGAGTAGACATCTCATTTGTATTCAATGCCCATGATGCACAAACGGTTAACTATGAAGTGACAGCACCTAGTGTATCCATGAAGAAAGATATAACGATTGATGTTACCGGTTTTCAAACCAATGAATGCTTCAGAGACAGCAAAGGGAAACATAAAAAACAGGTCCTGATGGTAGATGTAGGGCAGGCAATAGATAAAGGAGATACTGTAAAAACATTTACCACACCATCATTTAATTATGGAGTATACTCAGATCTATCACAATTCAATGCTTTTCCTATACAATATATCTGGCCGATGTGGACCACTCCCAATCAATTCCATCTTCACGCACATACATGCAGGTATTTTAGCAATGAAAAGAGAACAACCGTATTAATCAAAGCTTACCCGGACATTAAATGGACACTTACTTTCTTCGTTAATCTTACCAATGAACTGAGTGTGAAATGGCAGAACCAGCCAGCGGCAAAACATAAAGACTTACAGGCTAAAGCCGGTAAAATAGGTGCTGAAAGAAGATGGAAACAAAAGGATGCTTCCTTCGGATTCAGCCTGAAAAGTGAATGGGAAAAGAATAGAAGCGGCAGTTTTCAGAAAAGTAAGGAAGTTAAAGGAGAATACGAGACAAAATTCAAAAAGCTTTATGATCTTTTCGGATCAATGGGAGCAATGTCTGACGGTATTACCAACAAAACTAAAGGACAGGTTAGAAATATAGGTTTTAAAGGTCTTCCGGTAACTTTCGCAATCAAGCCTCCTAATATTAATCTAAAAGGTGAATGGTTTTTAGAAAGAGCCAAACAGAAAAATACCGAAATAGAAAGATTAGGAACAAAGGTTGATATATCTTTTAATGCAGAACCCCTGATAGGATTAGAAGTTACAATAGACCTCCTTTGTACAGCTGTAGGACTGGTGGCAGGAGCCGTGAGTGGTGGAACCGCAGCACCAGGTGCTGTAAGGTTGTATGGAGTGATCAAAGACCAGATGAATACAGGAGTTGAGTTTGGGAATGATGATTTCGGAGCTAAACTGAGTTCAGATGTTTACATTGATCTTGTTATTTCAAGTGAAATCAAAACATCAATTGGTTTTTCATTCAATACTGTAAGCGAAAAAAGTGATAAGCAAGGAAAAATAGAAGCTAAAAATACCCTTAAAATTGAATTAAAAGCAGGGGTTTGGGCAAAAGCAGAAGCCAATCTTGTCATTGTGAAAGTAGAAGGATATTTTGAAATGAGCGGAAAGGGATCAGCTTCCATTACATTCGGGCATGGTGTGAAATTTGATGATAAAGGATTAAATTACCGCCCGGAATTAGGATTTGATGGACTCAACGCTGAGTATGTGATTAAAGGAAAAGTAGGAATGTCTGCAAAAAAGAAAATACCTAGAGGTGGCAGTAAAAAACCGGCAGAACTTAAAGGAAGTTCAGAAGACGAAGGTATTATCGCAGAAGGTAAATTTAACGAAATTGTACCTAAATTTGATGTCATCAAAAGTCTTGAAGAACTTTTCGGATTCAGTGCCGATATTCCGTTAATAAGAAATTAGATCATATGAAAAAGATAGTTTTAATAATTTTGTGTTTTATCATGTTTGTATCATGCCAGTCACAACAAAAGACAGATCTGGAAAAAATAGATTTTTCCAAAGGATATAAAGAAGTTCTGAAAGACACCAAATATCAGACAGAAGCAAGGGAAATTGTAACTACATTGCCTGTAGCTTATACCAAAGATGTTTCCGGATATAAATTCGGAAATATATCGTTTCCCGAACAGAAAGAAAATAATGTAAAAAACTCCACCGTAGGATTACTTATTAACAATACTACAGAAAGGCTTACTAAAGGCGTGAAAATAGAACTGGAAGATACTGCTGCAGGTAACGATCTTTTAGCCTATCTCAAATCACAATACAAAAATCCTAAAGTTCTTGCAGGAGTTCCTGCAAAGAACAGTGAAGGTAAAATATTGGGAAATGCAGCCTATGCCTGGGATCTGAAAGGTAAAACAATGGTATTGGTACAATATTATGAATACACCAATAATAAACCCAATACTTCCTCTGTTCTCTATATTGTAGACAATCAGGTGAAGACGGCAGACGGGCAGGAAACAGCAGCAGTACACCTGCTAAAAACGTATACTTCATAGCAGATTTTTATTGATGGATAATTATGATTATTATGCAGAAAAAGTAATTACGTATTTACCGTTAGTTATACTTTCTGTCATTGCAGTTATTTTACTACTTCCTAATTCTAGAAAAAGATTTTTAAGAATTCAGGCATCATTACCCACATCCAAAATAAAATCTGTGGCCATGGGGCTGGTAGAAATTCAGGGAAAACTTATTATGAAAGAACCTTTGATTTCTCCCGTTGCAAGAGAAGAATGCATAGGATATTATTATACAATTGAAGATGTAACCAGAGATAAAGAAGGGAAAAATTCTTATACAACAATTCATAGAGAAACCCAGTGCAATCTCTTTCTGATGCAGGATGATTCAGGAACCATTGAAATACATCCCGAAGGCATAGAATTGATATTCATCGAAGAAACCAATGTAAGTTATAACGGACAGAAAAGATACAAGGAAACATTGCTTAAATCCGGCCAGGAAATGCTTCTGGTGGGAGCTGCCGATTCAAGAAACGGAGAAGCTTTCATCAGAAAAGATACAGGGCATAAGCTTTTAGGAATTACCACTGTTGCAGGAATTTCAGTCTGGAATAAATACCAGCCCCTGTTGAGGTCATTTATTGTCACCTGTATCGTTATACTTATCGTAATGATTTTAATCTTATCACAATAATGAATCAAATTGTAGCAATTGTTATCGCCGTTTTTCTTATCGTGGCCATCGTGGCTTTTTTCATCAGTTTATATAACAAGCTTGTCATGCTGAAATTCAATGTGGAAAAAGCGTATGGGAATATAGATGTTATTTTGAAGCAAAGAGCAGACGAAATTCCAAACCTTGTTAATGTTGCCAAACAGTTTATGGCACATGAAAAAGACCTGCTTACCAAACTGACAGAACTAAGAACTTCCTATAACAACACCAATGATTCCGACAGAAAAACAGAGCTTGCCAATGAGACATCAAAAGCACTTTCATCATTTTTTGCTGTTTCAGAAAACTATCCCGGCCTGCTGTCAAACAATAACTTCCTGGAACTACAGAAAAGAGTTTCCGGAATGGAAGATAAAATAGCAGACAGAAGAGAATTTTTCAATGACAGTGTAAACCTCTATAATATAGGAATTCATGAGTTTCCCAATGTTATATTGGCAAAAATGCTGGGCTATAAAGACAAAACCCTATTAGACGTTTCAAATCAGGAAAAACATTATGAAGGAGTTCAGTTTTAATACATTTTTCGGATATGAAAATATACTGATGGAAAAACCCGAAATTGTTTTGTTTGGGGCGATGCTTCTTCCTATAGGACTGATTATGGTGGTGAGTATCATAGGATGGGTGTTCAGGAAACTGAAATTCAATATGTATATCATTCAGGCAATACTGTATACCTTGCTTTTCACCTTTTTTTTTGGAACGGTTACCATGCTCATTCTTTTTTTTATAACAGATAAAAACGGAGTTAAACTTGCGTGGTGCTGGAGCGCTATTTTCCTTGGAATGTTTTGTTTTAGCATCATCAATACCAATACCATCAGTAAAATGTTTACAGACTGGTCTAAAATCATTAAAAACTAAAATTATGATACAACAACCTTATTATATGATCGACTTCAGTGCATCAGCCTGTTTGTTTGAAATAAGGATTAATGATTATCCTGTGATTCATATGAATGTTGAGGGACAGGTTGCCACCAATATTCCTATCAATTTTGCCATATTGAAAAGTGGTGTTCAGACGATATCAGCAACCATTTTACCTAATATTGGCGATGTACAGCTGCATCCTAAATCAGAACTGAAATTTAATGTCAAACTTTTTGATGTGGCTAATGATTTTGTTTTTGATAAACAGTTTGGAGACTATCATTCAGAGGCTATTGAAGACAAAAAGAAACAGGTTATCAAATATGTTGGCTCCTTTAAAGCTGAAGTTCCTTATCAGCTTTCGGCATGGCAGAACGGGAGAAACCTGCAGGATATTAAAGACAGCAGAAAAAAACTGGAGCAGGCTTATGATCATATATCAAGATTAATAAGAGAAAATAAATTTGAAGATTATAAGAAATCAATTTCCAGAAGAGAAGAAAATATGGCTGCTTCTATGTATCTGTCAAAAGCAGAATCGGAAGAACGCTTTACTGATCTTGTAAAAGATTTCAAGTCCGGATTTAAAATACAGCCTGTTTCCAAAGATGCCGTAATGTTTGTATGTGCAGAGAATAGAGTTGCCTTTTTAAAAAAAATAAACGGAGAGTCTGCTTTATATCTGGAAAATCCTGAAACAGAAGAAGAACTGATGCTTGATATTTCATTTTATATACCTGAAGGAAAAGAAGAATTTGAAATAATATAAGCGTTTTATATTCATGAAACAAATAGGAATTTGAAGTTAAAAAATGAATAAAAAACGTTTTCCGGATACTTGAATCCTGTTTTTTCTGTTTTATTATTGATAACCGGACACTAACATTATGAAAAATCTGAAATATGTATTAACAGCGGTAATCTGTCTGAGCTTTGCGTCATGCGACCAGCAGAAAAATAAAGAAAGTGAGTCTTTGGTTGAAACAGAAGGAAGTACTCAGACCGAACCATTCAATCTTGCTAAACTGAAAGCAGGACAAAATATCAACGATATTTTAAAATCTGCCGGAGCAACAGCAAAAGAAGCCGTCCGTACCGGTGAAGTTACCCTGATCGGAAATGAAAAGCTGGCTTTTGCTTCAAAAGAATTATTGCACTTCAACGGAATTGATCTGGAAGGAAAAAATCATAAAAATACAAACAAAGTAATTTTACATTTCGGAAAAGTAGATCAGGAAATTGGCCCGCTTGCCAATGAAAAAGAAGACGAACTGGGAATGTATCAGCTTGATATTTATACAGAGCAGGAAAAAACAGCACTTCTGGAAAGCTTAAACAAGACACTTCAGAAACCTAGTTTTGATACCATTCGGGAAGGTTTTGAATCTGAAGTTAAAGATAATGAGATCATCCGGACGCATAACAAACTCAGACAGGAAGTAGCGATCTGGAGAAGCAAAGATATGCTCTATTATTACTGCGAAACCAAAATAGATAACAGACCGGACGAATACCGCTGCAACCTCTTCGTGTTCAGAAATAAAGAATGGAAAGACCTTCTGAAAGGGTCAGGATATCCGGACCTGGATAAAATCTCCCTGAACTAAAAGAATATAGCAAAGAAATTAAACCATTTGCTTAGCCAGATCAGCTTGCTGATTCCTCTTTGTCCTCTAAAATAAAACATTAGAAAAATAAAATCTCTGCGTTACAAAGATCTGCTCAATCAGTAAAATCTGCGAGAGTTAAAAAAAATAAATGCCGGTCCAAAAAGAACCGGCATTTTTTATATCAAATGACTATTTGAACTATTTCACTATAAACTGCATCGTTACCTGATCCAGTTTCAAAATATAAACTCCCTGGCCAAGATTTCTGGTTTTAATAGAATTTCCATTTCTGAAAGGCTGGTCAATTGTCTGAAGAGTTTTCCCCTGAAGGTTATAAATCTCGGCTTTTTTTACTTTCTGAAGATCTCCTTTTACAAAAATCTCCTGATTGGTAACAGGGTTAGGAGATATTTTAAAACTGTTGGATGTAGTTTCTGCTGCTGTATTTTGAGCCATTCTTGCTGTTGATCCTGAATAACATGTCCATGAAAGATCATCAATAGCAACTCTGTTACTTGATGAAGTATTAACCAGGCTTACCACTACATTTCCGGAAATATTGATATTATTGATAGTCGTGGTTGTAGATGAAGTACTGTAAGGAATAGTTCCTACGGTTGTTCCATTTACTTTTACATCAAAAGTACCATTGGTTCCTGAGAATTTAAGCTGTGTAGTTACTGTTAAAGAACCAATACCGTTTGCAGAACTGCCGGAAGTTAAAGAACCGTTTCTTACCGTAATTGCTTTATTGTTAATGGTCTGGTCTGTTCTTGCATCCGTTGCGCTCCAGGAAATGCCGCCATTGCTCCATGTTCTGGTTGTATAAGTAGAGTTGGCTGCAGGAATGGTTTCAAAATTTTCATTGGCACAGCTAGTACCCGGAGTAGTACCGCCAGAACTAGTAGTACCGGAAACTGTTGAACTGTTCGATGAAGAATTTCCAGCTGCATCTTTTGCTACCACGTAAAAACTGTAAGTTGTAGAAGGCGTAAGCCCTGAAATGGTTGTAGAAGTTGAACTTGTCGTAGTTTGCAGAATTCCGTTCATGTAAACATTATATCCTGTTACTCCTACATTATCGGTAGAAGCATTCCAAGCCAGAGAAATACTGCTGGAAGTTGTTCCTGAAACATTCAGACCTGTTGCTGTAGTAGGCGCCTGGGTATCACCTGAAGGCTGCTGGGAACCCCAGATAAGGTTAACATAATTTGGATTGTCGATAAACGGGTTTCTGTTCCCCTGAAAAGTATAGGAAGTATTATTTCTTTTGATCTCAGCCTGGGAAACCGGATCCTGATTGTGCCATGCCAAAAGGACATTAAGTTCCCATGTCTGTAATCCCGGGAACGCAGAACTTCCTAACATATTTCCTGACGAAAAAGAAGAAAGCTTGCTTTGATAACGGGTTACAAAATAGAAAATCATACGGGCCACATCTCCTTTAAACTCGTCAATAGGCTCAAATACCGTTCCTGAATATCCTGAAGAAGCAGATGTTCCCAGCTTGGATCCGTTCTGTGAAGTAAAAGAAGCATTTCCTACCTTTCCGAAAGGATAATTACTTCTCATTCCATTTACTTTCCCGTCTGTAGCTCTGATAAAGTGAATATCCGCAACCATTGGCGAAGCTTGATTGAATAGGCTTTGAGGAACAATATGCTCCCTGTTATAACAATTTCCTTCAGTAGAATACGTTCCACACTGATCAGATCCCGGAGTATAAGTATAAGGATCACTACCTGCTGGTCTTTCAGAATAAATATCAAGGATGGTTCCGTCATTTTCATAGTCCTTATCGATATCAGTGGTTTTATAAGCTGTCCAAAGCCCACTGTACCCTTTATCAATATGTCCGTTGGTGATAATGCTGCTTAATTCAGTTTTCAGTGCTGCACCACTCAGTCCGTTGGCAGAATTGTAGTATCCTGCAGGAGCCTGGGCGTGGGCAAGTCCCGCAAATACAGAAAATAAAATGATTTTTTTCATAATTAATATTTAATATAAAGTTTCAGCAAGAATACCACAATTTTTGTGAATAAAAAATTACAAAATTGTTAATTTTAAACACACTGTATGTAATGCATAATGAGTAATAAATGATGGATGATGAATGATGATGAACGATGAGGTTTCGTATGCGATTCAGTTTTTTATATCTTGAATTATGATTTTTCTATAATCTATCCTCAATATTGTAAATTCAATAGGATCGGGCTATAATCCAGAACGTAGACAAAGGAAGCCCAGTTTAAAATAAGACGTTTATCATCTGGCTTCAGCCAAAACTTAAATAACAGAAGACTATATCACGGCTATCTGTGTAATTCTGTGTTATCTGCAGGAAAAAACAAATAATTATCCATAAAAAAAGCCGATACCAAACGTACCGGCTATATAATGGATGACTTACATCTTATTTTCTTTGTGGCGGATAATTTTTCATAATCTCAGCCATAATTTCTGGAATCTGTCTCTGTTTTGCTTTTGGAGAATCTACAGAAATTCCGCTTCCGATACCCTGCCAAACCAATTTGTTGCTTTTTGCATCGATAAGATCAACGATCAAAGCGCCTTCATTGTAGTTGGTTGTCCATGTTCTGTTCATACCAACACCCCATCCGAATGGTCCGCCCCATCCCCACATTCCGTAAGGAGAAGAGGAATTGATATCAGTAATCTTTTTATGATTTGCTTTTACGTTGATAATCAGATCAGGGTTTTCTCCGGACTGAAGTCCTTTGCTCTGAAGCTGTCTCGACAGCTCATTCAGCACTCTGTCTTTATCAATATCATTCAGTTTTAGATCATCAATTCTTATTTTATAGGTTTTGTAAGAATTGAAATTGGCGGTTTCAGCATAATCCGAACGTACCTGAAAAGGGCTACAAGAAGTTAAGCCTAATGTAGCAGATGCCAACAAAATAAAAATATATTTTTTCATTTTATTTATTTTTTTTATCACTTTTAATGAATGTATCAGTCTTTTTATCGTACCCGTAAGGACAGTGTCTGCAGCCGCTTTTACAGCAATATCCTCTTTTCAGATGGAATTTTTCTGTAAAAACCTTGTACCCCTGTTCATTATAGTAGAAGTCTTCACCTTCTTTGATGTCATAATGGGCCATAAGTTAAATGCTAGTCAAAAAACTTTTTATATTTGTTACTATGATAATTGTATGCCAAAAGCCTTTAAAAAAATTAAAAATTAATGGCATCGCTCTCTTTCCCTTTATCTTCATTAGGAAACCCGAAGATAAGGAAAATAATGTATTGATCAATCACGAAAAAATTCATTTACGGCAGCAACTGGAAATGCTCGTTATTTTCTTCTATATTTTCTATGGTATTGAATATTATTACTGGTTTTTTAAACTGAAGGACGGTTATCTGGCTTACAGAAGAATCTCTTTTGAAAGAGAAGCCTACGCTAATGAAAACAACCTGAATTATCTCAGAAAAAGAAAATTGTGGAACTTCAGGAAATATCTTTAGAATAAGGGCATGATGCATTGGAGTTCCGGGTTACGAGATTCTGGTTCAGGCTTCTGGATTCTGGCTTCCGATTTATTCTTTGTAATGACAGAAGTATTAAGATCTTTCACATCAAGATAACCGGAATATTTTGGCATTGCAGTACTGTATAATTCAATAGGAATGGGCTTTAGCCCTTTTATCAAAAAAATTAAAATTCATCCGGCTTTAGATTCTGTGTTAACTTCCAAATTATTTTTTATACATTTATATTTATAAAAGCGACCTTGAGTTAGCTTGCGTAGGGTGAACGTCTTTGATTTTTACCCT